>DASYWT010000257.1:0-10560 GCA_035935775.1 Terriglobales bacterium
GTGGGTGTCGTTCACCTGTTTAAAGTGGTCCAGGTCAATAAACAGCACCGTGAACTCATGCCCAAAGCGTGCCGACCGATAAACCTCGGCATCCAACATCTGGTAGAGATGGCGGGCATTGAACAGGCCGGTGCAGTCGTCGGTGATGGTGAGTTCCTGGATCTTTTCCACCGACTTGGCATTGTCAATGGCGATGGCGGCGTAGTCACACAGGGCCTGCAGGAAGAACAGTTCGTTTTCCCCGAAGCCCTCCATATTGACATTAATTAATTGGATAACAGCCAGAACACGGTGCTTGGAGCGGAGCGGGAGACAGATGATGGAGCGCGTCTCCCACTTGGTCATTTCGTCCACCCTGCGGGCGAAGCGTTTGTCGTTATAAACGTCCGGGACCACCAGTCCTTCACCGTGGCGGGCCACCCAGCCGGCAATCCCTTCACCCACCTTAAGTCTCATGTCCTTAAGGCTTTGCGCGGCATCGCCGACGGCGATGGCGAAATAAAGCTCGTCCCGTTCTTCGTCCACCATGAGCAGCGACCAGGTGTCAGGGCGGAAGTACTCCGCCATTTTCTCCATGATGGTCTGCAGGATGGAATCCAGGTCCAGAGAGGAGGTGAGGGCCTTGGCAACATCATGGAAAATGCTGAGTTCCTGGAGGTATCGCTTCCGCTCGGTGCCCGTGGCCTCGGTCATCACAGCTTCCTTCGAAGGTTGCAAAGGGGGTGGGCGTATTATAGGCAGCGCCTTCGCGCAGGGGCAACAAACCTTTGTAACCCCGCATCCTGGCTGCCAATCCGTTTCCCACCGGCGTTACCCAGGGCGCACCTCAGTCCCAAAATAATCCCGCTCGCTGAAGGTGCCATTGCAGGGGCTCCGCGCCCTCTGCTACCCTCGAGCAGGCTGTTTTATCAGACAGGCCCGCCGTGGGATGCTAACTCCATTAATAGCCACGTGATAAGGAGATCGTGAACCGTGCCTTCCAGAAAGCGTTACTTGTTTACTTCGGAATCAGTCACCGAGGGGCATCCGGACAAAATTGCTGACCAGATTTCTGACGCCATCCTTGATGCCTGCCTGGCTGAAGATGCTTATAGCCGGGTCGCCTGTGAGACTTTAGTGACCACCGGCCTGGCTTTCATTGCCGGCGAGATTACCACCAATGCCTATGTGGATTTTCCCTCCATTGTGCGCGGCACGGTGAGCGCGGTGGGATACACCGACGCCACCTACGGCTACGACTGCAATACCTGTGCGGTGATCTCTTCGATTCACGAGCAGTCGCCGGACATTGCCCAGGGCGTGGACCCCGGCGGCGCCGGTGACCAGGGCATGATGTTCGGCTATGCCACCAACGAAAATGACCAACTCATGCCCACGCCCATCATGCTGGCGCATAAATTGACTCACCGCCTGGCTGAGGTGCGCAAGAGTGGCGAACTCGACTGGCTGCGCCCGGATGGGAAGTCCCAGGTCACGGTTGAATATGACGACAACCATAAGCCCATGCGGGTAGACGCCGTGGTAATTTCCACCCAGCACTCCGAGCTGGTGGATAACAACAGGATCCGCACCGACGTTCTCAAGCACGTTATTCAAACCGTAATTCCCGCCCACATGCTCGACGCCGATACCAAATACCACATCAATCCCACTGGACGTTTCGTGGTGGGCGGCCCGATGGGCGATACCGGCCTGACGGGGCGCAAGATTATCGTGGATACCTACGGTGGCATGGGGCGCCATGGCGGTGGCTGTTTCAGTGGCAAGGATCCGACCAAGGTGGACCGTTCGGCCTGCTACATGGCACGTTACATCGCCAAGAACGTGGTGGCCGCCAGTCTGGCCGACCGCTGCGAGGTCCAGTTGGCTTACGCCATCGGTGTGGCTGAACCAGTTAGCGTCCTGGTGGATACCTTCGGTACGGGCAAAGTGAGTCCGGAGAAGCTGCAGGAACTGGTACGCGCCAATTTCGACCTTACGCCCAAGGGAATCATCACGTCGCTTAATTTGCGCCGTCCGATCTTCAAGAAGACGGCAGCCTATGGCCACTTCGGACGCCCCGACCCCGATTTCACATGGGAACATACTAATAAGGCGGCCAAGCTAGGCAGCGACGCCGGTGTCAGCGAAGCTCACGAACCCGCTCACGCGGTGAAGAAGTAGGAATCATCGGAAAGGCGTACCTGGGGCGCCTCATCGCGCCCCTTCTCTTTCCCCCCGCCTTTCCTTTATTCTGATCAGCACAATGTTTTAGGGGCGGGTTTGTGCCCGCTGGATTCCCACCGGTTGCAGATTTAATTCATAGCTGTAGGTAAGGAGCTTATGTCTACCACACCCACTTCGGTCCCCTGCGATATTAAGAACATTGAACTGGCCGATCTTGGACGCAAGCGCCTGGACTTTGCCAACCAGTCTATGAAGGTGCTGCAAGCCATCCGCAAGGAATTCATAAAGAACCAGCCGCTGAAGGGCATCCGCATTTCCGCTTGTCTGCACGTGACCGCGGAAACCGGGAACCTGGCTGTCTGCCTGAGGGACGGGGGCGCAGAGGTTTCCCTCTGTGCTTCCAACCCGCTCTCCACCCAGGACGATGTAGCCGCCTGCCTGGTGCGCGACTTCAGCATTCCCGTTTTCGCCATTAAGGGTGAAGATAACGACACTTATTACGGCCACATCACTTCGGCTCTCGACCACAAGCCCCACATCACGATGGACGATGGCGCCGACCTGGTGAGCTGCGTTCTCACCAAGCGCCTGGACGTGGCGGATAACATCATCGGCGGTACCGAGGAGACCACGACCGGCGTGATTCGGCTGCGCGCCATGGCCAAGGAAGGGGTGCTGCGCTATCCCATCATCGCGGTGAATGACGCCGCCACCAAACACTTGTTTGACAATCGCTACGGCACCGGACAATCGACCGTGGATGGCGTTATCCGCGCCACCAACATCCTGCTGGCGGGCAGCAAGTTTGTGGTTGCCGGCTATGGCTGGTGCGGTCGCGGCCTGGCCATGCGAGCCCGCGGCATGGGCGCCGAAGTCATTGTGACCGAAATTGACCCGACCCGCGCTTTGGAAGCGGTGATGGACGGCTTCCGCGTCATGTCCATGCTGGAGGCGGCCAAGCTGGGAGATGTTTTTGTCACGGTTACAGGCGACAAGAACGTGCTGGCGAAGGAGCATTTTGAACTGATGAAGGACGGCGCCATCGTAGCCAATTCCGGCCACTTCAACGTGGAGATTGACATTCCGGCGCTGGAGCGCATGTCGTCTTCCAAGCGCACTACCCGGCCGTTCGTCGAGGAGTACTCTCTGAAAGATGGCCGCAAGATCAATCTGCTGGGTGAAGGCCGGCTCATCAACCTGGCGTCCGCCGAAGGTCACCCCGCGGCGGTGATGGACATGAGCTTCGCCAACCAGGCGCTCTCCGTCGAGTACCTGGTGAAGAACTATAACCAGCTGCAGCGCGTGGTTTACGCCGTTCCTGAGGATTTGGACAAGCGCGTGGCCCGCATGAAGCTGGAGTCCAGGGGCATTAAGATTGACCGGCTCACTCCCGAGCAGGAAGAGTACCTGTCAAGCTGGTCGGAAGGAACGTAAAGTCGGGAGTCAGGAGTCGGTAGTCAGGAGTTGGGAGTCAGGAGTCAAAGAGGCGGCCTGCGGGCCGCCATTTTTTCGTAGCGCCGGCGTCCCGCCGGCTGTTGCGAGGGCGTCCCGCCCTCGCTTACATCGCCGAACCTTCGGTTAAAAGAAATTTAGCCGTCCCTGGCGGGACTTCAGACAACTTGGGCCCAGTTTCGCGCCAGTAAAACTGGCGACTACTTTCAGCTGGTCTATTCGAGACCGGGTTTGTCGTTTTCGATGGAAGGCAAAAGCCTATGACCGCCTTACCAGGTGCAACTTGCGGCGGGGAGTGTATTCCCCACTTGGGGCGAGGAAGGTGCTGTCTACCGAAGGACCAGCCGCCCCTCCGGAGCCGGCTTCCGCAAGCGCCGGAGCGGGTTGCGCCGGCGTGGGCGCAGTAAGGAAGAAGCTCCAGGCGGCTGCCAGCAGAAAGAAAATCACGATAAAGGGGCGGTTAGCGGCGATGAACCCCAGCATCAACTCGCCCCAGGGAGCGGAAGCGAGCGGCATCTCCGAGCCGGCTCCCGGAAGCACGGTGACGTTGCGCACGCTGGAGTTGAGCGCAGCCGCCGACTGAGAAGGCGAGGCCACTCCGCTCAAGCCGTTCACATAGGTGGAAACGCCGTCGTAGAGCGCCTGGGCAATCTTCTGGCGGTATTGCGGATTGCGGAGATTGCTCTCGTCCCCCTCATTGCTCATGAAGGAAATCTCGGTAAGGATGGCGGGCATGTTGGCGCCAGTGAGCACGATAAAGGGCGCTTCGCGCACACCGCGGTTGCGCTCGCCAGCAATGTCGTGGGCCATCGCTGCTTGCACATCATCCGCGAACTCATGGGATTCGGCAATGCGATTCTGCTGTGCGATTTTCTGCACCAGGTCGCGCAGTTCGCTGACCGGGCGGCGGGAAACGATGTTCTCGCGGGCGGCTACTTCCAGGGATTCCTTAGAGGTAGTGAAGTTCAGGAAATAGGTTTCCACCCCCTGCGCATCGCGGTCGGGGCTGGAATTGGCGTGGATGGAAATGAACAGGTCTGCAGCCTCGCGGTTGGCGATGGCGGTGCGCGATTCCAGGGGCAGGTAGCGGTCGGTCACGCGGGTGTAAATCACCTCCGCGCCCAGGCTCTGCAGCAGCTTGCCCAGGCGCAGGGCCACGTCAAGCACCACGTCTTTTTCAAACAACCCATTGGAACTCATGGTGCCGTGGTCATCGCCGCCATGTCCGGGGTCAATGACGATTTTTCCGATCTTCAACCCTAAAGCACGAATCAGGGAGCGCTCGCCGTTGCTGTCGGGCTTGGCCTCGTGAGCACCAGTAAAGGCTTGTTGCTCGGCAGCCGGATTCACCTGCGCCAGGCGCACGCCGGGACTGTTGTCGCTGCCCACCACTTTGGGAGGATCCATGGTGATGGAAGGAACAACTGCCGTAGTGGCGGCATCGTTGTTCCGAGGCTGACCGGCGGCGCGGTGGAAGGTAATTTCCAGGCGATAAGGATCGGGCACCAGGTTGACCGAATACTCAACCGGTTCATCCAGGTCTAAAGCGACACGGGTAGAACCGTTGTCCAGGTCGCCAACACGGATGTTGGTGAGGAAACCATCCTGTTCGCGAAGCCCCTTCGCGAGCACGGCCGAAGCCACGTCCACGTCTTCCAGGTCGAAATAGACGCGGTCGGGACCGATGAGATGGGCGAACTTGTACTTCACCGGTCCGGTGAGATCAATGGCGACGTGGGTGACATCGGCACTTGACCAGTGGCGGATAGCCTTAACCACGACGGGTTTGCCGCTGTCGGGAGGGGAGGATCTTGCGGTTTCAGACTTGGTGGATTTGGCCTTGTGACTCGCTACAGCGCTCCCCGGCAGGCCCATTACGGCCAGCAGAGCAGCAAAGACGATCGACGAAGCGAGCGAAAATGGAAGCGGCTTGCGCAAGTCCTTCGAGGCCGAGCCGGTTACGCCGGCGATTTGGGTGACAGTTTATACCGGAAGAGGAGGAATTCAAACGGCACCTTCGGGCAGTGTGCCCTGTGCATTTCTCAACTTGAAGCGCTGCACTTTGCCCGTGGCCGTCTTGGGAAGTTCGCTGACAAACTCCACCCAGCGGGGCCGTTTGTAGGGGGCAAGCATCGCCGCCACATGATCTTGCAATTGGCGGGCTAATTCAGCTGAGCCAGGGGCCCCGTTATTCAACACGATGTAAGCGGCCGGCTTCAGCAGTTGGTCCTCGTCCTGGCGGCCGACCACGGCGGCTTCTTTAATGGCGGGATGTTCGATGAGGGCGTTCTCGATTTCGATCGGGCTGACCCATAAGCCATTCACTTTCAGCATGTCGTCGGAGCGTCCCGCATACCAGAAGTAGCCGTCCTCATCCTGGTGGTACTTGTCCCCGGTGTGGAGCCAGTTGCCCTGGATCGTGCGTTTAGTCTTTTCGTGCTGGTTCCAATAGCCGGCGCAGACGGCGTCGCTTTTGACCAGGAGGTCGCCGATTTCGCCCTGGGCTACAGGCTCGCCATTCTCGTTGACCAGGCGGGCCTCGCATCCGGGAATAATTTGCCCGCTGGAGCCTGGGCGGGCTGCTCCTGGACGGTTGGCAATGAACATGTGCAGGGCTTCGGTGGAGCCGATGGCGTCGAGGATTTCAACTCGAAAGCGCTGCTTAAAACGCTGAAAAATGGAGACCGGTAAAGCCTCGCCGGCGGAGATGCCGTAGCGTACGGAGGAGAGATCGAAGTCCGGCCCTTGATCCCGGTAATAGCTGAGGAGGGCGGCGAAGTTGGTGGGTACCGAGAAAAACAGCGTGGGACGGTGTCGCTCGACGACGGCAAATACCGCAGCGGGGCGCGGGCGCTCGGGAAGAAGAATGCTGGTGGCTCCTACTGCCAGTGAAAAATAGAGCCCGTTGCCCAAGCCGTAAGCAAAGAACAGCTTGGCCACGCTGAAGCAGCGGTCTTCGGCGGTCATGGCCAGAACGCCCTTGGCATAAAGCTCGGAGGTGACCACCATGTCGTGTTGCAGATGCACACAGCCCTTGGGCGCGCCCGTACTGCCGGAAGAATAAAGCCAGAACGCGGGATCATCTTTGCTGGTGGGCGCAGGGTCCAGTTGTGGGGAGTTGTTATGCAGCAGAGTAGAGAAGGAATGCATGCCCCCATGAGCGGAGCCGACCACGATGATGTGCTGCAGGTAACGCAAGCGGTCGGCGGGAATGCGATGGATTTGCGGCAGCAGTTGTTCGTGAACAATGGCTACGCGGGCACGGCAGTCGTTGAGCAGGTAGGAATAGTCTTCGGGCCTGAAGTTGGTGTTAACCGGCACGGCCACGGCGCCAATCTTGATGGCGCCAAAGAAACTGTAGGCAAATTCGGGCGTGTCGAGCAGAAGCAGAAAGACGCGTTCTTCGGGGCGGACATCCAGCCCGAGCAGAGCATTGCCCATTCGGTTGACCCGCTCCTGCAGTTGGGCATAGGTGACACAATGCTCGCCGCACTCTATGGCGATCTTGCTGCCGCGGCCTTCGCGCAGGTGCCGGTCAACAAAATATGCGGCGGCGTTGAAGTCGTGGGCCAGATTCAGCGCGGGGTTGGGTGGATCGGGCATGGGATGGTGGCGAGCGCTAAACGGGTGTCGTCCCGCTGGGACTCGTTTCCATTTTGCGAGTGTACCCAGGACTTCCGTCCTGGGCTTTAGTATCTCGCCCCGTCCGGGGCTGGTCTTATCTGCACTTCACTCATCTGCGCTTCGTGCTCAGCGCTTCCTGCAGGGCGCGGCGCGTATACACCTGCGCCAGGTGGCGGCGATACTCTGCCGAGGCATAGTTATCGCCCAAGGCTTCGACTTTATCGGTGGCGTGCCTGGCGGCCTCTGCGATTGCGCTGGCCGGCTTGCCCCGCAGGGCGTCTTCCACTGCGGTCGCGCGATAAGCAACTTCGCCCACCCCAGTTATGCCTACGGCGACATCATCAATTTTACCCGTGCTGCCGCGGACCACGACGGCGACGCCCACCACGGCGTAGCCGGAAGCCGGGTGAGGGAACTTCTTGTAAACCGTTCCCGCGCCGGTGGTCTTGGGCACGCGGATTTCGGTGATGATTTCGTCCGGCCGCAGCGCCGTGGTGAACATACCGGTGAAGAAGCTGCGAGCCGGAATTACCCGTTCGCCGGACTGACTGGCGGCCACGATTTGAGCATCCAACGCCAGCACCGCCGCGGGGTAGTCGGCGGAAGGATGGGCCTGGGCGAGGCTGCCGCCCAGAGTGCCGCGGTTGCGCACCTGGATGTCACCAATGTTCTCGGCAGCTTGGGCCAAAAGCGGTGAAGAAGCGTGCAGCAACTGGGAAGCGGCGACGGCGGCGTGCGTGGTAAGGGCGCCGATGCTGATGTTGTCGCCGGCATCGCGAATGTAGTCGAGCCCGCCGATGCGGCCCAAGTCAATCAGCAACGCCGGATTGGCCAGGCGCAGCTTCATGGCGGGCAGCAGGCTATGACCGCCGGCCAGCAGCTTGGCATCTTCGCGGGAAGCAAGCAGGCTGATTGCCTCGTTCAGAGTCTTGGGCGATTCGTAGTCGAACGATGCCGGAATCATGCGGTCCTCCTGGTGCGGGTGTTGGTTTTGACTGCGGCTGGTGGGGGTGTTGCCGCTTGGGCTGCGGTAATGGCCCGCCACACGCGCTCCGGCTTCAGCGGCATGTCAATGTTGTTGATGCCCAGCGGCGCCAGCGCATCGCACACCGCGTTGACCATGCAGGGCGTGGAGGCGATGGTGCCGGCTTCGCCCACTCCCTTCACCCCCATGGGATTGACCGGCGTGGGCGTGACGGTGCGGTCGAGGATGAACTCGGGAATGTGCGCCGCCTTGGGCACGGCGTAATCCATGAGCGAGCCGGTGACGGGCTGCCCGTCTTCGTTGTAGACCATTTCTTCGTACATTGCCTGGCTTAAGCCCTGGGCAATTCCGCCCTGCACCTGACCGTCCACCAGCAGGGGGTTGATCACGTTGCCGCAGTCGTCCACCGCGACATACTTCTCGATTTTGGTTTCCCCGGTTTCCGGGTCCACTTCCACGGCCGCGACGTGGGTACCGAAGGGGAAGGTGAAGTTGGAAGGTTCGAAGAAGTGGGTGGCTTCCATGCCGGGCTCGAAGCCGGGGGGAATGCTGCGGGCGGTGTAGGCGGCGAGGATAACCTCGCCCCAGGACATGGACTTCTTAGGGTTGCCCTTTACGCCAATGCGTCCGTTGGCGATGACGATCTGGGCAGGTTTAGCGCCCAGCAGGTGAGCAGCCAGCGCGGCGATCTTGGTTTTTAGCTTTTGAACTGCGTAGTAGATGGCGGTGCCACCCACGGCGGTGCCGCGGCTGCCGAAGGTGCCGATGCCATAGGGCACAGCCAGGGTGTCGCCGTGAATGACGGTGACGTCCTCCGGGCTGATCCCGAACTGATCGGCCACGAGCTGCGCGAAGGTGGTTTCCTGACCCTGGCCGTGCGGGGAAGCCCCCGTGAGCACGGTGACTTTGCCGGTGGGCTCGATGCGCACGGTGCCGCTTTCCCAGCCGCCGGCAGGCGTAGCGGCGGAGGGTCCGATGGCGCAGATTTCCACGTAGGTGGACACTCCAATACCGTAGTACTTGCCTTGTTTCCAGCCGGCTTTCTGGCGAGCACGCAGCTTGTCGTAGCCGGCAAGTTGCAGGGCACGCTTCAGGCTCTGCTGGTAGTTGGCGGAGTCGTAAACCAGGCCGGCCGCGGTGGTGAAGGGGAATTCCTTGGGTTGGGGGAAGTTTTTACTGCGGAACTTGGCCGCGTCCAGGTTGAGCTCGCGGGCGGCGCAGTCCATGAGGCGCTCGATGTTGTAGGCAGCCTCGGGCCGTCCGGCGCCGCGATAAGCGTCGGTGGACATCTTGTTCGTGAAGACGCCGATGATTTCGCAGTCGAACGCGGGAATCTTGTAGCAGCCGGGGAGCATGAGCGCGGTGAGCTGCGGAATGAGCGGCGTAAGCAACTGGTGATAAGCGCCCATGTCGGCCAAAATCCTGGCGCGCAGGCCAAGGATGGTGCCGTCCTTCTTTACGGCGAGTTCGAGGTAGTTGATGGTGTCGCGGCCGTGAATGGTGACGAGCAGGCTTTCGCGGCGGGTTTCAGTCCATTTGACGGGGCGGCCCAGCTTCATGGCCAGCCAGGGAACTACGCCGTCTTCGGCATAAACGTTCAGCTTGCTGCCGAAACCGCCACCCACTTCGGGGGCGATGACGCGCACCGCGGTTTCCGGCAGACCGACCATAAGTGCCACCTGGGTCTTGAGCAGGTGGGGAATCTGAGTGGAGGCCCAGATGGTGAGCCGGTTCTCACCGGGGAGGTATTCAGCCACGATGGAGCGCGGTTCCATGGCGGTGGGCGCCACACGCTGATTGAGCAAACGAACCTTCACCACGCGGTCGGCTTTCTTGCAGGCGGCGTCGATGTCGCCGCTTTTCATGGCATGAGTGAAGGCCTTGTTGCCGCCAAAATCCTGGTAAATGACAGCACTGTCCTTTTCCAGCGCTTTTTCCATATCAAGGACAACCGGAAGCGGCTCGTAATCCACCGCCACCATTTCGGCGGCGTCGCGGGCGGCATAAGCGTCCTCGGCGACGACAGCGGCCACCGGCTCGCCCACATAGCGGACGCGGTCCTTTGCCAGCGCCGGATGCGGGGGAACCTTGAGGTCAGGCATCTGCATGGCGCAGGGAATCATGCCCAGGCCCTGGAGGTCGGCGGAGGTCACCACCGCCAGCACGCCGGGATGGGAGCGGGCCGCCTCGGTATTAATGGAGACAATGCGGGCGTGGGCGTGCGGCGAGCGAACCAACACGCAGTGCGCCAGGTTCGGGAGCTTAATATCGTCGGTGTAGTGGCTGATGCCGCGAACCAGGCGAGGGTCTTCTTTGCGCTTAAAACGTTTGCC
>DASYWT010000258.1:0-29812 GCA_035935775.1 Terriglobales bacterium
GCGGAGGAATTGGTTCTGCCCAAGGCCGTGCCGCCCCGCACCAAGCGCCTGGCCTGAGTTTGCCCTTCTCTCTCACTGGCCGGCATCTTGCCGACCGTCCTGAGGCCGTTACGGCCTCAGGACTTTTTTCTTGAGCACGCGACCCTTATAATCCGCCCACCCCGGTCGCAAGCACCTCAATCGGCATCTAAGCAACCGGCCTATGGAACGTTATCTCTGCATTCACTGCCACTTCTATCAGCCGCCGCGGGAAAACCCCTGGCTGGAAGCGGTTGAAATTCAGGATTCGGCTTATCCCTACCACGACTGGAACGAGCGTATCACCGCCGAATGTTATGCGCCCAACTCGGCTGCCCGCATCCTCGACGGCGAAGGTCACATAGTCAAAATCGTTAACAATTACTCCCGCATCAGCTTTAACTTCGGGCCTACGCTGCTCTCCTGGATGGAAGATAATGCGCCCCACACCTACGCCAAGATATTGGTCGCAGACACGGAAAGTCAGCAGGTCTTCTCTGGCCACGGCTCAGCCATAGCCCAGGCTTACAACCACACGATCTTGCCCTTGGCCACGCCACGCGACAAATACACGCAGGTGCTGTGGGGCATTCGTGACTTCGAACGCCGCTTCGGACGCGAGCCCGAAGGCATGTGGCTGCCGGAAACCGCCGCCGACACAGAGACGCTGGAGGTTTTGGCGGAACTCGGCATCCGCTTCACCATCCTGGCGCCGCACCAGGCCCGTCAGGTACGCAGGCTGAACAGCCAGCGCTGGCGCAACGTGGAGGGGGCCAAAATAGATCCCACCCGCGCATATCTGGCCAATTTGCCCTCAGGCAGGAACATCAGCCTCTTTTTTTACGACGGACCCATTTCGCAGGCGGTGGCGTTCGAGCACCTGTTATCCAACGGTGGAGACTTCGCGCAGCGGCTACTGGGTGGCTTCTCAGACGGCCGCCGCTGGCCGCAGCTAATGCACATCGCTACCGACGGCGAGACCTATGGCCACCACCACCCCCACGGCGACATGGCGCTGGCTTATGCACTGGAATACATCGAATCGCATGGCCTGGCGCACATCACCAATTACGGCGAGTACCTCGCTAAGCATCCGCCCACGCTTGAGGTGGAAATCATCAACAACACTTCCTGGAGCTGTGGGCACGGGGTGGAGCGCTGGCGTAGCGATTGCGGCTGCAACTCCGGCATGAAGCCAGGCTGGCGGCAGCACTGGCGCGCGCCGCTGCGGCAAGCGCTGGACTGGCTGCAAGGTGAACTGGCCGGATCCTATGAAAAAAAGGCGCGTGAATACCTGAAAGATCCCTGGGCGGCTCGCGATGAGTACATCCGGGTGGTACTTGAGCGATCCGAAGCGGAGCGGAAGGAGTTTCTCGCCCGGAATCAAACCCGCGCGCTCAGCGCCGACGAGCAGGTCACAGTGTGGAAGCTGCTGGAAATCGAGCGCCATGCCATGCTCATGTACACCAGTTGCGGCTGGTTCTTCGATGAGCTTTCCGGCATCGAGACGGTGCAGGTCATTATGTATGCCGGCCGGGCGCTGCAACTGGCGCAGGAGGCGCTGCAGCAGGATTTCGAGGCCGGCTTCCTGGAGCGCCTCGGCGAGGCCCATAGCAACACGGCCAGCTTCGGAGACGGCGCTCGCATTTACACCACCTGGGTGAAGCCGGCTATGCTCGACCTGCCCAAGGTGGCGGCACATTTCGCCGTCAGTTCGCTGTTCGACCACCACGAAGAGCAGCCCTCGATTTACTGTTACGACATTACGGTGAACGATGCGCAACGCTTCCAGTCCGGTCGGTTTCGCCTGGACCTGGGCCGCGCGCAGGTCTGTTCCCGCATTACGCGGGAGTGCGGGCCATTTAGTTACGGGGTATTGCACCTCGGGGACCACAACATCAATGCCGGGGTGCGGGAATCGGGTGGAGAGCCGGCGTACGGCGAGGAGGTCAGGGAACTTTCCCAGGTCTTCAACAGCGGTGACGTGGCCGAATCCCTGCGGCTGCTGGACAAACACTTCCAGGGCGCTCAGTACACCCTGAAATCCCTGTTTCGCGACGAACAGCGGCGCATAGTAGGGCACATTCTTGAATCCAAACTGGCCGAGGTGGAAGCCAATTACCGGCAAGTTTACGAAAGTGACGCGCCCCTGCTGCGGTTTTTGAGCGAGTTGCACATGCCTCGGCCAAAGGTCCTGCACGCAACGGCTGAGTTTGTGATCAACAGCAGCCTCCGCCATGCTTTCGAAGCCGAAACGCTGGACCTGGGCGCTATTGCCTCGCTAATGGATGCGGCCGCGCGGGATGAGATCACGCTGGATAGCCCGGGCCTCAGCTACGTGCTGAAGAGGAGACTGGCGGAACTGGCCGAGCGCCTGACGGCGGATCCCGCCGAGCCCAGCGTCTTCGCGCAGTTTGAAACCGCGGTCCGGCTGGCCCGCTCGCTGCCTTTCGAGGTGGATCTGTGGCACGCGCAGAACGCGTGCTATCGCGTCTTGCAGGAATTTTGCCGTGACAACGGCAATAGAGTCGCCGGGCAGGAATGGATGCCGCGCTGGCTGGCGATTGCGGAAAAACTCAATTTGAGGTGCGGTGCGCCCGCGGCCGACTTGGTTCCACCTCCGCCCGAACCTGTGCCCCAAGCGGCATAAGCGGTGCTGCTTCACCTTGGAGGCGAAGATTCACTTCGGCAGGGACTCGAATTCTCCCGCCAGTTCCCGGTGCCGGGCACGAGCCGCCTCGACCAGAGCACAGAAGATAGCCTGGGAGGCCGGCTCATTCAGAGAGCGCTCCGGGTGCCACTGAACAGCCAGTACAAAATGCTCCGGAGATGTGCCTTCGAGCGCCTCAACGACCCCGTCGGGAGCTTGAGCGGCCACCCGCAAGCCGCTTCCCACAATGGCTGCGGCCTGGTGATGGCTGGTGTTGACCTCAATCCGCAGCTCCGTGTCCTGCGGCAGAGTGTTGCCCAGAATGCTAGCCAACAATGAGACCGGATCCACCTGGACGGCGTGCGTTTTGTCCCGTGCGGTGTGGTCAATGGTGGACTCAATGTGCTGCTGCAAAGTGCCGCGGCGGTAGACATTCAGGATCTGCAGCCCGTAACAGATGCCCAGCAGCGGCTTGCGCATATGGTGAGCATTCTGCAGCAGAAGCTGATCAGCGGTGTAGCGCAGAGGATCGGCCGGGCTGGTGTGCGGGTCGCGGGCCTCGCCATACTTCCCGGGGTCCACATCCGCCCGGCTTCCCGGCAGCAGCACGCCATCGCAACCTTCGAAGAGCTTTATCAATTCCTCCGCCGGACGATCCAGCGGAATGCGAACCGGCTCTCCTCCCGCCTCGCGGACCGCCTGCTCGTACTGCGGCAGGCCCCGTTCCGAATACTCCTTGTTGGCCGAATGTGGCCAGGGAATGGCGATGCGCGGTTTCATATTGTAGGTCGTGGATTCACGGGCATTCACACGAGGCTTTTTTCAAAATCCTCTCCACGCCGCCAGCCGCCGCCGGTAGCGTTTGAATTCGCTGATGGTGGCGGTAACCAGTACGACGGCCGCCACCAGCACCGCGGCAGGCAAGGCTACATGCCGGTAGGCGTTGGCCATATCCGGACGGTGTCCCTGGACCACGCCGAACAGGCTCAGGCTAATGATTGCCAGCAACAGGGTCAAAGCGAAGGCCAGCAGCGTGAAGAGGAACGTAATCACCAGCGCGCGGCACACCACACCCAGAAACCGGGGCTTGCGGGTCACCATTCCAACTTCAGCCATAACCTTCAGCTTACAACGGGAGTCCGCCGGGGTGATGCGCCCGTACTGCGCTAGAATAAGCTCTTATGGCGCAGGCAGCACACGCCCTGACCCGGTCTCCCGCGGAAGTGATCCGGCAAAACCCGGTTTCGCAGGCCCCTAATGGCATTTGCTACGCTTTTACCGGCAACATCAGCACCCCGGCCAACGACCTGGAGCGCATGGTTGCGGCCGTGCCGGTCAGCGCCGCTGCCGCCCTGGAGCGCAAGGCCTACTATTTTGTGCCTCTTACCATCGGCCAGGGCGACGAGACCCTTATCGCCGACCGCTATGACGTGGCGCTCAGTGACAACGCGGTCTGCCATCGCAACCTGAACGTGGGCGACGCGCAATGCGTCTTCATCTCCACCCGACTGATGGACGACAAGTTCTCCGTCGCTTTTGAGTTCTATATCAACGTGGGACATGCAGTGGTAGAGCGGGCTGGCGTGTCCGAAGCCTTTTCCGAGCTGGTATGGAAACAAGTGGAGGATGGCGTACGCGGCGAAACCAGCCTGGATGCCTACGAGTTGCGCAAACTGGCCACCAGCCCGGGAGCGGACGTCGAAAAACATAAGAATGACTACCTGCAAACCACGTTTTCGGACGCGATTTCCATCTACCTGCTCTCTCTCTACCTGGACGTGGACTACTACGACCTGCGGGAGCGCGACTATCCACTGCTTGCTCCCACACCCCTGGCGGAACGTTTACGCAAAGTGGCGGAACTGTTTCCGCCCAGTCCCGGCTTTGAATTTGCCGTCTACTACCGGCGGCGGGGACAGTGAAGCAGCAGTTGGTAATTGGCTAGCATTTGGCCTGTTTGACTGAGCACCTAAGCCACAAGCCTGTTGCTCTCCTGTTTCCCCTCGCTACAATGGGCCCATGATCGCCCACCTGCGCGGACGCCTGATCGCCAAACATCCTAATCAGGCCATCGTAGAGGCTGGCGGTGTAGGCTACGACGTCAACATCAGCGTGCCCACGTTTTCCGAACTGCCCTCCTTGGGCGCGGAGGTGGCCTTCCACGTACATACGCACGTGCGGGAAGACTCGATCGCCCTGTTCGGCTTTCTGCGGCCGGGGGAAAAGCAGCTCTTCGAGCGGCTGATTTCGGTGAGCGGCATTGGCCCCAAACTCGCCATTACCATCCTGAGCGGCATGCCGGCGGACGAAATGGTAGGCGCGATTCGCGGCAACGACGTTGCCCGCCTGACCCGCATTCCCGGAATCGGCAAAAAGACCGCTGAACGCATGGTGTTGGAGTTACGAGACAAGCTGCAGGGTCTTGGCGCCGCGCCCGTGACTACCCCCGCGAGCCCCGTGGAGGAAGATGTGCTCTCCGCCCTGATCAACCTGGGTTACCAGCGCCCGGCGGCCGAGCGTGCCTTGTCCAAGGTGGGCAACGGCAACCGGCAGTCGTTTGAGACGCTGTTCCGGGAGGCGCTGGCAGCGCTGTCAAAGTAATTTTTTACCACCGATGACACGAAGCAATTTGTAATTGGCGGTGCAGAAATTTTTCAGTTGCCCACGAACTTCAGGTAGAGGTCGCGGTCTTTCTGGCAGGTCTGGGCCATTTCCTTGATCTTGCTCCAGGCCAGCATCTGGGAATCATCGTGGGCTCGCTCGCGAACTTTTTCCCACTCCTCCAGGAAAGGCTCCATCTGGAGGTGGTTGAAGACGGTGTGGCCGTAGGGATCAATGCAGCGCAGGATGGCAAAATGCTTTTCGTCAAAAGCCGGGACCACGCCGTGCAGCATCACCCACTCGCCGCGCTCGCCTAACTCGTCTTCCAGCTTGATCACCCAGGACATTCGTCGTCCTCCGCCTCTCGCGAGGCCAATGTACCACGACGCCTTTCAGATGCAGAGTGCTTGCTGTAGCCGCTTAGGAGAGGAACCGGGTCACTTCCAGGCCTTTGCCTATGGGCAGGGTCATGGATTCCACGACTGGCCGTTTCCTTACGTGGTTTACATAGCTGGCCAGGGAGTGGGAAATGATGTTGTCGGCCACCACGAAGCCGCCGGGCGCCACCCGCAGCATGTCGAAAAAGCGGGCGTAATCCTCCTTTTCACAGTCAATCAAGGCCAGGTCCATCACCCCCAGCCGGGGCAGGACCGCGCCGGCATCGCCGCAGATGTAGTCTACAAACGAGTCCAGGGCCAGGCCGCGCAGGAGTTCGCGCGATTCCTGTTGCCGCTCGGGCTCGATCTCAATCGAGGTGAGCCTGCCACCCGCTTCCCGCGCGGCCGCAGATAGTGCAATAGTCGAAATTCCGCTCGACCCGCCGATTTCAACCATTCTCCTCGCGCCTACCCCTGCCGCCAGGGCGCAGAGGAACTCCGCGCTCGGCGGTTCCAGGTTGCGGTGTCGCTCGGCCCGCGGCAGGCCCCGCGCATCCTGCTCCAGCTTCCTCTGCCACAGCCGTGCAATCGCCGCCCGCTCACGTTCGCCCAGCATCCTGCCTCCGTCAATGAGTGTATTTGGTAGTGGGCTTCTTCTACTTCCCAATACAGAAGCTGCTGAAGATCAGGCCCAGGATGTCATCAGTGGTGGTGGCGCCGGTGATCTCGTCGAGCTGGCGCAGGGCATTATAGAGATCCAGCAGCAACATCTCGTGGGGAACGTTCTGGGCCACAGCGGCCGAGGCGGCATCCAAGGCGTGCAGCGCAGATTCCACCAGACTGCGGTGGCGGGCACTGGTCAGGAAGCCGCTTTCCATCTGGACGCCGTGCTCACCGCCCACCTGCCGCAGAATTTCGGCGCGCAGCTCAGGAATGCCGGCCCCGGTAAGGGCGGAGGTGCGCACGATGGGTAAACCGTCGGTGACTGACGGTCTACGATCGACGGCCAAAGCGGGGGCGCTGTTGGCCTTCGGCTCTCGGCGTTCGGCCAAATCGGCTTTATTCTCTACCGCAATGCCCCGGCGCCCTGCCACCTGACGAAGCAACTCCTCATCCTCTGAAATGAGCGGCTGCGAAGCATCCAGCACTACAAGGACCAAATCCGCGTCGGCCAGCGCTTCCATGGATTTGCGAATGCCGATGCTCTCGGCCTCATCCAGCGCGTGGCGAATGCCCGCTGTGTCCACCAGCTTGACGGGAATGCCCTCTAGGGCGACCGTTTCGCTCACCAGGTCGCGAGTAGTGCCGGGGGTGGCGGTTACGATGGCACGCTCTCGCTCCACCAGGCGGTTGAACAGGCTTGACTTGCCGACGTTGGGGCGGCCAACAATGGCCAGGGTCAATCCTTCGTGCACCATCTTGCCAAAAGAAAATGAGCCTTCCAGTTCCTGGAGCGGGCCGCGTACGGTGGTTATGCGCTCTTCGATCTGTTTTGCCGGCAACACGGAAACATCGTCTTCGGCGAAATCAATACCTGCTTCCAGCAGAGCAATCAAATCCACTAGCTTCTGCTTTACAGGCTGCAAGCGGCGAGAGAGCGCGCCTTCCAGCTGCTGGGCGGCGACTTTGGCCTGGTACAGAGTCTGCGATTCGATCAAGTCACGCACTGCTTCTGCCTGGGCCAGGTCCAGACGACCGTTGAGGAACGCGCGCATGGTGAACTCCCCGGGCTCCGCCAGGCGAGCACCCTTCGCCAGCGCCAGTTCCACAATGTGGCGCAGCACCACGGGCGAGCCATGACAGGAAATTTCCACCATGTCGTCGGTGGTGTAGGAGTGCGGCTTCGAAAAAAAGGTGACCACAACCTCGTCAATGCGGGCAGCGGCGGCTCTTGTGGATACGGAGCGCCCAGTTTCGCGGGAATGTGAGCGCGCTAGAGCCTCTTCGGCGGACCCAGGAGAGGCTCCCCGCGATTCGTCAGAGGCAGCACCTTCGGGTTCCACGAGCTCCCCAAATACAGCCCGGCCCGGTTCCAGCTCGCGCTTGAGCCGCAGCATGGGCATTGCGATCTGCCGGGCTTCAGGCCCGGAAAGTCGCACCACCCCAATGCCGCCCCGCCCCGGCGGGGTTGAGATGGCGACAATGGTGTCGTCCAGGATCACAGATTCATTCTAGCGGGGAAGGCGATGGTTTTTTCTAACCGGCCCCATGCGCGTAATCTAACTTGTGGTTTGGAAGCGGAGGGTGCTGAGCGATGTCGGTCACCGACGAGGTATTAAAAGCAAATGAAGGGTACGCGAGAGAGTTCAACCTGGGGAGCCTGCCTAAGCCTCCCGCCCGCAAGCTTGCCGTGCTGGCATGCATGGACGCGCGACTCTCAGTGGAACAGTTTCTCCGCCTGAAGACCGGCGATGCGCACATCATCCGCAATGCCGGAGGAGTGGTGACCGAAGATGCCCTGCGTTCCCTGCTCATTTCGCATTACCTG
Organism: Terriglobales bacterium; assembly: GCA_035935775.1. Lineage (GTDB taxonomy): Bacteria > Acidobacteriota > Terriglobia > Terriglobales > Acidobacteriaceae > JAICWP01. The sequence continues at coordinate 8,135 of DASYWT010000258.1, forward strand.
CTGGGCACACAAGAGTTTCTGATTATCAATCATACCGACTGCGGGATGCTCAGCTTCAGCGAGGAGGAACTGCGCTCGCGTTTGGAGAGCAGCACCGGCAGGGCAGCGGTTGTGCCCGCCTATTTCTACAGCTTCCGCGACGTGGAGGAGAACGTTCGCCGGCAGATTAAGCGTCTGCGATCGCACCCCTGGATTCCTTCGCAGGTCGCAGTGCGGGGTTTTGTCTATGAGGTAGAAACCGGACGCTTGCGCGAAGTAGTAGCCGATTTGTCCCAGCGCGCGGGTTGAAAGCGGCAGTTGCGCAATGTCCGGCGTGGCTCCTCTCAGCTCATCTGGTCTTTCCTACCACTCGTGCCGGCTCCAGCCGGATGCCCATTTGCCGCAGAATGATCGGCATTACGGGACTTAATCCGAGTTGTTTCTGCAGGAATTGGTCGCGGTCCATCAGCGCGGCAGGATCATTGAACTCGTGGCTGCAGAAATAAAACTTCTCTTGTTTGGGCTGAGCCGCTGCATCGGAATATTCCCCGGCGAACTTGGGCGTGATGTAGCGATCATGCCGGGCGAATTGGAAGAAGAGCGCAGCCGGGGCCGACTGCCCCACGAAGCGATCCGGATCAATGGGCGAGATCACCTTCACATAATTGGCAATCTGCTGGGGAGTGTACGCCTTGTGCACCACGGTTGAAATGTAGTCATTGCCTGAGAAGTCGGTGATCGTCGGCAAGCCGCCCATTAGAACCAGGGTCCTGATGCGCTTGTCCGCAGCCGCCAGGGGGCCGCCCCAGGTAGCTCCCAGGCTGTGGCCCACGTAGCCGATTCGCTTGCCGTCCACCTCCGGGCGGCTGAGCAGCAGATCAACCCCGCGACGCGTGTCTACCACCAACTGGATGTAGAGGTCACGCTCGATTTCCGGATGCGCGAAGGTGTCCCCAATCGGCGCTCCGGGACGGTTGAATGGGGCGTCTATAAGTAAGGACTCGGCTCCCGCATGGGCCAGCATCACAGCTTCAGCCAGGAACTCGGTGCGGTCGCCCTGACCCCAATGTACAAAGACCACGCCCGCGAAAGGCCGCTTGCCAGAAGGTACCACCAGGAACGCAGGCACGCGGCCACCCTTCGGGCTGGCATAGGAGACGTCGAGCACGGTTACTCCGTGCACGTCTTCCGACGAGTTTACCTGGAAATCAAGAGGAGCCCCGGCGAAGTAGCCGAAAACCTGCGCGGCATTTCCGGAAGCGGCGGGGGCCGGACTCTGCGCCCATAGCGCGCCCCACAACGTGGCAATCACAAATAGCAGGAAAGCTGATTTCACGCGCACCTCGGCGAGCAGGATGCTGTTTAGCGCCGGCTAACACGTGGGGACGGCTTGTAGTCTTTGGGATAAACCACCACTGCGCGGCGGCCGGCTTCGCCCGAGCTTTCGGTTTTGAGATCTGTCTCGTCGCGCAGCGCCAGGTGCAGGATGCGGCGTTCGCGCGACGACATGGGGCTGAAGGTGTAGGGCATACCGGTCTTGCGGACCCGTTCCGCGGCCACCCCTGCCGCCAGTTTCAGCTCTTCCAACCGCATGGCGCGATGATTCATGCAGTCGAAGGCGACACGCTCATGCTCGGAGGGCGATAAGCGCAGAATCTCCTGCGACAAGTGCTCCAGGGAGCGCAGCAGTTCCGCCCCACGCTCCAGCAGCAGGTCGCTGTCCGGACCGGAGAACTCCACCACGATCTCCGGCCGCTCCCAATCGCGCTCCTCGGGCAGAGGCGGGTCTACAACAATGCGGTACTTAAGACGAAACCCGCACTCTTTCACCACTGCCCGCAGGAACTCGTCAATCTTGCGCGCCCCGGTCGTTTTGTCGGAGATAGCCATAGATAGCTGTCAGCCGAGAGCTGAAGGCTGGTTTTTCAAACCTTTGCTTTCTTGCGTGCGCGCTTTTCCATTTCTGCGCGCATTTCCCGCCCCAACTCGGTGCGGTTCATCACCGCCTGCTGCGCAATGCCAATAGCGTTGCTCAAAACCCAATAAACGCACAATCCTGCTGCCAGATTCCAGCTAATGACGCCCAGGAATAGCGGCATCATCAGGTTCATCATCTTCTGTTGCGTCGGATCCATGCCCGCGGCGGGCGTCATTTTCTGTACGAACAGGGTGCTGACGATGATCAGGATGGGCAGCAGGTGCCACGGATCAGGGGAAGACAGATCACGGATCCACAGCCAGGGTGCGTGCCGCAGCTCAATGGCTACTTCCAGCATGGCGTAATACGCGATCAGGAACGGCATCTGGATCAGCAAGGGCAGGCAGCCACCCACCGGATTCACGCCTTCCTTCTTATAGAGGTCGCCAATTTCCTGATTCATCTGCTGCCGGCGCGGATCCTGCATTTTGTACTTTTTGTATTTTTCCTGGATGGCCTTGATCTGAGGCGCCACCTTCTGCATCTTCAGCGACGACTTCATGCTGGAAATGCGCAGTGGCAGCAGCGCCACCGTGATGATCAGAGTCTGCAGCGCGATGGCCCAACCCCAATTGGGGACGTACTTCTGCGTCCAGCGCAGCCACAGAAACAGCGGGCGGGCGATGATGCCGAAGAAGCCGAAATCTACCAGCCCGCGCAGGTCGCCGTTGGCCACATGCACCGACTCCAGCACGTTCAGCGACTTAGGGCCGACGAACACCTGCTCCGTGGTTGGCCCATGGGTGTTGCCCACCGCTGCTCCGAGCAGATCTTCCCGCGTAGTTTCATTGGGATTGGGGTGCTCGGGATTTTTGGGTATGTCCACGCCACTGCGCAGCGTAACCATGGCCGCGGTTTCCGGATGGTCAGGAATAAAGACGGCGCCGAAGTATTGATCCTCTACCCCCGCCCAATGGAAGGGGCCGGAGACGGTGCCGCCGCCGCTGACGCTTTTTGCCTTGTCGCGCTGGATCTTGTCGTTGTACTGCCAGGCAATGCGAGCGGAGGCGTAAGAGCTGGGAACTGTCTGATCACCGAACCCGGCGGGCCAGGCCGGGTACGCGGGCGTTGGCGCGCCTTTGTACTCGACCGAAGTGTCCACCTTGACCACATAGGTGTGGTCGAAGCGGAAGGTCTTACGCACGTTCAGATCAGCGTCGGAGTACTCGAACGTGATGGTTGCGGGCGCGCGGACGGTGCCCGTTTGGCTGGCCACGTACAACGAATTGTTAAGCTGGTTGCGCAGCGTCTCGTCGTATGTCCACAACGACATGGGCAAGCCGAACTTAGAGCCACCGGGGTTTATCAACTCCAGCGGTTTGCCTTTGTCGTCGGTTTGCTTCTTCAGAATCCAGGATTTGACCTGTCCGCCCTTGTTGGTGAACTCAATGCGGTAGAGATCATTCTCGACGACGGTGGCCGTTTCCTGTGTAGCCTGCTTGCCGGGGGCACGCTCTTCCTCACCCTTGGAGGCGCGCGAGCGTTTGTGGCGGGCGGCCGGCGGGGTGGTTGCAGCCGCCGCTTCGGGCGCGGGCGGTTGGAGGGCCGGCGGCGCCGGCTGCGTGACCTTCTTTTCTGGAGCGCTGCTCTTCTGCGGCAGCACCTTCTTCATCAGGAGCGGCTGGAGGGCCAGAATCACTAGAAACGTAAGCGCAAACACCAGCAGGAGGCGGCGTTCGAGCCCGGGATCTTGTTGGGGGTTTTGAAAGTCAGCCAAACGAATCTACCTGAGAAAAATGTTCCCCTTCAATTTGCGTGATGAGGACAGCCCAAATCGTGAACGCCGGAGCGCTCTCTGACCACAGGATCGTATCCGCCTCGGGCAAAGGGATGGCAGCGCAGCACCCGCCACGTCGCCTTCAAGCCGCCCTTCAGCGATCCATAGCGCTCCACCGCCTCCAGCGCGTACTCGGAACAGGTAGGAACATAGCGGCAGGCGGACGGCAGCATGGGCGATAGAGCCCATTTGTAAGCCCGCAGCAGTCCTACCAAGATGCGTTTCATACTTTCTCTACCTGGCGCCCGCAGTTCTCGATTTCCCGCTGATAACCCCGAAGGCACGTCCCACATCCTGCGTGATTTCAGCAAACTCCGCCCGCAGTGCAGACTTCTTGGGATTGATTACAACGTCTATACCCGCCCCAAGCCGCTCCCGTTCGCGTCGCACAGCTTCCCGCAAGCGCCGCTTAATGCGGTTGCGCTCTACCGCCCCACCCAGCATACGTCCAACAGTGAATCCAACCCGCGCGCCGCCTCCCGACCCCGGCAAGAAGAAAAAGGTCATGTGGCGGGCAAAATGCCTTTGCCCCTGCTCGTAGACGCGCTCGAAATCCGCATGCCTCAACAGTCGCGCTACCCGGGGAAATCGTGCCCTTCCCCTCCCGCCGGCGGGCTGTCGTCCCGGAGCTTGCTTTTTCGGCGGAGGGCCGTTCACGGCTGCTTCTCAGCTTGCGTCAATTCCGGCCATGCCTGCGCCGTACAAGTTGTTATTCGCGGAAGCCCGGCTTTACCGAAACCCGCTTACGTCCTTTGGCGCGACGGCGCGCCAGGACCGCCCGCCCGCTCTTCGTCTTCATCCGTTGGCGAAAGCCGTGCGTTTTCGAGCGGCGGCGACGGTTGGGCTGGAACGTGCGTTTGGGCATGGAAAAAGTTAGCTGCTCCTTGCGGCTGAATAGGCCAGTGGCAAATAAAAAGTATAAATGAAGCTAGCGGGCGGCGGCAATTCACCTGCTCCGCACGGCGCACCGGCGCACTCTCCGGATCTTGTGTTGCACATCACCCTTCCACCTCTCTGGAACGGATCTGCACATTACCCGCTGCAACCGGCTCGCAAATTTACGACCACGCCCGCGGGGCAGTATCCGCTCACGTGAGCCACTCTTCTCTGCACCACACTTGCGTCATTACCAACTAATGACTTGACAGAATTTTCCAGCGCGCTACAACTCACGCCAGTGAAAAAAATTCTCCGCGAAGATTTCCACACGCCAAAAAATTTTCGTGCTAGTATGCCGAGCAGTCACTGCATTTCGGCTTACTCATTCGTTGACCTTGCTCCCGCTTCGGCGGCGGGCGTTTCGATCCATCGCATTGCTTCCCGGGTCCTTCATCGAGGCCCAGCTATGGTTTACTAATGTCGGTTACCGGTACCGCTATTGCTCCCAATCCGTGGATTCGCATCCTTGACGCGCTGGAAAAAAAGATTAACCGGCACTCATACGATACCTGGCTTAAGCCCACGCGCTACAGCCATGCCAGCGGCAAGGTGATTTATGTTCGGGTGCCCACACCTGAGTTCCGCCATATCGAAGAAAAATATGCGGACCTGATTCAGGAAGCCCTCGATAACCTCAACCTTGAATTCCAGGACGTCAAGTTCGTCACCCCAGAAGACGATCCCGCCGCCACCCCGGTCCGGCACGATGGCGGGCTGTCGGCGCCAGCCCCGGCACAGCCTCAGACCAGCAGCGCAGTAGCTCACCAAGCGCGCTTCGACTGGGATGGAGCCGCCCAGCTTAATCCCCGCTACACCTTCGATGCCTTCGTGATCGGCGCCGGCAACCAGTTTGCCCATGCCGCCTCGCTGGCTGTGGCTGAGAGGCCCTCTAAGGCCTACAACCCGCTCTTCATCTATGGCGGAGTCGGGATGGGCAAAACCCACCTCATGCAGGCCATCGGGCACGAGATCAAACGCCGCCAGCCCCAGGTGGCCATCTGTTACCTGTCGAGCGAAAAGTTCACCAACGAGATGATCAACTCGTTGCGCTACGACAAGATGACCAGTTTCCGCGACAAGTTCCGCAACGTGGATGTGCTGCTTATAGACGACATCCAGTTTCTGGCTCAGAAGGAGCGCACGCAGGAAGAGTTCTTCCATACTTTCAACGCGCTGCATGAGTCCATGAAGCAGATCGTGATCGCCAGCGATCGCCCGCCCAAGGAACTGGCCGAGATTGAGGACCGGCTGCGCAGCCGCTTTGAGTGGGGCCTGATTGCCGACATCCAGCCCCCTGATCTTGAGACCAAGGTCGCGATCCTGCAGAAGAAGGCGGAGCAGGAGCGGGTCACACTGCCTACCGATGTCGCGCTCTATATTGCCTCCAACATCCGCTCCAACGTCCGCGAACTGGAGGGCGCGCTCATTCGCCTGATCGCCCATTCTTCTCTGATTGGAGCTGAGATCACCCTGCCCTATACCCAGCAGGTGCTCAAGAACTTCATTGATTCGCAGGCGCGGAAAGTGACCATCGAGGCCATCCAGAAGTCGGTGGCCGAGCAGTTTGGGCTCAAGCTGGTGGAGATCAAGGCCAAGAACAACTCTCGCGCCATCGTTTACCCGCGGCAGATTGCCATGTACCTGGCCAAACAGCTTACCGAAGCCTCTCTGCCGGAGATTGGACGCCAGTTCGGCGGCAAGCACCACACCACCGTGCTGCACTCCGTCGAGAAAATCGACGAAAGCCGCAAGAGCGACAAGGATTTGAACAGGCTGCTCAATAAACTGACGGAGACTTTGGGCGGATGAATCGCTGCTCCGTCCCCCTTTTCCACGCTGCGGCCCGGTCTTCCTCCAGCCCTCTTGTGCGCCGCTTGTGGAATCTGTGCAACAGACGGTCGGACCTATCTCCAGCCACCCTGCTTTCCCTGTCCAGCCACAGGCGGGAGCCGTTATGAACAGCGGTAAATTGGCGGGAAAAGTAGCTCCTCCGGCGGTTGGGGCTCCGATTTCCACTTTTCCGGCCTGCCTGCTGTTACTGCTGGTTTTATAGCTTTTTCTTTTGATATAAGGGAGTTAATAATCTCGGGCTGTGTGCCCGGTTTCAGGGTGGTCATTTATGCCGGCAGAGGCTATGGTCGCTACAGGGACGTCCACCATGGAAATCACCGTCAGCAGGTCCGAACTGCTGCGCGAGTTGACCGCAACTCAGGGCGTGGTCGAGCGCAAGACGACGATTCCTATTTTGTCCAACTTTTTGTTTGAAGCCGCCGAGGGCAAGCTGTCCATTACTGCCACGGATCTGGACTTGAGCCTGCGGACCTCCTGCACTGCCAAGGTCAAAAAGGAGGGTGCCTGCACCATTCCCGCGCGCAAGCTCTACGACTACGTGAAACTGTTGCCCGACGTTGATATTTCCGTAAAGCTACTGGAGAACCACTGGGTCAACATTCGCGCCGGCCGCTCCAACACCAAGATGGTAGGGATGGCGCGCTCCAATTTCCCCAGCCTGCCTGCTTTCCCGGGCGCCGGCATCGTGAAAATCCCGGTCGCCGTGCTGCGCACACTCATCAGCAAGACCATCTTCGCCATCTCCAACGAAGAATCGCGCTATACCCTGAACGGCGCGCTGATGGTGCTGAAGCCGGAGTCTATCGTGATGGTGGCGACCGACGGCCATCGCTTGGCGCACATTGAGGCTGCTGAGAAATTTGGCGCCAATGACATGCGCACGCTGATCCCCAAGAAGGCCATGTCGGAGCTACACTCACTACTGCAAAACACGGATGTGGACGAGGTGGAGTTCGCCAAGGACGAATCCACGCTCTTCTTCCGCATCGGCCAGCGCCTGCTCACCTCGCGCCAACTCACCGGGCAATTCCCGAATTTCGAGGCGGTGCTGCCCAAGGACAACAACAAGAGCGTGCTGGTGCGCTGCGACGACCTGAATGGAGCCATCCAGCGTGTGGCCCAGTTTGCCGACGAGCGCTCCGGCGCTATCCGCATGCGCCTGGAGAAGAACGAGCTGAAGATTTCCTCCTCATCCACCGATGCGGGCGAATCAGAAGATTCGCTGGATACCGCTTACACCGGCGACGCGCTCACCATCGGCTTCAATTCCGCCTACCTGCTCGACTTCCTGAAAGCCGCCGACACCGAGGAAGTGCGCCTGGAGTTCAAGGATCCGCAGTCCGCCGGCCAACTTCGCCCTGAAGGGGCTGAGGATTACAAGTACCGTTACATCGTCATGCCCATGCGGATCTGACGAACGCCTGCTTTCAGCCAATGTCATCTCGAGCGGAGCAGGGCGGTTCGCTTGCGAACCGTCCCGTGAAGTCGAGAGACCTTGCGTTCGTTCCCGCCAACTCCTCCAAGTCGTGGCTTATTGTTGGTGTCGCCCCTACGGGGCTCTGGTTATTCTTGCACTCTGTCCCAGGGCTCACGCCCTGGCCTAAAACCAATATCGCCCTGGCGGGCTGATTGGTCGTCGAAGAGGTTCTGATTGCTTCTGGGCAGGCCTTTTGATTCTCTGCTATTGGCGATCCCCTTTGGGCCGGGCTGGGTGGTCGGAACTTCCCGGCTTCATCAGTTTCAACAAATTATCTGGCTCTCGTAGCTCACCCTACCAGGTGGTCCATCCATTTGACCTTCTGCCCGCCGGGGGCTACTCTATCCCGCCTTAGGGGGTGTGCCATGCTCAAAGGCTTCCGGCAATTCGTGCTGCGAGGCAGCGTTGTGGATTTGGCGGTCGGCGTAGTTATTGGCGCCGCGTTCGGCACCGTGGTGACCTCGCTGGTTAAGGACCTGCTCACTCCGTTCATTGCCGCCATTGTGGGCAAACCGGACTTTGGCGCACTGCAATTCACCATCAACAACAGCACGTTCCTATACGGCGACTTCATCAACGCCGTCATTTCCTTCATCCTGATCGCCGCTGCCGTGTACTTCTTTGTGGTCACGCCCATCAATGCGCTGGTGTCGCGCGCGCGCAAGGAGCCGCCCGCCGATCCCACGACGAAGAAGTGCCCCGAGTGCCTGAGCGAGATTCCCATTGACGCGCGTCGCTGCGCCTTCTGCACCAGCACACTGGAAGCACGGGCCAAGGCCGTTTGAGCGGAGGCAGCCTGGAACATGGACCGCGCGGAAGGCAAAAACCGCGCGTGGCTCCGACTGGGATCAGAGCGGAAGCAGGCCCTGGGTCAACTCCCGTATGAGTTTCGTAGGTGGGTTACGATGCCGCTCCCACCCGGGGAACCCCGCCCAGAGAAAAACACGCCGCAGATATGCCACAAAATATCCCCCCCTCCAGTCCTGGAAGATGACATCGGCTTTGCGGTCGGGGAGGTCAATGTAATAGACATCGCCGCTGATGTCGGCTTTATGAAGATCATCGGGCGCAATGATGAAGCTGCCGCCGCCCGGTTCCTCGTTCTCGCCCAGTAACTCTTCGAGCGTCGTGATTACCAGGGGATCAGGCAGGGCGCTCTCATCCAGGGGGGACGCAGGCGCGTCGCTCGCGACCTGAAATCCCAGCGACTCAGCCTGCCGGCGGCGCTGTTCTCCGCCTGGACCTTGCAGCATTGACGGACTCACGTACATCATATGCCGTGCGCCCTCTGGTTTCCTCGGGTTCAATTCCGGATGTGATCCGAGGAATGATACATATTCAACGGCTTCGTACCAGGCCCTCAGGGAAATGGGCAGTGGACCACCCAGCTGGCTCTCCGCATCGGCAATGGCTTTTTCTGACGCCCTGCTGGCGCGGCTATAGACGTTTCGGTCCTCAAGGGGGTGCTTGGCGGCAGGCTTCTTCGGTTTCGTAGCTGATTGGTGCCTCGTCTGCAGATTGGCTACGGCATCAAGCAGGTTTTTCATCCTCTCGGCGAACGGGACGCTTGCCATCGCGCGGAACGACTCCACCTGTCGAGTCAGCGACGCCCTGCGTTCCGCCGACTGTTGTGCCACCTCTTGCTCGTTTTGGAAGCGGTACCCATGGTCATGCAAGCGAGCGATCAGTGTCTCAATATTCGACTGCGCGCGCCGCATGGTTTCGTGGGCCACCGCGAGCGCATCCTGGTACTCTGGCCCGCTGCGAACCGCGTCGCCTAGTGCGATCAGGTCTGACCACACCTGCTGGTGTTCTCCCGCTTGATAGCGATCGTAGAGGCTTGGCAATTTTTCTCTCTTGTCTTGGAGAGGAACCGTTAGGACTGGGTTACAGCGATTATGTCGCCGTCGTAGAGCCCCACTCCGGACCATTCCAGCTCAGGTGGTCTACAGCCTCGTTTTTCATCCGGCTCTAAACCGCTGATTCTCATGCTGTTGCGCCTCCTGATTCTCGCGATTTTTGCCCTTTCAGGCAGCTCAAAAAGCGCCCGCTTTGTGCTAAAATAGAACACGGGTCGAGTTCCGCTAACTCTATATAATTTCAATAACTTGAACCAAATCCAGGGGACGAAAAAACCGTCCCCGCTTGAGCCCGACCCGCGCGTTTATTTACGGAGCTGAATGGCCAGCAAACCAACTTCCCTCAACGACACCGCCGTTAACGATTCCAAGCTGAAAAACGGCAAGCTCGCAGCTAATGGCAAGCCCAATGGCGCCAATGGCAGCGGAGTGCACGATTACACGGCCGAGTCCATCAAGGTGCTGGGCGGTATGGAAGCTGTGCGCAAGCGCCCCGCCATGTACATCGGCTCGACGGGCGAACTCGGTCTGCATCACCTGGTCTACGAAGTGGTGGACAATTCGGTGGACGAGGCCTTGGCCGGCTTCGCCGAAAAGATTGACGTCACCATCCACGACGATAACTCGATCACCGTGGTGGACGATGGCCGCGGCATTCCCGTGGAGACCATGGATCTGGATGGCGAGAAGGTGCCGGCGGCGCAGGTCGTTATGACCAAGCTACACGCCGGCGGCAAATTCGATAGCTCCACCTACAAAGTTTCAGGCGGCCTGCACGGCGTGGGTGTCTCGTGCGTGAATGCGCTCAGCGAAGAGCTGACGCTGGAAATCAAGCGCGACGGTTTTGCCTGGGAGCAGACCTACTCCAAGGGTGATCCCACCAGCAAGCTGAAGAAGATGGGGCCGGCCAAGAAAACCGGTACCAAAGTGCGTTTCAAGCCGGATACCACCATCTTTTCTGTCACCGAGTACAACTTCGACACGCTGGCCCAGCGCCTGCGTGAGCTCGCCTTCCTGAACAAAGGCCTGCTAATCACGCTCACCGACGAGCGCACCTCCGACCCCAAAACGGGCGAAGCCAAGAAGGCGGAATTCAAGTACAACGGCGGCATCGCCGAATTTATTAAGCACCTGAACAAGGGTAAGAGTGTGCTGCATGACCGTCCTATCTACATGGAGGACGACCGAGACGGCGTGCACATGGAAATCGGACTGCAGTACAACGACGGCTATTCCGAGTCCATATTCAGCTTCGCTAACAACATCAACACGGTGGATGGCGGTACGCATCTGAGCGGGTTCCGCACCTCGCTGACCCGCACCATCAACTACGCCGGCCAGCAGTTAGGGCTGTTTAAGGACGTGAAGGAAAACCTGACCGGCGACGACGTGCGCGAAGGCCTGGTGGCGGTGATCAGTGTGAAGCTGCCGCAGCCGCAGTTTGAAGGCCAGACCAAGGGCAAGCTGAATTCCGACATCGCCGGCATCGTGCAGGCCTTCGTCAACGAGCGCCTGGGCGCGTTCTTTGAGCAGAACCAGCCGGTGGCCAAGCGCGTCATCAACAAGGCCATTGACGCTGCCCGCGCTCGCGAAGCCGCGCGCAAGGCCCGCGACCTGACCCGGCGCAAAGGGGCGCTCGATGGCGGCGGACTGCCCGGGAAGCTGGCTGATTGCTCGGAGCGCGATCCCAACCGCTGCGAGCTCTTCCTGGTGGAGGGCGAAAGCGCCGGCGGCACCGCCAAGCAGGGCCGCGACCGCCGCTTCCAGGCCATCCTGCCGCTCAAGGGCAAGATCCTGAACGTGGAGAAGGCGCGCTACGACAAGATGCTGGGCCATGAGGAAATCCGCGCCATGATTACGGCCCTGGGCACCGGGATCTCCAAGGAGGATTTCGACCCTACCAAACTGCGTTACGGTAAGGTCATCCTGATGACCGACGCCGATGTGGACGGCTCGCACATCCGCACCCTGCTGCTGACGTTCTTTTTCCGCCACATGCAGGAGCTGATCAAACGCAACAACGTGTTTATTGCCCAGCCCCCGCTCTATGGCGTGAAGAAGGGCAAGTCGCTGCAATACATCAAGGACGACCGCGAGTTCGTGAAAGTCATGGTGAAGCGCGCGGCCGAGGGCTTGGTGGTGCGTTACGGCGAAGGCGCCGCGCGGCTGGATGGCGCGCCCCTCACCAAGTTCATGACCGTGCTCAACGAATACCTTGGTTTCTTCGACAAGGTGGACAAGCGGCTGCGCGATGACAAAGTAACCGAGCTGCTGCCCAAGCTCGACCTCTCCAAGCGCACCGACTTTGAAGGCGACAAGAAGGAAGCCCCGAAGAAACTGGAAAAGCTGGAAAGGGAGCTGAAGAAAATTCAAAAAGACCGCGGCTTCAAGAGCGTGGAGCTGCGCCACGACGACGAGCACAATTTGTGGGAAGCGATCTTCGTCAACTCCCAGGGTGCCGAGCACGTCGTCAACTGGGAGATGGCCTCCTCGCCCGAGTACCGGCAGATGATGGCCAAGTACAAGCAAATTGAGGCCAACATGGAGCCGCCCTTCGTCATCGAGACGCTGGTCAAGAGTTCGACGAATGGCGGCGGCGAAGAACTGAGCGACGCCGAACGCGAGGAGCAGGAAAAGGCGCAGAAGAAGGCGCCCAAGGCAGCGGCTAAGAAAAAGTCGGCAGAGCCGGAAGTGGTGGAGAAGACTTCAGCACGCGAACTGTTCGAATATGTGCTCAACGAAGGCCGCAAGGACTTTACCATCCAGCGCTATAAGGGCCTGGGCGAGATGACGGCGGAGCAGCTGTGGCAGACCACCATGGATCCCGAGCGCCGGACCCTGCTTTCGGTGAAGCTGGAAGACATTGCCGAGTGCGAGACCATCTTTACCACGCTGATGGGCGAAGACGTCGAAGCCCGCCGCAAGTTCATCGAAGAGAACGCGCTGGACGTAAAGAACCTGGACATCTAACGCTACGTCGCTTCTTTTTAAGGCATGTCATATTGAGCGAGGGCGTAAGCCCGAGTCGAAATACCTCTGCGCGGTAGATTCTTGGAAGCTGTCATCGGGAGTTCCAACCGACCCCCAGTACAACAGAGAACTCCTCGTAGCGGATGTCATCAATTGGAGTGTGTAGGGGTCCCTCGACTTCGCAGACCGCTTCGCACGCGAACCGGCCCACTCCGTTCGGGATGACATTCGTTTAGTACGGAACAAATGCCCCCGCTGGTAACCACTCCCCCGTTACCCACGGTGGGCGCGGCTTTCCCGCAATAACTCCCCGCAGGCACGTTCTACATACGAAGGCCGGAAAGCTAGGCGCCTCCCTCCCGGACCCACGAAACAACTGAGGCCAAGGACTATGAAGAAGCTCATTGCAGTCGTAGTGTGCCTGTTTGCAGCATTAGCAGTGGCGCAGGAAAAGCCGGCGCCGCAAGAGAGAGTGGCGCAAGACGACGCGCCCGCATTAACCATCTACAACCAGAATTTTTTCGTTGCCCGGGAGCGGCTGCCGCTATCTCTACATGCCGGCGTCAACCACGTCCAGTATGCGGGCATGACCAGCCTGCTGGAGCCGGATTCGGTGATCCTGCGCGATCCTGCCGGCCGCGCCCTGCAGATACTGGAGCAAAACTACCGCAACGATCCCATCTCCCAGGAACTGCTGCTCTCCATGTATGAGGGCAAGACGATTGACTTCCTGGTACAGCGTGGCGAGCACCAGGAAACCGTGCGCGGCAAGATCATTCGCAGCGGCTACATTCCCAGCGCTACTTACAACGGGGGTTATCCCCAGCCCGGCATGGGACAGCCAATCATTGAAGTGGATGGCGTGCTGCGATTCGGGCTGCCCGGCCAGCCGCTGTTCCCGGCACTGGGCGCCGACAGCATCCTGAAGCCCACGCTCGCCTGGCTGCTGGAGACCAATCAGCCTGGTAACTTCGACGCGGAGATTTCCTACGTCAGCGGGGGCATGAGCTGGCAGGCCGACTACAACCTGGTGCTGGCCGACGGCGGCGAGCGCGGCATCAACCTGGTGGATCTTGTGGGCTGGATCACCATGCGCAACCAGAGCGGCAAGACCTATGAGAATGCGCGCATCAAGCTCCTGGCCGGCGACGTGAGCAAGATCCAGGCGTCTACCAACGCCCAGAGGGCGTATGCAGGAATGGCCAAGGCGATGGCCGATGAAGCCATGGCGCCGGCGGTCCGGGAAAAGTCGTTTGACGAGTTCCACCTTTATGCCCTGCAGCGTCCCACCACTCTGCGTGACCAGCAGACCAAGCAGGTGGAATTTGTGCGCGCTACCGGCATTCACTCGCAGCGGCTGTATATCTACGACGGCGCCAATCTCGCCAACTACGCCTATTACAGTCCCGAGCAGGCGCGGCAGGATGTGAGCTACGGCACGCTTTCCAACCCCAAGGTCTGGGTGATGCAGGAATTCAAGAACTCAGAAGCTAATCATCTGGGCATCGCTTTGCCCAAGGGCCGGCTGCGCTTCTACCGCCGCGACACCGACGGACATCTGGAATTCGTGGGCGAAAACACGATTGACCACACGCCTAAGGACGAGACCGTACGTGTGTACACAGGCAATGCCTTCGACGTAGTGGGCGAGCGCCGCCGCACCAACATCCGCGTGGACTCCGCGAACCACTGGATCGAGGAGTCATTCGAAATCAAAGTGCGCAACCACAAGAAGGAGCCGGTGGACGTGCGCGTGGTTGAGCACCTTTATCGCTGGACCACCTGGAGGCTGCTGGAGCAGTCGCAGCAGTACCGCAAGACGGACGCGCAGACCATCGAGTTTCCGGTGACGGTTGCGCCTAACGGCGAGCAGGTTGTCACCTACCTGGTGCATTACTCCTGGTAAGAGGGTCACAACTTGGGCACACATCCGCGCCCCTTGGGGTGCGGATGTTTTTAGCTCGAGAGTGCTATCGGAAGGAAAGGTCGGATTTGTCGCGGGCCCTTTAAAGCGGCTGGCCGGCTGACTAGTCACGGGCCGGTTAACCAGGCGACCAGGCAGCCATCCAGCTCAGCATGAATTCTTTATAGCCTAATTCTTCTAGATTCCAAACTCACCGAAGTACATGACCAGTGAGGGATCCTCTTATATCACGCAACGACTGTTTGAGTTGTCCAGGCGAGCCCTTTTCTGAAGGCGTCATGCTGAGGGTGACGCCACGTGGGGTGTAAGGTACTCCGAGCGACGTGCACCACCGTGCGCTACAACTGTTCTCTCAACGAATGCCGAGGACACCGGAGCTGCCAGCCTGCTGGTAGAATGAAAGGGCGATGGTTCTCCCCTTCGTTCGCGAGGTTTTCGCGGACGCGGAAAATCTGAGTCCTCTGTCGCGTGCGGCCTCCCACCTCAAGGAGGGCACGGGGCGGGTTAGTGTCTCCGGGCTCACTCCCACTGCCAAAGCGTTGGCCACCGTTCTGCTGCACCATTCCGCCGGGCGCCCCCTGGTCCTGGTGGTGGCGGATAACCGGACCGCGGAAGACTTTCTTCCTGTACTGCAATCGTTTTGCACTCTGACCGGGGCAGCGCCGCCCGAATCGGTAGTCATGTTGCCTACGCGCGACGTGTTGCCGTTTCAGAATCTTTCGCCCCACCCGGAGATCCAGGAAGCACGAGCCACCGCCCTGTGGAAGATCGCTACGGGAGCTGCTTCTATCGTGGTGGTCCCGGTGGCCTCCACCGCGATTCGACTGCGCGCTGCCGAGTTCTATGCCGAGCTGGCACAGGTGGTTCGCCGCGGCGAAAGTGTGGACGTGGACGCTATGGCGCGCCACTTGAACACGATCGGCTACACCGCCGCCGATGTGGTGGAGATGCCCGGGGAATACGTGGTGCGGGGCGGCATTCTTGACGTTTATTCGCCCGAAGCTGATCGCCCAGTGCGCATCGAGCTTTTCGGTGACGAAGTGGAGTCAATCCGCAAGTTCGATCCTACTACCCAGCGTTCTTCCACGGCGCTGGACGAAGCGGTCCTGCTGCCGCTCACCGAGACCCCGGCCACCGAAGAACTACTGGGTGCGATCCACGCCCGGCTCACAGGTCGCCGGGTCAGCGGCACGGAACAGGTCCTGGAAGAAACGGCTCTAGCAGCCGGGGTTACCGTTTTTCCCGGGTGGGAATTCTATGCTCCGGTTGCCGGCGCCAACACGGCCCTTTTTGAGCTGCTGCCCCGCGCGGCCGTCGTGCTGGATGAGCCGGAAACTCTAGAGAGCGAGTTCGAGCACTTCTGGGAGCGCCTGGAGGAAATTCACGAGCGCAGCGGCATTGGCAACCTGGTGCGGCCTGAGGACCTGTACTTTGCTCCGGAAGATAGGAATCAGCGCCTCAGCCATCTTGCGGTGGTTGAAGTGGAGCACCTGGGCATCACGCGCGCCGGCGAGGAGTCGTTAGCTTTAAGTTCCCAACCCACCACGCGGTTTCATGGCTCGGTCCCAGCCATGGTGGAAGAGGTGAAGAAGCTCACCGCCGAAGGCAAGCGCGTGCTCTTTGCCGCTGCCAATACGGGCGAACTGGAACGTCTGGCGGACATCTTTACCGAATACAACGTTTCCTACCGCCTGGGCAGTCCGGTGCGCCCAGGGGGCGAGAGCTACGCGGAAGAGACCGCCTACTTCGCGGGCGAGGTTTACGCAACCACGGTGGTCAAGGCTTACGTCCCGGATGGCGTGCTGCTGCCCGATGCAGGGCTTGCCATTTTCGGATCACGCGACCTGTTTGATGAGTCAGAGGCGGTGGTCACCCACCCACAGCGGCCCAAGTCAAAGACCTCTACGTTCCTCTCTGACTTCCGCGACCTGGCGGTGGGCGATTACGTGGTGCACGTTGAGCACGGCATCGGCATTTACCAGGGCTTGAAAGAAATTGCCCAGCAGGACGGCAAGGCCGAGTTCATGCTGCTGGAGTACGCGGAAGGCGCCAAGCTTTACGTCCCGCTCACCCGCCTCGACCTGGTGCAGAAATACCGCTCCGCCGAAGGCGCCAAGCCCGCCCTTAGCCGCCTGGGCACCGCCACCTGGGCCAAGACGAAAGCGCGAGTCAAAAAGGCCATGCAGGACATGGCCGACGAGCTGCTCAAACTCTACGCCGAAAGAAAGATGGTGGAAGGCCACGCCTTTTCTGGCGATAACGAGTGGCAGCGTGAATTCGAAGATGCCTTCGAGTTCCAGGAGACAGAAGATCAGGAGCTAGCCATAACAGACGTCAAGCGCGACATGGAAGTACAGCAGCCCATGGACCGGCTGTTGTGTGGCGACGTGGGTTATGGCAAGACGGAAGTGGCGATGCGCGCAGCCTTTAAGGCGGTCAGCGACAATCACCAGGCAGCCGTGCTGGCGCCCACCACTGTGCTCGCCTTCCAGCACTACGAGACTTTCAAATCGCGCTTTGCCGCCTTTCCCGTCACCATCGAGATGATCAGCCGCTTCCGCACCGCCAAGCAGCAGAAGGAAATCCTGCAGCGGGTGGAAGCGGGTAAGGTGGACATCCTGATCGGCACCCACCGGCTGCTTTCCAAGGATGTGAAGTTCGCCAACCTGGGCTTGCTCATTGTGGACGAGGAGCAGCGCTTCGGCGTGCGCCACAAGGAACGCCTGAAGCAGATGCGCAAGGATGTGGACGTGCTCACCATGTCGGCCACGCCGATTCCGCGCACGCTGCACATGTCGCTGGTCGGCCTGCGCGACATGAGCGTGATCGAAACCCCGCCGCGCGACCGCATCGCCATCCAGACCGTGGTGGCCGCCTGGGATGAAAAGCTGATCAAGTCCGCCATCGAGCAGGAGTTGGAGCGCGATGGCCAAGTCTACTTTGTGCACAATCGCGTGGACAGCATCTTCGAAATTGCCGCCAAGGTGCAGGAACTGGTGCCCCGGGCCCGCATTATCGTTGGCCACGGACAGATGGCGGAACGCGAGCTGGAAAAAGTGATGCTCAAATTCATGCATCACGAGGCGGACGTGCTGGTAGCCACCACGATCATCGAGAATGGACTCGATATTCCTCTTTGCAACACCATCATCATCAACCGCGCCGACCGCTACGGGCTTTCCGAGCTCTACCAGTTGCGGGGACGGGTGGGCCGCTCCAACCGCCGCGCCTACGCTTACCTGCTGCTGCCCGCGGAGCTGGAGTTGACGCCCCTGGCGCGTCGCCGTCTGGCCGCGCTCAAGGAATTTTCCGATCTGGGAGCCGGGTTCAAGATCGCCGCGCTCGATCTGGAATTGCGCGGCGCAGGCAACATGCTGGGAGGAGAGCAAAGCGGTCACATCGAAGCGGTAGGCTTCGAGCTTTACACGTCCATGCTGGAACGTGCCGTGCGCGAGCTCAAAGGCGAGGTCACGGCGGAGGAAGTGGAGGCACAGCTCAATCTTGGTCTCAACATCCGCATTCCGGCCGACTACATCGCCGAAGAAAACCAGCGTCTGCGCATGTACAAGCGCATTGCCGGAGTGGAAAGCGAGAACCAACTGGGTGACGTGCGTTCCGAACTCGTGGACCGCTATGGCGAGCCGCCGCAACCGGTGCACAACCTGCTCGAGTACGCCGCCCTGCGCCTGCTCTGCAACCGCATCGGCGCGGCCCGCGTGGAGCGCAAGCGCGACCTGGTGAGCGTCAACTTCACGCAAAATGCCGCGGTGGAGCCGGAAAAGCTGGCCCGCTTTGTTTCCACCCAGCGTGGCGCCCAGTTCACCCCTGGCGGAACCTTGAAATTTTTCGTCAAGGGCGCTACGCAGGCGGAAGA
The DNA here is from genome assembly GCA_035935775.1 of Terriglobales bacterium. Classification (GTDB taxonomy): domain Bacteria; phylum Acidobacteriota; class Terriglobia; order Terriglobales; family Acidobacteriaceae; genus JAICWP01. The sequence continues at coordinate 26,763 of DASYWT010000258.1, forward strand.
AGTTCTGGGGCGGATTCGTGGCGTGCTGGAGGAGCTCAGCGGCGCCGTTTCCGGTCCCGGAGCGCCGGAAACATCGGGAGTACCGTCGTAAGCAGGTGTCAAAAGTTTTAGAGTTTCCGAAGTCCAGCTCGGCAGCTTCGAAACCTGCAGACCACCCAAGGCTCGCCGGACTTCTGCCGACCTGCCCTCCCCTGTGATACCTTTACACGTTCGCGCGAGGGGCATCTCCTGTGGGCAAACGAGTCCGTAGTTTTCAGTTTCTCAATTCTTTTATTATTGTGTCTCTTCTCATGAGCGCCAACCTGTTCGGCCAGAATCCGGCACCCGCCGCTTCGACGCCCGCCTTCGATGCCCAGTATGACCGGCTGGTGGATGAATACTTTGACGCTTATTTCAACTTGCATCCGACGGAAGGCACCAGCGCCGGCTTCCATCAATACGATGCCCAGTTGGAGGACTTCTCCCGCCCCGGCCTGGATCGGGAGGTAGCCTTTCTCAGGAGCTTCCAGCAGAAATTTGCCGGCATTCATCCTCCTTCACGCCCGCTGGCGGCCGCTGATCTGGAGCTGCTGCGCAGCAGTATTGCCGGGCAATTGCTCGACCTGGAAAACATCCGTATGTGGGAGAAGGATCCGGACCAATACTCCAGCTTCGTGAGCGCCAGCGCCTTCACCATCATGAGCCGCAATTATGCGTCGCAGGAGCAGCGGCTGCGCTCGCTGGTGGCACGCGAGCGGCAGATGCCTGCCGTATTCGCTGCTGCCAGACACAACCTCAGAAACCCGCCCCGCGTCTACACCGAGGTGGCCTTGGAACAGATGCCGGGCATTATCGGTTTCTTCCGGAAGGACGTCCCGGCCGCATTTTCCAAAGTAAAAGATGCAAAGCTCCTGAGCGATTTTCACTCTGCCAATCAAGCGGTAGTTGCCGCCCTGGAGAACTACCAAAACTACCTCAAGGAGGACCTGCTGCCGGTTTCTCAAGGCGATTTCCGCATCGGCGCCGAGAACTACCGCAAGAAGCTGCTGGACGATGAGATGGTGGACCTGCCAATCGAGCGCCTGCTGGAAATCGGCTTTGCCGACCTGCATCGGAACCAACAGGCGCTAAAGGCGACCGCCGCCAAAATCGATGCCCAGCGAACTCCCCAGCAGATCCTTGACGGTCTGCAAAAGGATCATCCCGCGCCGGGTCAGTTGCTGGAGGCGTTTCGCAGCGTGCTCGGCGGGCTGAAGTCGTACATTATTGCGCATCACATCGTGACCATCCCCTCGCCGGTGCTGCCCATTGTCGAGGAAACGCCGCCCTTTGCCCGGGCCCTGACCTTCGCTTCCATGGACACGCCCGGCGCTTACGAAAACAAGGCTAAGGAAGCTTACTTCAACGTTACCCTGCCGGAAGCGAGCTGGCCTCGGGAACGGGTGCAGGAATTTATGGCCGGCTTCAACCGTGGCACCATCATCAGCACCGCCGTCCACGAAGTCTATCCCGGACACTACACGCAGTTTCTCTGGGTCCAGGCGGCGCCGTCGAAAGTGCGCAAGCTCATCTACAGCAATTCCAACGCCGAAGGCTGGGCACACTACTGCGAGCAGATGATGCTGGATGAAGGCTACGGCCGCACGCCCGGAGTGCCGCTGGACAAAGATACCGCCTTTCTGCAGTTGCGGCTGGGCCAGTTGCAGGACGCGCTTCTGCGCGACGCCCGCTATATCGTAGGCATAGAAATGCACACCGGCAAGATGACATTCGACCAGGGTGTGGACTTCTTCGTCAAAGAGGGCTACCAGACCCGCGCCGTGGCGGAAGTGGAAACCAAACGCGGCACCTCCGATCCTACCTACCTGGTCTACACCCTGGGTAAGCTGGAGATCATGAAGCTGCGCGACGATTACAAGAAGATGAAGGGCTCCAGTTTCAACCTGCAGGAGTTTCACGATCAGTTCATGAAGCAGGGCGGAGTGCCGGTGAAATTGATTCGCAAGACCATGCTGGGCAATGATTCGCCGGTGTTGTAAAAGCAGTAGTTGGCAATTAGCACTTAGCACTTAGCCATTCGAGATGCGTAATGGGTCAAGCAGCAACAATTTCTATAGCGTGCGTCTCCCGCATCCGTTGCAAGCCCTCGAAGGCCAAATGCTAATTGCTAAGTGCTAATTGCTGATCTTATGAAGAAGCGCGTTCGCAAAGCCGTTTTTCCCGCCGCCGGATTGGGCACACGGTTCCTGCCGGCGACCAAGGCACAGCCCAAGGAGATGTTGCCCCTGGTGGACAAGCCCATCATCCAGTACGGCGTAGAAGAGGCGTTAGCCGCGGGCTGCGACCAGATCATCATGATCACCGGCCGCGGAAAGACCGCAATTGAGGACCACTTCGACGTCAGCTACGAGCTGGAAAAAATGCTGGAGGAGCGCAACAAAACCGAGCTCCTGACTGTGGTGCGGCAGATCTCGGACATGATCCACGTGGCCTACGTTCGCCAGAAGGAGGCCATGGGCCTGGGCCACGCCGTGCTCATGGCGCGCGAACTGGTCGGAGACGAACCTTTTGCGGTGTTGCTTGCGGACGACATTATGGACGCGGACGTCCCTTGCCTGAAGCAGATGATAGATGTTTTCGAGGAGACGCAATCCTCGGTGCTGGCCACCCAGGTGGTGGAAGGTCCGGCGATTTCCTCCTACGGAGTGCTGGATTCCAAGCCCGCGGACGGCCGCTTTGGTGGGCGCCTGTACGAGGTTACGAACCTGGTGGAAAAGCCGCGACCCCAGGATGCCCCTTCCAACCTGGCCATTATCGGCCGCTACATACTTACGCCCGCGATCTTTGAGAGCCTTGCCCGAACTCCTCTGGGCACCGGAGGCGAATTGCAGCTTACCGACGGCCTAAAGCTCCTGCTCGGCAAAGAAAAAATCTACGGCTATGTCGCGCAAGGCAAACGCCACGATACCGGCGACAAACTTGGCTTCCTCAAGGCAACGGTGGAGTTTGCCCTCAAGCGGCCCGACCTCGGGGAGGAGTTTCGCGCGTGGCTCAAGCAGTTGGACCTGTGA
>DASYWT010000259.1:0-9440 GCA_035935775.1 Terriglobales bacterium
AGCTTCTTTTCTACTTGAGTGCTTATTGGCTGTTCGGTCTGAGACCTCCTCTGAAGCGCCGAACCGGATGATTGGCGTGAAATCCGCTTCACGTTCATTAGGCCTCGACGGTTTACCCCAGAAATGGGGCAAACTACGGAATGCCTGATTTTCCCAATCACTGATGTTTACTGGCCCAGAGGCGATTTGTGCGAAAGTGTTCCTTGCAAATTTGTTTTTTGCTGGGAGAATCTATGTCGCGCCACAGAACAGGACGCATGACGAAGATGGCCGGATATTGGGCGGTTACCATTCTAATTGCTCTCGAGACGTTGGTTGGCGGAGTCACGGATCTGGTACATGGCAGAGCACCTCTCCTGGTGGGATCCCCTGTCGCTGACGTAGTGACGCACCTTGGCTATCCGCTCTACTTCCTACGTATCGTAGGCGTGTGGAAGGTATTGGGAGGCATCGTTTTATTGCTTCCTGGTTACCCACGGCTGAAAGAGTGGGCCTAGGCGGGGATCTTCTTCGAGTTGAGCGGTGCGGCCGCTTCCTGGTTGGCGTATGAGCGCAATTTTGGAGAGGCAGTCGCACCCATAATATTGGGCATCCTTGGTCTGGTGTCCTGGGCATTGCGACCGCAAGATCGTCGTCTCGCGAGTCTCATTCCCAGATGTAATGCCGATGCATAGTTGACTTGAGGTTCTGTAGACCAACGTACGCCGGGCGTTGTCAGTTGCTGATACATCGCCACATCGCTAGTTACGAGCCCAAGCGCTCCACCATATCCCCGCCCAGAGCCTGACTTCTGACCCCTGACTACTGACTCCTGCTTTTCTCCATCCACTCCAGGAACCTGCGGAACGCCTGCCCGCGATGGCTGACGTGAGCCTTCTCGGCTGCGGAGAGTTCGGCGAAAGTCTTGTCCAACTGGGGAAAATAAAACAAAGGATCATAGCCAAAACCACCCGATCCCCGCGGTCTTAGCAGAATAGTGCCCTGCGCTTCGCCGCGGAAGCTGGCCAGAGCTTTGCCGTCGCGCGCGGCTACGATCACACACACAAACTGCGCCTGGCGCTGATCTTCGGGCACGGCTTGCAATTCAGCCAGGAGCCGGGCATTGTTGGCGGCGTCGCTGGCGTTTTCTTCCGGCGAGCTGGCGGCATATCGCGCCGAGCGCACTCCCGGAGCGCCGCCGAGTGCACTTACCTCCAGCCCGGAATCGTCCGCCAGGACGATCGCTCCTGGAGCAAAACGGCTGTAAGCTTCCGCCTTCTTGCGGGCATTGGCCTCAAAGGTCGGCTCATCTTCCGCAACCGCCGGCAGGGAAGAGAAGCCCGGCAGAGCGCCCACAGCAATTCCATGTTCCGCTGCCGCGGCGGCAAAATCGCGCAGCTTGCCTGGATTGGAAGTGGCGATCAGGATACTGGCCATGGCCCGCATCATACTCGTAAGCAAAACCGGCCCGCAGCGGCTGAAGCCGCAAGATGACCCGAGCGCACCACGGCACGGCTGAAGCCGTGCCCTTGAGAAAGCATCTGTGAAAGCATCTGTGAAACCAGTTCCAACTCCTAGATATCAACCACCACCGACCAGTTACCACCTCCTAGCTGCCAGCTACCAGCTACCAACTACCAACTTCTTTCCTTTACAAAATGTTTCATTTCCACACAACAACTCTGCAACTAGAATTCGGTTTAGCCGAAGAGGAGGCCGAGGTATGAGCAAATGTAAAGGAAGTTGCTTTGCGGTTCTGATTGTGATTCTTCTCACCCCCGCCATGTTGCTGGCTCAAGAGCAGAGCGCTCCGCCGTCTGAAGCCCCGGCGCCCGGTGCGCAGGCGGGCCGGCGCGGCGGCGAACCGCCGTGTTTCAAGCAGGCCGGAGTCTCTGACGAGACCTGGCACAAGATCATGGACATCCACAAAACCACGCACCAGCAGGTGGTCAGCATCTGCGAGAATTCCTCGTTGAGCGCGCAGCAGAAACGCGACCAGGTTCGGCAGGCATTCCAGCAGACGGAGCAGCAGGTGCATGGGCTGCTCACCCCGCAGCAGCAGGACGCGGTCAAACAGTGCCGGCAAGAGCGGCGGGGAGATCGCAAGGGCATGGGCGGCGGCATGCGCGGCATGCACCGCGGCGGCGGCGATCCCTGCGCCCGCATTCTTCGCCAGCAGAACAAAGGGCAAGGCGGACCGCCGGAGGGTTCAGAACCGCAGCAGTAGTCAACCAGAGACACGAAACGGCCTTCCCGACCGGAAGGCCGTTGCTTTCTGAGGGGACGCTACGCGACGTTATCCGCTTGCCTGGCTAACTTCTCGGCTTGTGGTTCCCAATCCCACGCCAGCCCGCGTTTCGATATTGCTCCATGGCCAGGGAAGGGGAAATGGTAGGCATGGACTGGGACGCGGTCGGCCGCGACCCAATCCAGCAGCTTCTGCCTGGTAGCCCCCGCTATTTCCGGATCGAGGTCGAAGGCAGCCCGCCACTCCGGATGCGCCAGGTGCACGGGATGGAGCACCGCGTCGGCAACGTGCAGCAGCTGCTCCTTGCCCGAGGAGAGCAGCACCGCGATGTGCCCGGGCGTATGTCCCGGAGCGGCGAGCGCCCGAACGCCCGGCACAATTTCGGCCTCAACATCAACCAACTCCAGTTGCGCCTTGAGGGGCGGCAGACTCCGCCGCGTGCCGTTCAGCATCATGTCTTTGATGAACTGCTCCAGGGCCAGGCGATCGAGGCTGGGCGCACCCATCCAGAAGTTGTACTCGGTGCGGCTCATTACGTAGCGGGCGGAAGGGAAGGCCGGCTTACCCGCCTTATCGAGCACGCCGCCAATGTGGTCAGGGTGGCCGTGGGTAAGCAGGACGGCGGTCACCTGCTGCGGACTTACTCCCAACTCCTGCAGCTTCTGCGGCAGCTGGCCTGTTCCCGGGACCAGTCCGCCGGCGCCGGTATCCACCAGCACGCACTCTTTGCCGGTTCGCACCAGCAGGCAGGTATAGGAACTGAGCACGTGGTCGGTCGGCAACTGGCGCGCGCGCAGTTCGGTCTCTACATCCTCCGTTGCGGCATTGGAGAAAAACCAGTTCGGAGGGTAGGGAAGCGTGCCGTCGCAAAGCGCCACGCACTCAATGTCTCCCACTGTGAATCGTTCGTGATTGGTGCTCATCATCTCCTCCTTACCTAAGCTACCCCGGCGCTGCGCATGCGGAGACTGGCGGCGTACTCGGCTAGGGAGCGCAATTGCACGCCGTATTGCGCCGCCGTCTCCTTTGCTCCCTGGATTACGTCGCCCTGGGCGTAGCCCAGCATCAGCGCGGCGAAAGTTTTCTGCAGCGGGTCGGTAGCCGACTGGTGCTGCTGGTGCAGAGCTTCCGCGGGAACGTGTTCCACCGTAATTTTCTTGCCCAGGGCCCGCTCGAAAACTCCCACCGCCTCGAGTTGCGAGAGCGCGTCTGGCCCACCCATCTCCAGGATGGCATGTTTCTTGTCTATCTTCTTGACCGCTGCGCTCACGGCAAAGTCCGCTACATCGAAGGCCGAGATGTAGCTCACCTTGGTCTCGCCACTGCCGTAGATCCGCGCCGAACCTTTTTCCGGATCGAACCCCAGATGCGGGCCGAGCCACATTTCCATGAAATACGAAGGCCGCAGAATGATGGTTTGCATACGTCCCTTGAGCAGCCGGTCTTCGCAGGTGCGCTTGGCCGTTTCCAGGGGCGACGCGAATCGCAGGTTGCCGGAGTAGGAGGTGTAAACGAAGCGCTGCACACCGGCCCGTTCCGCTGCCTCAATCAGCGCCAGCGTCCCTTCCAGGTCCACCTGGCGCAGGCCGTCGTTGGCGGCCGTGGGCATGGAGGTAGCCGTGCAGACAATGGTTTCAATGCCGGCGCAGGCGGTTGCGAGCGTTTCCGGCCGCGTCAGGTCGCCTTCAACCACCGTAACCCCGGCCGCCTGCAGGCCGTTAGCCTTTGGATGGGTGGCGCCCCCGCGAACCAGGCCCCGCACCTGTTGCTTGCCCGGGTGCAGCCTGAGGGCCGTAGCCTGGCCAACGAACCCCGTTGCGCCCACAATCAGGATCGCCATGGTTGACCCCCTCGTTAAACCGGCTGACTTTAGGGCCGCCCGTGGGACCTGTCAAGCAGGGTTGGCGGTGAACCAGCTAGGTACCAAGGTCACCCCCTTTGCCCTCTGGAGCGGTGCTTCCTTCGCTTACAATGAGGGAAGAACCCGATCACCGCTTGCCGGCTACTGTGCATCTAAACGGGTTACGAGTCCAGATGAGGGATGTGATGAAGAAGTTTTTAGCTTTGCTTTGCTTGCTCGCGCTGACTGCCAGCCTCTCCTTTGCCGCCGCCCTGGGGACGGCCACCCAGTCGGTCATTCCGGGTGATGTACAACAAATCATTTCGGTTGACTACCGTTCGCTTCAGAATTCGCCTACCGCCCAGGCGCTCAAGGCCCAGGTACTGCCCGAGAACCTGAAGGAATTTGAGACTTCACTGCGCGGCATCGGCCTGAACCCGGAAAAAGAGGTGGAACAGCTGATTTTTGTCTCCTACCGGATTTCCAAGCAGGTCAAGACGGTCGGGATTGCGCAAGGCCAGTTCTCGCCGCGCGTGGTGCTGAAGAACCTCCGCGTGCGCAAGATCAAGCCCGTCGCTTACCAGGATTCCTACCTTTATCCGATGGGCAACGGCATGGAGATGACTTTCCTCGATAATTCCACGCTGCTGTTCGGGGACATGAGCGCGGTCAAGGGCGCACTGGACGCGCGCAACGGCTCCGCTCCCGCCCTGGACAGCAATTCGCAGATGACCGACATGCTGGGTGGCGTGGAGTCAGGCCCGGTGTGGAGCGTGCTGGATGCCGGCGGCACACAAAACATGATGCGCTCCGCTCTTGGCCAGGCCTCGCAATTGGCCGATTACAGCGCGATCAGACAGCGGCTCCTGGGCTCCCGCTACGTCATGGATTTTTCCAATGGCGTCAACTTCGACATGGACGTGCTTACCTCCGACTCCATGATGGCGGCCACCATGGCCAACCTGGTTAAAGCCGGAATGATGTACCGCAAGATGAGCGCTACGCCCACGGAAAAGCTGGCCATTGACAGCACCACCGTGGACAACGACGGCTCCACCATGAAGGTGCACTTCCGCACGGACGACAGCCGTTTTCAGTCCTTGCTGCATTCCGAGCTGTTTGCCGCGGTTTCCCGGTAAGCGGGATGACTTGCAAGCTGGGTGGAGCAGGCCTTCAGGCCTGCATCAAAAGTGCAATAACGGTGCGGGCTTTAGCCCCTGAGTTGCTTTCCGGGTCAGCAGCCCTAATGCAGGGCCAAGGCCCTGGCAGCTTCTTAAAATGTGTTTGCAGGAACTACCCCAGCGGCTAAAGCCTTGTTCATGCGCCACCCTTGTCAACTTAAAACCATGAATAACCCAGCCTAAGCGGGCCTTCATTTTTACTCCGCTGAAGCATGGCGACCCCGGACCGTGTCATCTGCGCGCGGACAAGGTAATTCCCCTGCCTCATGGGTGGTAATCCCGAGTAAGGGAAAGGCTTCCTATCTTTCAGGTGTAGAATGCTACATAGGGGGTGGTGTGGGATGAATGAGGCGGTGCGCCTGTCGCATACCTCGGCCCTGATACTGCACAGTGTGGGCCGGGCCCACCATTACGGTTTCGACGTAATGGAGGTTACTGGGCTGCCCAGTGGAACGGTGTATCCGGCACTGCGTCGCCTGGAGCGCGAGCGGCTGATTGTCTCCCGGTGGGAGGAGCTGCCGGCCAGCCGCCAACGGCCTGCCCGCAGATACTACAAACTCACACCGGCGGGCACGATCGCCCTGCAGCAAGTCCAGCGGCGCTATCCCTTGCTGCGTCACCTCCCCAGCCAGCAGAGGCCCCTTCGCCGGAAAGGCGCACCAGCATGAAGAAGCGCCCGCCCAAGACCCTGCTTTATTGTTGTCGCGCGCTGCTCTGGCTGGCGAGTTGGCTGGTGCCGGCGGAAAAGCGCCAGCAGTGGTGGGAGCCGCGCGACAAAGAGGTCTGGCATTGGCTTCATTTTCTGGCGGAATCGGAGCGCCTCACTCCCGGAACTCGACTGGACGTTCTGCGGCACTGCTGGGGCGCTTTCCCGGAAGCGCTGTGGCAGAGGTTTGATCGCCCGCAAACGGTGGAGCGGCTGGACTCAGTTGCGCGCTCACCTCTTCTCTGCCTCGGCGTTCTGGGCGGGATTCTATTGGCGGCGGCCCTGCTCACCGGCTTTGGGCCCACCATCCGTTCCATGGTGCGTTTGCCCTATGCCGATCCTGGCACCCTGTTCGCGGTGCGCCCAGCCGGCCGTTTTATGTGGTTCCGCTCCGATCAACTGCAGCGCGTGACCCATGCCTGGAGCAACAGTCCGCTGGTAAAAGATATTGCCGCTTATTCCTTTCAGCGCGGCACCCTTAGCACTCCCAGCGGGGAATCGCAGATCACGGCCGCGCAAGTGGCGCCCAATTTCTTTCAGGTGCTGGGAGTCCCGGCCATGGTGGGGCGGACCTTTCGTCCCGCCGACGCGCAAGAGTGTGAGCCGTGCGTTGTGCTCAGCGAAGCCGCCTGGCAGGCGTATTTTGCGAGCGACCCGCAGATCCTGGGCAAGCAGGTGAAGGTGGACGGGCGGGAAATGAAAGTGCTGGGAGTTCTGCCGCGGCGGTTCTCTTTCGCCTCGCCGCAGATTGCCGCGTGGTCATTGCTGCAGCCCTCCGACCCGCCCGCGGCCAACCTGGTGGAGCGCATGGGAGCGGTGGCGCGGGTCACAGCGCCGGTCAGCGAAGAGCAGGCTACCAGGGAGCTCCAGCGAGTCACCGACAATGCCGGCTACCACTTCCTGAATACAAGGCTGCAGGCAGTTTCGCTCCTGAAGCAGCAGCAACAGGACCTGGACTCTTACCTTTTCTTCGTATTGCTGGCAGCGCTGGGCTCGGTGCTGGTGGCCTGGGTGGCGGGAGCACATGGACATTTTGGTTCGCCCGCCAGGGGAGGCAAAGGGCGCTGGTGGGGATTTTTCATCGCCAAAACCAGTTTGCTGCTCATGTCTTGTTTTGTAGTGGCGCTGGAACTGGCCCACTACGGGTCGGTTCTGCTGACCGGAGCGGTGCAGCCCATGTCCAATGTGGTTTCCATGTGGGTGTTTCTGGTTCTCGCTATCGGCGCTCTGTCGTGGGCGATTTATGACCAGCGCCGCCGTTGCCGCGTGTGCCTGCGCCGGCTCGGGCTCTCGGTACACGTAGGCTGCCCGGGCTACACCCTGCTGGACTGCTGGGGAGCGACCGAACTGGTATGCGCGCGCGGGCACGGCAGTCTCTACATGCCTGACAGCGAGGCTAGCTGGATGGAAGGCGACCAGTGGAGCAACTTGGATACTTCGCTGACCGGCAAGCCCGAACCGCGGCATCCCGCGTGACGGCGCGCTGCCCCACCCTGTGAGTGACAACCGCGGTTTCTGCTATGGGCGTCATGCTTAAGGCCTTGAGGCCTGAAGCATCTGGCGTGCAGCACTGACAATTAGCGGTACTGCACGCGAGATCCTTCGCGGCTGAAGCCGCTCAGGATGACGCCCGCTGTGGGAGGGAGCACGTGGACGCCACGCCCTTTCAAATCCAGAATTGGTGACGACGAACCCTAAGCTCGCTAACTAAATCGGTACAGCGGCTCGTGCAGGCCTCCGCAGACGCTATACTCTCCAGCAATGTCTTCCATGCTGCGATTCATCTGGCGGGCGAGCCGCGGCCATCGCCTGGCGCCCTGGCGCAGTCCCTACCTGCGCTGGCGCATGGAAACCTACAGCGGCGTCAAAATGCAGCAGATCGGATTCTTTGAGTTCTGGGGTTTTATGTGGCGGGAGCGGCACAACCTGCGGCGCTTCCTGGCGTGGACCACGGAGATGGAGCGCTATGGGCGGCCGGGGGAGAAGCAGCACGAATGAATTATCAGAAAGCAATCCCCCAGTTTCCGGTTAGCCCGTCACTGGCGAGTGACCGAGGACGTCAGAAGCTTCGCAAGAGAAAATCTCTCGCGCTGCCCAGCACTTTCTCTCGTGTCGCGGGGTCCGGCAGGAGGCGAGCAATTTCAATTGCCCCCATCATGGTTGAAAGGATCGCAAAGAATGCGCGTTCTTTGTCCAGGGTTCGGCGGCCCGGCATAAACGGCAACATTCGGCGCTTGTAGTTCACGAGCTCGGTCACGACCTGAGGCTTCATCCGCGCATCTATCCGCGCCAGTTCCGGCGCAAGCGTCGCCAGGGGGCAGCCGTGCTCGGGATGTTTGCACATTTCCGGACGCAGGTAGGTCTTCACAATTGCCTTCCATGCCTCTCCAGGGGGCGACTGTTCGGCGGCCCGAACCAGAGTAGCGATGGTGTCACGAAAACCCTGCTTCAGGGACTCAATGAGCAACTCGTCCTTGCTCGCAAAGTGTTTGTAAAACCCTCCGTGAGTCAGGCCGGCGTCGCGCATTACAGCGGCAACAGCCGCCCCGTTCAAGCCTTCGGCGCGGACGCGCCGAGAGGCGTCTTTCACAATCTTCTGATGGATCTCGATTTTGTGTTCGGGCCGATAGCGCATGACTATATAGGATGCTACGAATCATCCTAAGGCTACAACCCTGACCAAAGAGGACCTGGAAAGAATAAATCTGCGTCCATAGGATGATAGGTATCATCCTATCACCAGAAAAGGAGAACTTCCAATGTCCCATCCAATTTTGTCCGGGGGCGCCTCAGGCGTGAACAGCGCGCCTATACCTAAAACCACGCAGTGCTGGTTATTGAGACTGCCAGGCAGGGCATAACTGCTCAACAAATCATGGCCGTCATACCGGCAGAGATTAGGGCAACTGTGAAGCTCTACCTGGACGGGAAAATCCGCCAGTGGTATTCCCGCGGCGATGGCAAGGGCGTCATCTTCCTGGTCGACGCCACGACCGAGGACGAAGCACGAGCCCTGATGGAAACGCTGCCGCTTGCGAAGGAAGAATTGATGGATCACGAGTACATTCCCGTCGGACCCTTGATGCCGCTGAGGGCACTGATGGGGCAAGGAGGGCAGCAGTGACTCTCCTCGCGATAGCGCTGCTGCAGAAGGTAACCCTTAGTTAGAAGGAGAAGATCATGATCAAGCCAAGGATTATTGTTACTGGCGCGACCGGTAAGACCGGGAGCGTTGTTGTTAGCGAATTGCTGAAAGCCGGCTATCCCGTCCGCGCCATGGTGCACCGAGAAGATGGCCGCAGCGCATGGCTAAAGGCTCAAGGGGCCGAGATCGCGGTCGCCGACATGAGCGACGTTGAGCGCGTGGCCGGCGCGCTGAAGAACGTCCAGAGAGCCTACTTTTGTCCGCCTTTCGATCCGTACATGATTCAGGGCGCGGTCGCCTTCGCAATCGCTGCCAAGGAGGCCCGGCTCGAACACATCGTC
>DASYWT010000260.1:0-3731 GCA_035935775.1 Terriglobales bacterium
CGAAGCCAAGGCCAAGGGCTCGAAGACGCTGGCCATCTGCAACGTGGTGGGCTCGATGATCACGCGCGAGTCGAGCGGGACGATTTACACCCACGCCGGGCCGGAGATCGGGGTGGCCTCGACCAAGGCCTTCACCGCCCAACTGACGGCGCTCTACCTGTTCGCGCTGTATCTGGCGGAGGTGCGCGGCATCAAGGCGGAGGAAGCCCGGCAGCTGATTCAAGAGCTGACCCTGGTGCCGGGGAAACTGGAGACTCTGCTCACCCACGAGGAGAACTGCGAGGAGCTGGCCAAGGAGTACGTGCGCTCGCAGGACTTTCTCTTTCTGGGGCGCGGCATTCACTACCCGGTGGCTCTGGAAGGCGCTCTCAAACTGAAGGAGATTTCCTATATCCACGCCGAGGGCTACCCGGCGGGGGAGATGAAGCACGGGCCCAACGCGCTGATTGACGAGAACCTGCCGGTGGTGATCGTGGCCACGCACGATCCGGCCGATGCCGGCTCGATGGTGCGTTACGAGAAGACCTTGTCGAACCTGAAGGAGGTGAAGGCGCGCTCCGGGCAAGTGATTGCGCTGGCCACCGAAGGCGACGAGGAAATTCGCGAGGCCGCCGACCAGGTGCTCTACATACCGCCCGCGCCCGAGCTGCTGCTGCCCATACTGGAGATCGTGCCCCTGCAGCTCTTGGCTTATCACATCGCGGTGCGCCGCGGCTGTGACGTGGACCAGCCCCGGAATTTAGCGAAGTCGGTGACGGTGGAATGAGACTGATTGACGATTTACGATTGAAGATTGACCATTGAAACCCCAGAACCCAAACGAGTGTCATGCTGAGCGAGGGCGAGCCGAGCTTGCCAGGCGAACCCTAGGCGAAGCACCTTGCGCTTTCATTTCGGGCGAGCATCGGCCACTTCGCCCAGTAAGACATTTTTAGTGTCTTCTCGGTGCTCTCGGCATCTCAGCGGGTAAAGAACTTTAATTGGAGGATAAATTGACATCGCAGCATAGCTCATCGGCAATCAATACTGTTGCTACTGAAACCAAAATTTCCCATCTCAATGCTCCCCATGGTGGCACCCTCGTTGACCTGGTGGTTCCGGCGGAGCAAAAAGCGGAACTGCGTGCCGCATCGCGCGACTGGCTCTCCTGGGACTTGACGGCCCGGCAAGTGTGCGATTTGGAACTGCTGCTGAACGGTGGCTTTTCGCCTCTGCGCAGTTTTTTGAACCAAAGAGATTATGAGTCGGTTTGCGCCAACATGCGTCTGGCGGATGGAACTATCTGGCCGATGCCCATCATGCTCGATGTGAATGAGGAATTTGCGCGCCAGCTCAAGCCCGGCCAGAGCATCGCGTTGCGCGATCCCGAGGGCGTAATGCTGGCCGCGCTGCACATCACCGAGGTGTGGCAGCCCAATTTGCTCTCGGAGGCGGAGTCGGTATTTGGAACCACCAATCCTGAGCACCCAGGCGTCGGCTACCTGGTGGAAAAGGTGCAGCCCTTTTACGTGACCGGGCGACTGGAAGGCGTACAGCTTCCCACGCACTACGATTTTCGCTCTTTGCGGCTCACGCCCGCGGAACTGCGCGCGGAGTTTGCCCGCCTGGGCTGGAAGCGCATCGTCGCCTTCCAGACCCGCAACCCCATGCATCGCGCGCACTTTGAACTGACGCTGCGGGCGGCCAAGGCGGTGGAAGCCAATTTGTTGGTCCATCCCTCGGTGGGCATGACCAAGCCCGGCGACGTAGACCACTACACGCGCGTGCGCTGCTATCAGTCCATCCTTCCACACTATCCCCAGAACACAGCCAGGCTGTCTCTGCTGGGGTTGGCCATGCGCATGGGCGGGCCGAGGGAATGCGTATGGCACGCCATCATTCGCAAAAACCACGGCTGCTCACATCTGATTGTCGGTCGCGATCACGCTGGCCCGGGCAGCGATTCTTCCGGCAAGCCGTTTTACGGCCCGTACGACGCCCAACAGCTTCTGGCCAAGCACGAAGCCGAACTGGGCATGGGCATGCTGCCGTTCAACATGATGGTGTATGTGGAAGACCTCGATACTTACGTGCCTGAGGGTGAAGTGCCGGCGGGAATGCGCTCGCTGAGCATCTCCGGCACCGAGTTGCGCCGGCGCCTGGCCGAAGGCCGCGAGATTCCTGCCTGGTTCACCTTCCCAGAGGTAGCCAAGGAACTGCGCCGCAGCCACCCACCCCGCCACAAGCAAGGCTTCACGGTGTTCTTTACCGGCCTGTCGGGTGCGGGCAAGTCCACGGTGGCCAATGCGCTCATGGTCAAGTTCCTCGAAGTGGGCGGACGTCCGGTCACTCTGCTGGATGGCGACCTGGTGCGCAAGAACTTGTCCTCGGAGCTGGGCTTCTCCAAGGAGCACCGCGACATCAACATCCGCCGCATCGGCTTTGTGGCTTCCGAGATCACCAAGAACGGAGGCATCGCGATTTGTGCTCCCATCGCTCCTTTCGACAATGTGCGCAAAGAAGTGCGCGGAATGGTGGAGCCTGGAGGAGGCTTTATCCTGGTGCACATTGCCACTCCGCTGGAGGTCTGCGAGCAGCGCGACCGAAAAGGACTGTACGCCAAGGCGCGGGCCGGTCTGGTGAAACAGTTCACCGGGATTTCCGATCCCTACGACATTCCGGCCGACGCCGACGTGGTGATCAATACTAGCGAGACCACACCGGATGAAGCGGCACAGGAAGTCTTGCTGCATCTGGAGCGCGAAGGCTACATCGGCGGAAATTCGGACGCAGCCTAGTGCCGTGAGCGAGCTGCCGGCGTTTCAAGTTCTTCGCATGCCGCCCGAGATGTTACGCTCGCGCGCCGCTCTTGCTGTGACCGCATGAGAAGGACAAGCTGCTGGCAGCTGCCCCTGCAGCGAAAGGTATCCTACACGGAAATCACCCTAAGGAGAAATTCTCTTGACCGCCCACTCGGCTGAATCCGCGGCACTTCCCCGTATTGAAGCAGCCCTCGACCGCGCCGCCACAGTGCTTAGCCGTTTCACTCCGGGAGCAGTAGACGTGGAGTACAAGGCCGGCCACGATCCGGTCACAGAAGCCGACCGGGCAGTGAATGAGGCTTTGCACGCCATGTTGTTGCAGGATGGCGAAGGTTGGCTTTCCGAGGAAACCGCCGACAACCTGGAACGTCTGAACAGGCAGCGGTTGTGGGTAGTTGATCCGCTGGACGGTACGCGCGAGTTCGTGCAAGGCATTCCGGAATGGTGTGTTTCTATCGCCTGGGTGCAGGACGGTGAAGCACTTGCCGGAGGCATCCTGAACCCCGCTACCGGCGAAACCTTCCTGGGCTCGCGTAACACTGGGGTAAAGCGAAATGGTGTTCCGGTGCAGGTCAGCCCGCGAAAGGAACTGCCTGGCGCGCTGGTGCTGGGCAGCCGAAGCGAATTCAAGCGCGGCGAGTGGAAGCAGTTTCAGGATGGCTCGCTGGTGCTGCGCCCCGTAGGTTCGGTCGCCTACAAGCTGGCGCTGGTCGCTGCTGGTTTGGCCGATGCCACCTGGACCCTGGTCCCCAAGCATGAATGGGACGTCGCCGCCGGAACTGCGTTGGTGCAGGCCGCCGGCGGAGTGGTTCGCAACCTGGACGGTACGCCGGTCACGTTCAATTCCCGCAAGCCATGGTTACCCGGCCTGATCGCCGCCGGTCCCAGCCTGTTCCCCGAAATCTCCCGCCTGCTCAAGGTTCAGTCCCC
>DASYWT010000261.1:0-7010 GCA_035935775.1 Terriglobales bacterium
CGGGGCTGAAGCCCGCTCGGGATGACTCCGGGAAGGTCTGTTGCCCAGCGTGGCCTTTTTCCTGCACGCAAGATGCTTCGCGGGTAAAACCCGCTCAGCATGACGCCGTCGCCTTTTAGGGCCTCATCCCGAGGCGTCTTAGCGACGAGGGAGTCTGGCCGTGCTGTGACGTCGAACCTTAGAACGCGTCTAGCCCCGTAATCGTCGAGCCAATGATCAGGGTATGAATGTCGTGCGTGCCCTCGTAGGTCTTCACCGACTCCAGGTTGGCCATGTGGCGAAAGATGGGGTACTCGTCAGCAATGCCGTTGGCGCCCAGGATGTCGCGCGCCATGCGGGCGCACTCCAGCGCCATCCACACATTGTTGCGCTTGGCCATGGAAATGTGCTGGTGCCCGGCGCGCTCCTGGTCCTTCAGGCGGCCTACCTGCAGCACCAGTAGCTGGCCCTTGGTGATTTCGTTGATCATCCACACCAGCTTTTCCTGCACCAGTTGGTGCGAGGCAATGGGCTGGTCGTGGAACTGCTTGCGGAATTGGGCATACTGCAAGGCGCAATCGTAGCAGGCCATGGCCGCCCCCACGGCGCCCCACGCGATTCCGTAGCGCGCTTGATTCAGGCACATCAGGGGTGACTTCAGGCCGCCGCTCTTGGGCAGCAGGTTGCACTCCGGGACCCGCACGTCCTGAAGAGAGAGGCTGGAGGTCACCGAGGCGCGCAGCGACCACTTGCCGTGCACGTCGGCCGCGCGGAAGCCGGGCCGGTTGGTCTCCACCAGGAAGCCGCGAATGTTGTCGTCTTCCTCCTCATTCTTGGCCCAGATGACGGCCACGTCGGCGATGGAGCCGGAGGTTATCCACATCTTCTCGCCGTTAAGCACGTATTCCTTGCCAACTTTTTTGGCGCGGGTGCGCATGCCGCCAGGATTGGAGCCAAAGTCGGGCTCGGTCAGGCCAAAGCAGCCCAGTTTTTCGCCCTTCTGCATGGCCGGCAGCCACTTCTGTTTTTGCTCTTCGCTGCCGAAGGCGTAAATGGGGTACATGCACAAGGCCGACTGCACGCTCACGAAGGAGCGCACGCCGCTATCGCCGCGCTCCATCTCCTGCATCACCAGGCCGTACTCCACGTTCGACATGCCGGCGCATCCATAGCCCTTCAGGCTGGCGCCAAAGAAGCCCAGTTCGGCCATGGGTTTTACCAGTTCGCGGGGGAAGCGGCCCTCCCGGTTGCACTGCTCGATGATGGGGATGAGGTTGTCTTCAATGAACTTGCGGGCGGTGTCGCGCACCAGCCGTTCTTCGTCGGAGAGCAGGGAATCGAACTCGATGAAGTCCACTCCCCGGAATTTGATGGCCATGACAGTCCTCGTTCTCAGGTTCTTGTGCGGGTCTCCGCGGGTCCGGCAACTCAGGCGCAGGTGACAGGGGCAAAACGCGCGTCGCGGAAGACCTTTGAAGTTAGCAGAGGGGTTTCAGCGGCGTCAATTGCACCCGGCCAAACCCCTGGGCACAGGCGCCTGTGCGACCGCAACTCGCCTGCTTCGATGTCGCTTGGTGCCGTCTCGCTGGGACTCAGAACGTTCTTCCGCATCGCTACCCAGGACTTCCGTCCTGGGCTTTAGTGTGCTGCCCCTACAGGGCATGGTTGTTAACGCAGCGGACTGCACTGCCCAACCGACCATAGGTCATAGCGAGCGGGCAGCCTGGATTAGCAGCAAGGCTCCAGACGCTATTGTGCGTCGGTAGCGACAAATAAATCCAACACGCCAGCCCCATCGGGGCGTGATAGGAAAGCCCAGGACGGAAGTCCTGGGTGACTGTTCCCCCAACCGGTCGGGAGTCCCAGCGGGACGGTACCGGCCAAATCAGGTAAAATCATTACTGGACGCTAGCACGCATCCATCCATTTCATCCCATACAGTCTGCTAAACCCGCGCCGCGGGACAGTACTGGTCAAGGAGCAACATGGCAAAAATCGCAAAAACCGCGGACCGCAAGAAGATGGACACCACCAAGAGCACGGATTGCCCCAAGTGCGGCAAGCCTACCCGCATCGTGAAGCGGGTGAAGGACCGCGAGCGCGGCGTGCCCGGCGGCATCTTTATCTCCTGCAGCGGCTGCGATTTCTTCGAAAAGCTGTAAGAACCTGTCGACGGCTGACGGTCGACGGCCTGGTTGCAATCCCCAGGGGCGGCCGACCGTAGACCGTCGGCCGTCGACAACAACCATCGTGCACATAGTGACCGAACGACAACGACCATGGCATCCCTCTCCGGCGCATTGTCGGATTACTGGCGGCTGGCCCGTGGCAACCGCAACTTCCGCCGCCTGTGGTGTGCCCAGATCGTCAGCGAGATCGGCGACTGGTTCTACGCCGTCGCCATCTACAGCCTGCTGCTGGAGTTCACCGGAAAAGCCTCGTCGGTAGGCATCGCGCTCGTCTGCCAGCTTCTTCCCCAGACTTTTATTGGCCCCATGGCCGGGGTCATCAACGACCGCGTCAGCCGCAAGAAGGTGATGATAGCGGCCGACCTTTCTCGCGTGCTGATCGTGGGCGCCATGCTGCTGGTGCGCTCCCGCTCCATGGTTTGGCTGGTTTACCCCCTGTTGTTTCTGGAAACCATCATGTGGGGCTTCTTCGAGCCGGCACGCACGGCGGCGCTGCCCAATATCGCGCCCAAGGAAGACCTCATCACCGCCAACACGCTGCAGTCCACCACCTGGTCGGCGAACTTCGCCCTTGGCGCTCTGCTGGGCGGACTGGCGGCGGCGTTCCTGGGGAGGCCGGCAGTGTTCGTGATTAATGCGGGCTCGTTCCTGCTTTCGGCGCTGATTCTCAGCCGCATGGATTTCCATGAGGCGCACACCGAGCTGCACGGTCCGCTCCGCGTGCGCGAACTGGTGGACTTCAAGCCGGTGGCCGACGGCATTCGCTACGTGCGCAGCGACATCCGGCTGGCCGCCATCATGATGGTGAAGACGGGCATTGGCATTATGGGCGCGAGCTGGGTGATATTTCCAGTCATGGGCGAGCGTGTGTTCCCATTGCGCGGGCGCGGTGTTGAGAGCGCGAGCGGCGGCATGCTGAGCATGAGCCTGCTGATGGCCGCGCGCGGCTTTGGCTCGCTGATCGGACCGCTGGTGGCGGGAAGCTGGGCGGGCCAGAACCAAGGGCGTCTTCGTACCCTGATTCTGACCGGTCTGACCATCGGCGGCATCGGCTACATGCTGCTGGGCACAGCGCCCGGCCTGGTGCTGGCTTGCGCCGCAGTCATGTTCGCCCACATGGGAGCTTCTAACATCTGGGTATCGTCCACCACGCTGCTGCAGATGAACACCGATGACCGCTTTCGCGGACGGGTATTTTCCGCCGACCTGAGCGTGCTTACGCTGATGATGGCCATCAGCACCTTTTTGGCTGGCCGCATCCTGGATGCCGGCATTTCGGTACGCGAGCTGGCCGTGGGAGTGGGAGCGACCGTAATGCTGCCCGCCGTCGCCTGGCTCTGGGCCCAGGGACTGTGGAAGGGCAGAGAGTACGCGTCCAAAGCGGGGGTTGGAAGCCAGTAATTGAGCCGCAGCTGGCCCGCTTGTAGCCAGGGAGTCTCCCGCGCCACACTCATAAATCGTCAACCGTCATTCTTCAATCTACAATTAGCGCTTAATGCGCCCCCGCTCCTACGCGCGGCTGGCATTGCTGCTGCTGACCGCGCTCAACTTCCTCAACTACATTGACCGATCGGTGCTGTTCGCGGTGCAGCCGCTGGTGCAGGCGGAATTCCACCGCAGCGACACCCAGTTCGGTTTTCTCACCACCGCATTTTTCCTCTGCTACATGGTGGCGGCCCCGGTTGTGGGCCTGCTGGCCGACCGTTACCAGCGGCGAGTCATCATCATTGCCGGGGCAGTGGTGTGGAGCCTGGCCACCATGCTCACTGCGGTCACCTACAGCTTCGACGCGCTGCTCTTGCGCCACGCCATTGTGGGCATCGGCGAAGCCACCTTCGTCACCATTGCCCCGTCGTTTCTGGCCGACATGTTTGGGGAAGAGAAGCGCGGGCGCATCTTCTCGCTGTTCTATATCGCTATTCCGGTAGGAACCGCGCTGGGCTATATCGTGGGCGGCCAACTGGGGCCGCGTTACGGCTGGCGCGCGCCCTTCTACGTGGCAGGGGCACCCGGCCTGGCTATCGCTTTGCTGCTCTTGTTGATTCCCGAACCACAGCGCGGAAGCTGCGATCACATGCCTGAGACGGCCCAGCGCGGCACTTTACGGGGCCTGGCGCGTAATCCTGCCTTTTGGACGGCCACCCTGGGCATGGCCATGATGACCTTTGCCCTGGGCGGGCTCTCGGTGTGGATGCCGACTTTCCTCTCGCGTGTACGCCACTATCCGCTGCAGCACGCCAACCAGCTGTTCGGCATCATCACCGCCTTCAACGGCACGGTGGCCACTCTGGTGGGCGGCTGGCTGGGCGACCGCCTTCTGCGGCGCACCGCCAGCGCTTACTACCTGCTCTCCGCTGCCAGCATGGCGCTGGGCATTCCGGCCATGATTCTGGCCCTGTACTTCACGGGCCGCGTCATGTTCCCAGCGATTTTTGCCGCCGAATTTCTTCTTCTGCTCAACACCGGGCCGCTCAACGCCGCGGTAGTCAATTCCGTGGGGGCGCACATCCGCGCCACTGCCGTGGCGGTGAACTTGTTCACCATTCACCTGCTGGGCGACGCGCTCTCACCCACGCTGATTGGCTATCTCTCTGACCGTAGCTCCTTGCAAAGCGGCTTCAGCAGCGCTGTCGTGGCCATCGCACTCTCAGCGATAGTGCTATTTGTAGGAATGAAATACGCGCCACCGGTGGCGCTGGACACAGGGCAAGGAGCTGCCGGTTAGGCTCGCAGTGACAGGTTTCAGGTTTTCTTGGGGAATCCGTAAGCCGGCACCTTCAGATGGCAGGAGTGGAACTCGAAACCCGAAACTCGAGACGCACCTATTCCGGTACCATGCCCGGATCCGCCGGTTCTTCCACCGGAATGCCGCCCGCTGAGCCCTTGGTCCGCTTTGCGGGCCGGCGCGAAGAGGCGGGATGTTGCCACTTGCCGGCGCTGTAGCGCCCACGCCGCGCCACATCGTATTCCTTGGGCAGAGGCGGCAGCTTGCGCAGCGCCCCGTGGAGTTGGCGCGCTTCGCTGAGCACGATTTCCGGCCGGCCGTCATAAGCCTGGATTTTGCCGTGGATCTGGATTTCCTTGCCCGCCAACTGACGCACATCCCCCACGTGCCGCAAGTCGCGCGGAAAAACTACGACGGTAAACGGGCAAGTGCGGTAATCGGCGCAGAAGTTGAGGAACGTGGTGCCGCTCGGCCCTTCGCTTACCTGCAGGACCTTGCCGGCGACGCAAACCGAATCTCCTAGGTGCTCCGCCGCCTGCTGTATGGGAATACATCTCGCGCCGGCCAGCGTGCTAATCAGGAGGACAAAGCAGAAGGGCGCGGAGATCGTCAAGCCACCTCCTCTGCTCCCATTCTAAGTCGCCGGTGAGCAGGCAGGCGGCCGCTGCAGCCAGCTCGCCGCCGCCCGAGTTCTGTTTTGGAACCTGTGAAGTGTGGAGCTACTTGAACGATTTGATGGCTGTAGTCTCGTCGTCCTTTACATCGAAGACGGTGTACAGCTTGGTGATCTGCAGCAGGTCGTGGACCTTCTTGGTCAGATTCAGCAGTTTCAGTTCACCGCCCTGGTTGCGGACGGTAGTGAAGGCGCTGACCAATTCGCCGATTCCGGAGCTGTCGATGTAATTGACTTCGCCAAGGTTCAGCAGAATTTTTTTGTTTCCTTTACCCACCAGATCGCGCACCGTGTCGCGCAGGATGACGCTGCCTTCGCCCAGCGTGATACGCCCGCTGAGATCAACAATCGCCACTCCATCTACCTGCCGGGTGTTGGCTTTCATGCTCACTGGGAACCCTCCTTGTTGTCGCCGGCTGCGCCGGGGACGTGCTTAATGAGTTTAAGTTCGGTACCGGGATGAAGCTGGCGAATCTGTACTTCATCCATAAAGGCCCTTATGAGAAAAATCCCCCGCCCCGACTGTTTTAAGAGATTTTCGGGGGCCAGCGGGTCGGGAATCTTGCCGGGATCCAGGCCCTGACCCTGGTCGGTGATGGTAATGACCAGGGAGTCGCGCGTGCGCTCCAGCGTGAAACCCACTTTCTTGGCCGGATCGTAGGCGTTGCCGTGCAGCACGGCGTTGATGGTGGCCTCGCGCACCGCCATGGAAATCCGGGCAATTTCATCTTCGTCGAAACCGGCCCCGGCAGCAAAGCGGGTGGCGGATTCCTCCGCGTTATTCACGCTGTCGAGCGTGGACTCAAGGGTTAAGGAAACCCGTTTGCCGACCATATTCGAGGTTGCCAACCGGTCCGATCCACCGCCTGAAGAATGGCGCCGATGCTTGGGAGAGTTTGCCATCCTCGCACCGTTGCGGGTCAGTAACAGGCAGGGCGTTAGTTTGCCTGTCCGACAGGGAGGTTGTCAAACATAACACGCGCAGCCGGGCGCGGGCCTGCTGCCGCCAGAGTTCTCGGCCCTGCCCATACCATTTTGGCTCTAGGCCAGGAGAAAAAATAAAACGGGAAACACCAGCTCATCTCAGAGCTGACGCCGGTTCCTCATCCGGCCCGGTTTACTTCTGGGGAGGATTCTGCGGTTTCGGCTGAGTGTTCTGCACCGGAGGCGTAGGTCCCTTATCGGCGTTGGGTGGCTGCTGGTTGTCTGGGAGCGGCATCATCAGCCCGCCTTGCGGCTGCTGCGGGTTCTGCGATGGCGGCTGAGTCTTCTGCGGCGAAGTCTGAGACGGCGAGTTCTTCCCCGGCGGGATCGCGCCCTTGTCGGCGTTGGGTGGCTGCTGGCTGTCGGGCAACGGCATCATCAGCCCGCCCTGCGGCTGCGAATTTTGCGACGGCCGCTGTGGCGGAGGATTAGGCCCAACGTTCGGTGTAGCGCCATGATA
>DASYWT010000262.1:0-13038 GCA_035935775.1 Terriglobales bacterium
GGAGCGGGCTTATCACCGAGGGCCTGCGCCCCTTCAGCAATCCCTGGGCGAAGGGTGTTCCCCAGTTCGGCGGCACCTTCTTTACCCTGACTGGCATGCACATGCTGCACGTGACCATCGGCGTGTGCTACCTGGGCGTGGTGGCGCTGCGCAAGAAATGGCTGCCCATTCTGCTGGGCATCTGGCTTTTGGGTTGGCTGCTGACCCCGGCCACCAACGTATTCCATATTGGAATTCATGTACTCCTGTTGGTGGTCGTCGTGGAAGCCGTGGTTCTCTTTTTCAAACCCAAAGTTTACGACGCGCACGACGTGGAAATTGCCGGCCTGTACTGGCACTTCGTGGACCTGGTGTGGATGTTCATCTTCCCCCTGGTCTACCTGATGTCCACCAAGGTGGTGTAACACACTCTGCTTCGCGGAGCCGAAACGACCATGCATGATGTAGCCCTGAAACCGGGTGTTGCAGCAGTCCACGAGGAAAGCAGGACGCCCTACTACTTCGTGTGGGTGGCGCTGCTGATTCTGACCGGCATCGAGGTTGTGCTCACCTACAATCAGGTGTTTGCCCCGGTGCGCATGCTGGAAGTGCTGATGGGGCTGTCGGTGATCAAGTCGGCGATGATCATCTTCTACTTCATGCACCTGAAGTTTGAAATCGCCCGCATGAAGTGGGTGCTGATGGTGGCCCTGGTGGTTTGCCTGTGCCTGATGTTTATCTTCTTTGCCGATGCCTTCCGCATCATCAGCCTGGGTGTCAAATGAAGGACATGAAATGAAGCTGCGTTTGGCCATTCTCGGTTTTGCCCTGGCTGTGTGGGCCGCACCCGCGTTCGGACAGGGCTGCGCCATGTGCTACATGTCCGCCCTGGGCGCCACGCCCAAGAGCCAAAAGGCGCTCACCAAGGGCGTGGCCGTGCTGCTGGTACCTCCCGTGGGCATGATGTCCATCCTGATCGGCGCGGGGTTTATCTACGCCCGCAAACGCGATCAGCAAGTCGAGGAAGAAGAAACCCAAAAAGTCTGACTTGTAGCGCCGGCGTCTCGCCGGCTGTCCGGCGGGCGTCCCGCCCGCCGCCTGTGAGGGCAACATGCCCTAGCGACAACCGCCAGGATGGCGGCTCTATTCCGCCGAGCAATTGAGCCTGCCTTGGTCCACAATTTGGACACAGCCTTGAAAATGGAGATCAGGTTGCGATGTAACGCGGATCTACGTAGATTGAATGAATTACGCCGTGTGGGTCGGTAAACTCAAGCTCAGCCCGACCATCCTCATCATATTCAACCAATAGAACCTCCTTGCCTACTACATCGGAGATGGCGATCTGGTCTTCGCGAGGAAGTCCATCAATTAAACCGGGCGGCAATTCCTTCAACACGACCATATTCCCAGTTGGCGGTCTCATGATGACCTCTCAGCCTTTTTTACCAGCACTGGGCCAGCCTTTCCAGAGTCCAGGGCGGGCGTCCCGAAAGGACGCTATGAAAGTAGCCCGCCACTTCAGTGGCGGGAATCAGGCCTGAGAGAATTCAGTCCTGTAAGGACGACTGAAAGTCTTCAGCCGTCCCGCTGGGACTATGGATTCAATGCGGCCCCCGACCCGCCAGTAAACTGGCGGGCTACTCTCACCCGGTCTCTACGAGACCGGCCTACCTTCACCGATCTATACGAGACCTTGTGGCGCGGGCGCCCTCGCCCGCGAACGCCTTCCTTGCGTGTCTGGGGCCGGGGCTCTTTCCCGCCCTGCACGGGGCGAAGCCCCGAGCCCACACGGTCTGCCGCCAGATTGAGCCCGCCTCGTTCGACAATTTATAATCAAAAGATTCTGCAGCGCTCACCAAGGCCATAGTGGGGAGGCCGGCGTGTCAGCTGCTGGGTCGAATACATTCCTGCCGATGTCAACTGACAGCATCATTGTTCGCGGGGCCCGGGTCCACAATCTCAAGAACATTGATTTTGAGATCCCGCACAACACCTTGACCGTGGTCACGGGTGTCTCTGGCTCGGGCAAGTCGTCGCTGGTGTTCGACACCATCTACGCCGAGGGCCAGCGCCGCTACGTGGAGTCGCTTTCGGCCTACGCCCGCCAGTTCCTGGAGCGCATCGAGAAGCCTGACGCCGATGTGATTGACGGCATCGCCCCGGCGGTGGCCATCCGGCAGAAGAACACCACGCGCAACCCGCGCTCCACCGTCGCCACCGCCACTGAAATTTACGACTACCTGCGCCTGTTGTTTGCCCGCGTAGGCCGCACGTATTGTCTGCAGTGCGGCGCGGAGGTGAAGAAAGACACGGTGGACGAAGTCGCCGGTGCCATCCTTGCCCTGGGCGAAGGCACGCGCCTGAACGTGCTGTTCCCGCTGCAGCCCGGGCACATGCCCGCCTCTGCCCCTGAGAAAAAACGACGAGGCAAAAAAAGTAGCGCCGGGGTCTCGCCAGCCCCGCGAGTGCCTCGCCCGCGCACCGACAGCGTTGCCACTGATCTGATGAAGCAACGCCTGTTCGAACTGCGCAAGCGCGGCTTCAACCGCCTGTTTCAGAACGGCCATATCTTCGAGTTCTCCACGCCCGAATCGCTGCTCGATATTGACTTCTCCAAACCCGTTTTCATGCTGGTGGACCGCATTGCTCTGGCGTCCGATTCCCGCCCGCGCGTGGTAGACGCGGTGGAGACGGGCTATCGCGAAGCCGGCGAAGTGATTTTCCAGACTGTGCCTCGCGAACCGGGATCGCCCCAGACCCTGCGCTTCGCTCAGCGCTTTGAGTGCAAGCGCTGCAACCTGCGCCTGGAGGAGCCTGAGCCGCGCCTGTTCTCTTTTAACAATCCCTATGGCGCCTGCCCGCGCTGCCAGGGCTTTGGCAACACCATTGATTTCGACCTCGACCTGGTGATCCCTGATAAAACCCGCACCATCGCCGAGGGCCCGGTCGAACCGTGGACCAAGCCCAAATACCGCCCGCTGCAGGCTGAACTCAAGCGTTTTGCCAAGCAGCGCGGCATTCCCATGGACGTGCCCTGGGCGGAACTCGACCCTGAGCAGCAACAGGTAATCATTGATGGCGAGGGCCGCTATCCCGGCATTCGCGGCTTCTTCGCTCACCTGGAGCGCAAGAAATATAAGCTGCACGTGCGCGTCTTCCTCAGCCGTTACCGCGGCTATTCCCAATGTTCCACCTGCGGCGGCACCCGCCTGCGGCCGGAAGCTCGCCAGGTGAAGATTGGCGGCAAGGACATTTGCCAGGTCTGCGCCCTTACGGTGGAGCAGGCGCGGGACTTTTTCGACACGCTCAAGCTCACGCCCCAGGAAGCCACCATCGCCGACAAGCTGCTGCAGGAAATCCGCGAGCGCCTGACCTTCCTCAACGACGTCGGGCTCGAATATCTGACGCTGGACCGCCTGGCGGCCACGCTTTCCGGCGGCGAAGCCCAGCGCATTCAGCTCGCCACCTCGCTGGGCTCGCGCCTGGTGGGCACGCTCTACGTGCTGGATGAGCCTTCTATCGGCCTGCACAGCCGCGATACCAATCGCCTTATTCACATCCTGCACGACCTGCGCGACCTGGGAAATACCATTCTGGTTGTGGAACATGATCCTGAAATCATGCTCGCCTCTGACCGCATCCTAGACCTCGGGCCGGGCGCGGGCGAGAACGGCGGAAAAGTCATTGCCAGCGGCACCTACGAGCAGATCAAGCGCACGCCCACATCCCTGACCGGGCGCTACCTGGCGCACGAGTTACGCATCCAGCCGCCCAACCAGCGCCGCCAGCCGGGCGCGCGCAAGCTGCGGATCGTGGGAGCACGGGCCCACAACCTGAAGGCGATTGATGTCACCATTCCGCTGGGCATGATTGTGGCCATCACCGGCGTCTCCGGCTCGGGCAAATCCACCCTGGTGCATGACGTGCTCTACCAGGCTCTGGCCGCGGTCAAGCGCCAAGCCAACGGCAGCGGTCCGGCGCCGGGCACACTGGATCGCCTGGAAGGCGAAGAGTTCCTGGACGAAGTGGTACTGGTGGACCAGTCGCCCATCGGGCGCACGCCGCGCTCCAACCCCGTTACCTACATCAAGGCGTTCGACGCCATCCGCGAGCTCTTCGCGTCCTTGCCCGAAGCCCACAAACGCGGCTTCAGCGCCGGCCACTTCTCCTTCAACATTCCTGGCGGCCGCTGCGAAACCTGTCAGGGCGATGGCACGGTCACGGTGGAAATGCAGTTCCTGGCCGACGTGGAATTGATCTGCGAAGAGTGCAAGGGAACGCGCTACAAGCCGCAGGTGCTGGAGGTGCGTTACCGCGGCAAAAATATTCATGAGGTGTTGAACCTCACCGTGCGGGAGGCGCTGCAATTCTTTGCCGCGGTGCCCAAAATCACGGAGAAGCTCCGGGTGCTGGAGGAAGTGGGGCTGGGCTACCTGCGCCTGGGTCAGTCGGCCACTACGCTTTCCGGCGGCGAAGCGCAGCGCATGAAGCTGGCCGCCCACCTGCAGCCGCGCAGCAGCCTGCGCGTGTCCCAGGATGGACGGCGCCGCCACCGCGTGCTCTACATCTTTGACGAGCCCACCACCGGCTTGCACTTCGACGACGTCAGCAAGCTGCTGGCCGCCTTCCGTCGCCTGATCGAAGCGGGCGGCTCGGTGCTGGTCATCGAACACAACCTCGACGTCATCAAGACCGCCGATTGGATCATTGACCTCGGCCCGGAAGGCGGCGAGCGTGGCGGCTAGGTGGTGGATACCGGCCCGCCGGAGAGCATCGTCAAAAACGCAAAGTCGTATACCGGGAAATTCCTGGCTCAAGTTTTGAACGGAAACGGGGATAGGTCAGAGGGGTAGGGCGTTTCCAGGGGCTCGCCAGTCCTATAAGGGCGACTGAAAGATTCCAGCCGTCCCTCCGGGACTACGCATCAAATGCGACCTCTAACCCGCCAGTGAACTGGCGGGCTACTTTCATCCGGTCTCTACGAGACCGAGATGGTGGCGGCATTACACTCTAGGGTTTCAAGGGCGACTCAGCGCCATACCGCCCTTCATAACTTATCTCACACTGAGGAGGCGCCAGCCGCCCTTTACTGCCGGTTCATATTTCTTGTCATCCTGAGGAAGCGCAGACCGTACTACTGCCGGTTCGTATTTCTTGTCATCCTGAGGAAGCGCGAGCCGCGCTACTGCCGGTTCATATTTCCTGTCATCCTGAGGAAGCGCGAGCCGCGCTTGCGCGGTAAGCGCGACCGAAGGACCTGCTTTTGGGCCACATTGTGACACAGTCGCCCTCATTTGACCTGCTCATAGCTAATCCGCTGGAACCACCAGAATTATCAGCCGGCGCAGCAGGCGAAACAGCTTTTAGCCGGGGGCGTCAGCCCTGAAAACGGAGCATAAAGTCGATTGATGGGATTCCCTAAAAAGGCAGGTCCCTCGCGGCGCTCCCGCGGGGCCTCACTCGCGCAGCCCGAGATGACCACAGTTGTTGTGGGCGGGGGCACGGCTCGGCTGAGGCCGAGCCCTTCCTAAATCGCCAGTATCCAGCGCCCATGTTTATGGTTTAGACCTGAAGCTGGGGTGCGGCAATCCTTGGCCGAATTGGGTTGGCGCCGCTTTTCGCGGTAAGCTACTGAGGAGCCGCTAGGCGCATCTTAGGTGGCAGCAAACTTTCCGCAAATGAGCCGTAAACAGAGGCTGGTTGGGTGGACCGCCGGCGCCGCTCTGGCGGTCGCGTCAGGCACCACATTGTGCGCCCAACAAACGCACAAGACTGTCCACCATGTGCGGGTGGAAGAGTCTGACCCGCTGTTCCCGCCGGAACTTCGCCAGGCGGAGGCCGCCCTCGACAAGAAGGACTATTCCGCCGCCCAACCCCTGCTGCAGCAAGTCACAGTCAAGAATCCCGCGAATTATCGCGCCTGGTTCGATCTGGCCTACGTCTATA
This sequence comes from Terriglobales bacterium, assembly GCA_035935775.1. GTDB lineage: Bacteria > Acidobacteriota > Terriglobia > Terriglobales > Acidobacteriaceae > JAICWP01. The sequence goes on from DASYWT010000262.1 coordinate 5,929, forward strand.
CGGCCACTGGGCAAAAGCCGGAAGCCATTGAGGCCTACCGCAAATCGGTTGCGGCCAAGCCGGAGGTATTCGAATCCAACCTCAACCTGGGGCTGCTGCTGGCGCAAGCCGGAAGTCCCGACGCGGAGCAGTTCCTGCGCGCCGCCACTCAACTCAAGCCCTCGGCCAATCCCCAGGACGGCCTGGCACGAGCCTGGGTCTCCCTTGGCCACGTGCTGGAACGGAGCCAGCCGGCAGAGGCGGTGGCGGCATTCAGCGAGGCTGCCAAGTTGCAGCCAAGGGATCCTGAGCCTCACCTGTCAGCCGGCGCCATCCTGGAAAAGCAAAATGCCCTGGCCGGCGCTGAGCGCGAGTACAAGGCCGCCCTCACCCTGGCGCCCAACTCCGCCGACGCGCTGGTCGGCTTGGCCAATATTTATATGGAAAGCAAGCGCCTGCCCGAAGCCGAGGCGGCTCTTCGCCAGTACGTGGCTGTGGAGCCGAAAAATGGCCCGGCGCACGTGCAACTGGGGCGTGTGCTCGAGGCGGAAGGCAAGCACGCCGAGGCGGCCAACGAATTGCAGCAGGGGCTGCAACTGGCGCCGGGCGACCTCAACGCCCAGCGCGATCTGGCTTTTTCCTACGCCAGCGCCGGAAAATACGACAAGGCGGAACCGCTCTACCGCTCCCTTTTGGCCAAGGCGCCCAACGATGCGGAACTGCACTACGGCCTGGGCACTTCTTTGATGGCCGAGCACAAGTATCCGGAAGCGCAAAATGAACTGCTCAATGCCATCAAACTGAAGCCCGATGCCGGCGTCATTTATGGCGACCTGGCGGTGGTGGCCGCGGAAAACAAGAACTATCCGCTGGCCTTGAAAGCGCTGGACGTGCGGGCCAAGTTTCTGCCGGAAAACCCGGGAACGTATTTTCTGCGGGCCACGGCGCTCGATCATCTGAAACAGTTCAAGCTGGCGGCGCAGAGCTATCGTCAATTTCTGGCGGTGTCCGGGGGCAAGAATCCGGAACAGGAATGGCAAGCGCAGCATCGCCTGCTGGCCATTGAGCCGAAAAAATGAAAGGCAGGGGCCAAGTCGGTTTTGTGGTCTTGCTTGTGCTGGCGTGCTCGCTGGCGGCGCTGGCACGTGAGCAGACCTTGGACGAGCTGAAAACGAAGCTAAGCTCGGCTAAAGTATCCGACCAGCCCAAGCTGTGCCTGGAGATCGCCCGCCGACAACTTGACGCAGCCGAAAAGAGTTATCAGGGAGGCCAGGTCCCGGAGGGACAGGCGCTGGTGAAAGATGTTGTAGATTACGCGCAGAAGGCCGGCGATGCCGCCCGGGAGTCGCGCAAGCACATCAAGAAGACCGAGATTGAGGTGCGCAAAATATCGCGCCGCCTGCAGGACCTGAAACCCACCCTGGACGTGGATAGCCGCCCGCCGGTGCAGGATGCAATCAACCACCTGGAACACATTCGGACAGAATTGCTGATGCAGATGTTTTCGGAACGCTGACCATGAATCTCCATCTCCCACACTTTCTGCTGCCACTCATTCTGATTCTTGCCGCGCTTCCTGTCGTGGCGCAGCGCAACCAGCGCGACCCGCTCAACGCGAAGGAAGTTGACGAACTGCGGGAGACCAACCAGGAGCCGGAAAAGCGACTGCCGCTGATTGTCAGGTTTGCCCGCGAGCGGCTGGATACGGCGCTGGCGGCGCGCAATAATCCCAAACTATCCGCCACGGACCGCACCGCCACAATCCACGATGCGCTGCAGGATTTTTTGTCCATCTACGACGAGTTGGGCGATAACCTGGACATGTATGCGGACCAGAAGGAGGACCTGCGCAAGCCGCTGCGAGTGGTGATTGGGGCCGATGGGGAATACAAAGTCAAGCTGGACCAGATCCGCCAGGGCGCTTCTCCTGACGAGATGAAAACTTATGGCTTCGCTGTGACCAGCGCCATCGAAGCGGTGAGCGACGGCGCCTCCGAACACCGCCAGCTACAGCAGGAGCAGGAAGAGGCGGCCAAAGGGAAAAAGAAAGAGCACCGTTAGCGCACACGCATTTCTAGCCGCAAGCTCTGGGCGGCACGGCTGAAGCCGGGCCCTTCCGAAAGCCTGAACTTTGAAAGTATTTCTCCTTACGAGTTAGCACCCCCAGTGTTTTTTCGTGCTAACCTACGACCACAGTGCGGGAAAAACTCCTACCTATCTTTCAGGAAAGCTACCGTGAAATGCGTCCCCGGGCGCCCATGCCCGAGCTGGAAGTGGAGTTTTTCGCCTTCGCCAACGTCAATAACACCATCCGGTTGCGCGAGGGCCGGCTGCTGGTGCGCCTCTCTGATCTGCTGGAAGGCGCGCCGGAAGCGGTGTTGCGCGCCATCGCCCACATTCTGCTGGCCAAAATGTATCGCAGGCCCATTGAGACGGCGCACGCTACCCGCTACCGCCGCTATATCTCCAGCCACGAAATCGCCAATAAGGCCAACCAGGTACGGCAACTGCGCGGCTGGAAAAAGTTCCAGACCCCACGCGGGCGCGTCTATCACCTGGAAGAAATCTTCGAAGATCTCAACCGGCGTTTCTTTTACGGGCTCATGGCCCGGCCGCCGTTGACCTGGAGCCTGGCGCGCGCCCGCAACAGCCTGGGACACTACGATCCCGCGCACAATACCATCGTCATCAGCCGCATTTTTGATCATCCCCTCGTGCCCCGCTACGCGCTCGAGTACATCCTCTACCACGAAATGCTGCACTTGAAGCATCCGGTGAAGTTGCGCGGCAGCCGGCGGTGTGTGCACTCCGCGGAATTTCAGGCGGAAGAGAAGTTGTTTCCACATCTAGAGGAGGCTAAGAGGTTTTTGAAGAGACTGTAAGAAGAAGGTTTCAAGGTTTCACAAGTTTCAAAGTCAAAAGCATGCACCGCCGAGAACGCCGAGCCCGCCGATAATTTTCAACATCTATTCTTTTTCCAGCTCTGGCCTTCCACGAAAGCTGTGAAACTTTGAAGCCTGTCAGTTCTTTATCACTGCAACCTGATCTAAACTTCTCCGCGTTCTCTGCGTCTCCGCGGGGGAAGGGTTTTGATTCTTCCTTGAAACCTTGAAACTATGAAACCTGTTCTTACACCGCCAGTTCCGGCACCGGCTGCTCTTCCAGACTGGCCACTCGCGCCCACACCTGCCGCGAACATTCCACCCGGAACAAAGGGACATGAGCCGTAGCCAGCCGTGTCTTATGCGGCTGCTCGCCCGTCATGTAGTCGCAGTTCAGACCTTCTTCCAGACTTAACCGAGTGACCTCGAACAGCAGCACCATGCCGGGAGAAAAGTGTGCCCAGGAGTGATCGTAATAAATGGTGTAGAAACGGCGAGTGTCGCCATCGCGAAAAGTGACCAGCGCCGCAACGAGGGTTGCACCCTGAGTAAGGGTGTACACATCGCAAGACGCGGGTTCGCTTTGCGCCGCCGCTACCAGAAAATTGATACGCGCTGAATCGCGAAAGAGGTTGGCCTGCGCTTGCGCGGCTTTCAGGCGATAAATCTGCCGCAGCAGGTCCGCCGCCGGCCGCGGTTCATGGCGGAACTCCACTCCCTGGCGCAGGAGCTTGCGCCAGCGGCTGGCGATGCGCGCGTGTGCTGCCGCCAATTGTTGTGCCGATGTGTCGCTGGTGCGCGCGCAGGGAGCGCCCACAAAAGGGTAGGGCAGAAAATCCTCCCAGGCACGGCGCCGCTCCTCCCCGCGCAGGGCGGCAAAGAAGATCGGCAGCTTCAGAGCCGCCACCTCCTGCCAGGCCTGGCGCAGCACCGAGGAATCGCCTTGCCCGAGGACGTCGCGGTAGTCGAACAGGGCCTCGCCCAGAAGGGTAAATCCATGATCGGCAATGGCCCCCGGAATTAAAGCCGTGCCGGCGTCACTTTCCACCAGCACGATATACGGTTCTTCCCGGCCGGCAAACCATGCCGCCGACAGGCGGTTCCAGGCGAAGCTTTGAAACAGGGTTGGTGTGCCAAGGTGATAAAGGTGGTCCCAGACCGGGCGCAAACAGTCCATTTCAGCGGGCGACCGCGCCACTACCTTGCGAAGCAAACGCTTGGTTCCTCCGGCGTGCATGTTCTTAGACGCAGGCGGCCAGCGGGCGGATGTTCTGTTAGGCCGAACTTCCCCCCTCGGCTCAGGCGGGAGGCGGGCCTCCGGGGGGCGGCGGGCAACCACTCACTGGCCGTCCGGCGCCATGGAATGCTTATCACAGCCGTCTGTGACAACTCGCGTTGACCGGGGTGGGCGGGGGCAGTATGCTTGGAAGTTGAAAATGAAATTCATTTTCAATTTGGTCCCCCCGCATGATTGATGCCTTCATTATCACCCTCCGCGAAGGCGTGGAGGCCGCCCTGATCGTCGGCATCACCCTCGCCTATCTGGCCAAGATCGGCCGCCTCGACCTGCGCCGCGCGGTTTACGCCGCCCTGGCCGCCGCCTTCCTGGGCAGCATCGGCGCTGCCGTCATCGTCTCGCGCCTCGATCTGAACCAGGACATTTTTGAAGGCTGGGTCATGCTGGCCGCCGCCTTCTTCGTGGTCACCATGGTGGTGTTCATGATGAAGACCGCGCGCAGCATGAAGGGCAGAATCGAGGGCAAAGTTGGCCTGCTGGCCGACCGTGGCTCGCAGGCCGGCCTGTTCCTCTTTGTCTTCCTCCTGGTGCTGCGCGAAGGTGTGGAGACCGTTCTCCTCCTCTCTGCTGTTTCCCTCAATTCCAGCGCGCTGATGAGCTTCCTGGGCACTGTGCTGGGCATTGCCCTCGCCATCGTATTTGGCGTGATGTTCGTAAAGGGCTCGGTGCGCATCAACCTGCGCAAGTTTTTCCGTATCACCAGCGTAATCCTGATCTTCGTGGGCGTGCAGTTGGTGGTCTCCGGCCTGCACGAGCTTTCGGAAAACGGCGTGCTGCCCTCCAGCAAGCGCGAGATGGCGCTGATCGGGCCCATCGTCACCAACGAGGTGTTCTTCTTTGTGACCATCCTGGCGCTGGCCGCGCTCATGGTGCTGTTCGAAATGAAGCGCCGGCAGCCCGCGCCCGAACCCGCCTCGCCCGCCGAGCGCCGCAAAGCCATGTGGAGCGCCCGCCGTGAGCGCCTGTGGATGGTTTCGGTTTATGCCAACTGCTTCCTGTTCATCGTGCTGGTCACGGCGGAATTCGTTTACACCAAGAGCGTGAGCGCGCTCTCGCCCGCCACCCCGGTCGCCTTCAACAATGGGCGCATCAGCATCCCCGTCGCCCAGGTTGCCGATGGCGATCTGCACCGCTACGTGGCCACTGAAAACGGCGTCCCGGTGCGCTTCTGGCTGTATCGCAAGCCCGATGGCAGCGTGGCCACGGTGTTTGACGCCTGCGAAATCTGCGGCGGGGTGGGTTATTACAAAACCAGCCAGGGCGTGGTGTGCAAGAACTGCGGCGCGCCCATCAACGGCGCTACCGTGGGCCACCCCGGTGGCTGCAATCCCGTTCCCCTGCAGGCCACAGTGAACGGCGGGATGGTGCTGATCACGGAGGCGGAAGTGGCGGCGGGAACCCGCTACTTCCAGAAGTAGCCCATGTTTCCCCGCCTGGTGTTTGAATCCTTCCGGAGGCAGCGGCGGCGCAAGCTGCTGGCAGGTGTGGCCATCGCGCTGGGCGTGGCGGTTGCCACCGCCATGATTGCCGTGGCCACCAACATTGGCGACAAGATCAACCAGGAACTGCGCAGCTATGGCGCCAACCTGCTGATTACACCGCAGGCGGACACGCTGGATGTGGAGATCGCCGGCGTGGACTTGAAGCCGCCCACCGATGGCGCGTTTCTCAACGAAGCCGACGTCCTCCGCATCAAGGGCACCTTCTGGAAAAACAACATTGTCGGCTTCGCGCCCATGCTGCCCGTGCGCGCAAGCCTGAACGCCGGAGCGCACACGGAATCTGTGGAAGTCCTGGGCACCTACTTTGCCAGGCAACTGGCCTACGATCACGAATCGTTCGTCACCGGCGTGCGCACCACGAATCCGTGGTGGAAGGTGAGCGGCGCCTGGCCGCGCGATGATTCGGGCGACGTGCTGCTGGGGACAAATCTGGCTGAAAAACTGGGCCGCAAGCCGGGCGACACCGTCGCCATCAACGGCCAAAGCCGGCGCGTGGCCGGCATTCTGACCACCGGCGGCGCGGAAGATAATCAGGTCGTGGCCCCCCTGCCCGTGGCGCAGGAAATTCTTGGCCGTCCGGGCGCGGTGCGCCGCGTCTATGTCAGCGCCCTCACCAAGCCGGAAGACGCGCTCGCCCTCCGCGATCCCAAAACCATGTCGCCGGCCATGCTGGAACGGTGGTCGTGCTCGCCTTATGTTCAGTCCATCGCCTACGTGTTGCAGCAGGCGCTTCCGCACGCGCGCGTTGAACCCATACGGCAGGTGGCGAATACAGAAGGCACAGTGCTGACCCGCATTAAGGGCCTGATGCTGCTGATCACGCTGGCTGCGCTGCTGGCTTCGGCGCTGGCGGTTTCCGCCGCCATGGCCACTGCCATTTTTGAGCGCCGCAACGAGATCGGGCTGATGAAAGCACTGGGCGCTGCTAATTTCACCGTAGCTTCCGTGTTCTTTGCCGAGGCGGTCTTACTGGCCGCGCTGGGAGGGGTTGCGGGCTTCGTCGGCGGCAGCCTGCTTGCCCGCGAGATCGGCCGCAGCATTTTCAATTCACAGATCGGGGTAGAACCGGTGCTCTTCCCCGTGATCCTGGGGATTGCGGCAGTCGTGACCTTTGCCGGCAGCGCCGTGGCCATTTTCCGCGCCATGCGCTTCGATCCGGTTAATGCACTGAGGGCAGACGCATGAGCGCGACCACTCCAACTCGCCGCCCGGCCAAGCACCGCATGTTCCTGCGCATGCTGCTGCGCGCCTCGCTGGTCCGCCGCGGACGCGTGCTATCCGCCCTGCTGGCGGTAGTGGTTGCCGCCGCAGTTGCCACTGCCATGCTGAATTTGTATGTGGATGTCCAGGCCAAGCTGCGCACGGAATTCCGCAAGTACGGCGCCAACATTGTGGTGGTCGCTAAACAAGGCCAGTCGCTCCACGCGGACGCGCTGCCGCGCGTGCAGTC
>DASYWT010000263.1:0-28817 GCA_035935775.1 Terriglobales bacterium
GGGAACAAAGCTGATGCGGTATTCCATGCCCTGCTCGCGCAAAAAACGGTGGAGACGGACCACCAGGTCAATGTCCTCGCCGATGGCGCGGGTGCGGAAACCGCCGATACGGAGAACAAGATCGCGCCGGAAGATGCCGAAAGCGCCGGAAATGATGGGCAGCATGTTGAAGTAGGCCCAGGCTTCTCTCCCCACCAGAAAGGCGCGCAGGTACTCGATGACTTGCAGAATTTCAATCGGCCGGCGGGGCAAGCGTATTTCCTGGAGGCGGCCTTCGACCACAGAGCAACCGTTCAGAACGCGCACGATGCCGCCGGCAGCCACGGCGGAACCGGGGTCGGAAAAAATGCCGGAAACGATGCGCAGCAGGGAATCGCGCTCCAGAAGCGAATCGGCGTCCACCACGCAGACAAAAGGCGAGCCGCACGCGTTCAGACCGGCATTGACGGCGTCAGCCTTGTTGCCGGCCGATTCCTTGTCCACCACCAGCAGGCGACTCTGACGCAGGCTCTTGTAGAGGCGCTTCACGCGAGCGGTCACGATTTCCGGCACATAAAGCATATGCGCGGGCACGAGCTCATAGGCCTGGGTCAGGCGCTCCAGGGTGTCATCCTTGGAACCGTCGTTCACGACGATGATTTCCAGATTCGGGTACTCCAATTGCAGAAGCGCTCCAACGGACTCGACAATGCTTCCCGCTTCGTTGTGCGCGGGGACGACCAGAGAAATAGGAGGCGTAAACGAGGACTGGGAGAGGTTCTCCAGGCGGATGCTGCTAAGCCTTTGCTGGTGAGACATGCTTTTGTGAGTGGCTGCGGCCAGCAAAAACACATAAATGACGTTGGAAGCCAGGTAGTAGAGGAAGAGGACCACCGTGAGGAGCTGGACCAGAGCAATCATTCAGGGCGCAACCTCTTGGGATTTGTTGCCCGTCAGCTCCAAACTGGCCTTACCCTGATTGAGCGAACGCAGCAGGATGGGGGCGGCAAACCGGCGGTCGGAGTCGGATTCCAGGGCCTTGACGACGGCGTCGAATCGGCCGGAACGATCCAGTTCCGAGATGAAGGCCTGGAGCGCGTAGCGGTCTTCGGTGGAAACAATTTTGATCAGAATCTCGTTCAGGTCCGGTTCCATTTTGGCCAGGACGGTTGCGGCGCGCTGGCGCACGTGGCGGTTCAGGTCGCAAACCGCGCGCAGCAGAACGCGGATTTTTCTCTTGTCCTCGAGGAAGCCAACGGCGACGACCGCGCGGAGGCGCACAAACCACTCGGGATCGTTAGCCAACACGGCGAGTGTAGGGAAGGCAAGATCGGGATCGCTGTGGGCCATTGCCCTGGCGGCAGAGGCTCTCACTTCCGGCAGGGGATCGGTGGCCAAGACCAGAAGTTCGTCGCCCAGGTCCGCCGAGGCTACCTCGCCGAGCACACGCGCCAGCAGTTCACGGGCCGGTCCGGATGCAGACGGCAGATAAGAAACCAACAGCTTTGCGTTAGAGCGGCAGCAGTTGGCCAGGGCGTTCTTGATGGGGAAATCGGGGAAGCCGGTGAGTTCGCCGGAGAGCAGGCCCTCGACGATGGGAGCGGCAGCCTCGGGCAAGGCGCTACGGCCCAGACCGCGGATGGCGGCCATACGCATGTCCGGATCGCTGGCGGTGTCGCTGAGAGCCTCGGCCAGGGCCGGAACCGCCTCCGGAGCCCGGGTGCGGCCCAGCGCGACCAGCGCCACACGCCGGTTCCATCCTTTTCGATGGCGGGCCTGATAGATTCGATCGTCCAGCAACCCGCTCACGCGCAGACAATTGAGCAACTGCGTCAGTTCCTGCTGGGACGCAACTTCTATGCTGTCTAAAAGGATGGATTCGACAATTTCGGAGGTGAAGGGATTGGCCCGCCAATTCTGGGCAGGAGCCGCGCCGCTGACGATCTCAGCCCATTGCTGACGGATTTGCATGGTGGCGCAATTCAGGCGCTGGAAATACCGGCCCCGATACCAGCGCCGGAAGACAATGAAGGCGATGAGACAAGCGATGGCGACAGCCGAGACAAGAATTCCCTTGAGGACGAGTTCGGCCGGCAGCACGTCAAAAACGGAAGCCATAGCTCACTCCCGCGCTGGTTTCGCTCCGTCCCTGGGAACGGTCCTGCACCGCCACGTAGCCGGTGATGTCCTGGGTATTGTTGAGGGCGTAACGCAGGCCACCGCCGAAGGTACGGGCGGCAAAACGCCCGGTCTGGTCAACTTCCGCGAATGATTCTGAACCGACAGCAAAAGTCAGATTTCCAGACAGCCGGCGTAGAAGCGGGAAGCTCAGGCGGGTGCGGCCGTTAGGCTGCCAGTCGTGGCCGGGCACACCGGAGAAAGCGCTGCGGGCCGCGTTGATGGACAGAAGCCAGGTCCACTCGCGAGGGAAGTAGACCAGAGCGGTGCCGCCGACGGTGAGAATACGAGCGGTGGAGTACCAATACCAGTGCTGATCGTAAGAAACTTCAAGACCACGGATGACGGGATTGCTCAGGCGCAGGCCGTGACCGTAGCCGAACAAGGCTTCCGATTTAGGAATGACACCGTGGTCATGCGCTCCAGCTCCGCCGACGGTCAGCCAATCGCTTCGGGTGAGGTTGCGGGTGAGCGTTCCGGTGAACTTTCCGGCGCGCTGGCCAAAACGCTGATAGACGTCAAAAGCGACGCTCGTGGTCCAGGAAGAACTCCATTTAGAGGCCAGGGAGAGGGTTTCGGTGGCGGCGGTGTCGGTATAGTTAAAGCTGTCAACATCGGTCCCGATTCGCAGCTGATGACGGCTTTCACCAGCCAGCGATTCCAGCCCCAGCCGAGCATCTTGATCAGCACTGTTCAGGGCTAGAGCCTGGCGAAAATTGGAGCGTGCTTCCGCCTTTCTTTTCAACGCGGCTAGAACTCGCCCACGACGGACGAGCAGCTCGGGCCGTCCGGGCGCCAGTGACTGAGCTTGATTCAGAACCTCAAGGGCTTCGGAGTCTTTCCCGTCCCAGTGCAGCACGTCGGCAAGACCCAGCAGCATGTCCACGTCGTTCGGCTTTTGCGAAAGAACGAAGCGGTATTCGAGCGCGGCTTCGGCGTGCCGATTTTTCCAGGCGAGCAGGCGAGCCCTCCAGCCGTGAGCCTCCAGGTCAGAGGAGTCGGCAGCGATTCTTGCTTCCGTCAAGGCGAGTGCTTTGTCCAAGTCACCCTGTTTGACCGCAATCTGGACTTGAGAGGACCAGTCAGGATTGGAGTCGGCAGCCAGGGCGGGCACGAAGGTAAGCATGGACAACACCAGGCTGCCTAGCAGGTAGAGAGCGAAGCGCACACACGGCCGAACCAGGTTCCATGCCGGCGTTAGTTGCACCGATTGTCGGCAACATCTCATGGCGAGCACAAAAGAGACACCGGTGGCTGTGCGCCAAGCTGGAGTCCGTCTGTTGTGGATGATAGTGTCGGCGGGAACCGCCGGAAGATTACCTTGGTGCCGGTCCGTGGAGGCCAGTAGCATCAAACAGACACTGTTCTGTGGGCCGCCCGTTCAGGATCAGCGCTTTGGACGACGCCGGCGGGCGCCAGGTGTAGGGTTTTCTCCTCTTACCGCCGTACTGGCAGGGTTACGCCTTGCCTAGTCGGCGGGCGCGAGAGCCGGTGTGGCCACCACCTGAACATCTTTCAGTTGCTGCAACTGGGTTAATGTCCGCTGCCATTCTTTGTGGTGTTTCTTGGTGGCAATGGGAGCATCGAGATTGCTATAGAAATCAAGAATGTTGGCGCGCAGTTCTGGAGTGACGGTATCGAAATGCCGCCGCGCGAGGCCATCGAGGAGGGCGGCGTAGGTTTGGTCGGTGAGTTTGTATTCGCCCGCGCGGGTCACACCGCCGGTGTCGAAATCGCGGTCGTGCAAGTGCAAGTTGTTGGCTTTCACATCAGCCAGCAAACGGCGGTAATTCGTAAGCGTCACATCCATGCTCTTCAGGTACATGTCTTCCGTCTGCTGGTTGGGGAGCACGAAGTCCACCGCCCGGAAGGGTCCGAACTTGGGGATGAGGTGAAAGAGGAAGGCCAGGAAGCGGGCGCCGAAGCCGGGCCGGCGGTACTGGCTGCCCCACTCCCGCTCGTAGTAGGCGCGGGAAACGTGGTAAAGGAACCGTTTCTGATTGCGGTCGTGTTTTTCCTGCACCAGATCAGCAGGCTTGATGAGCAGCGCGACCTTGGTCATTTCCGGGATAACCTTGCTGATACCGCGGCGATAAGTGCCGATGGCCAGGTCCTCGTTGTGGATGAGGTCAGTGAGCGGGATTCCGTAAGTGCGCTTGAAGGCGCGTTCCAGCAGAGGTGTGGCCACTTCGAAGCCGATGAAGTCGTGGTAGCGATCGGAGGCAAAGCGGTTCTTGGCGACCTGGGTGACGTCGAAGCCGAACTCGGTGCGGATGTGAGCTTTGGGATCGTCCTCGTAAGTTACGGAGTCACCATACTTCTGGCGCAGGCTGGGAAAGCGCACGGCTACCGCGCGATTGATGTAAGGATGACCGTTGAGATCGGAGGCGTAATGCGCCAGGGCTCCCAGCGCAAAGGAGAATTCGTTGAGGTCGGTGGCCTCGGCAAACAAAGCCTCGACAAAGTCGCCGCTGCGCACGTAGTGAGTCAGATCGCTGAAACGCTTGTTGCCAAACGGATAGTAGCCCATGTCCTGGATGAGGCAGCCGCCATAGGCATAGGCATGGGCGCGGCGCAGGTCGTCGCGGGTGGCGTTGGGGAAGCGCTGCATCAGCCAGGGGCGGATGGAATCGGCCCACACAAGGTCCACTACCTCCTCATGGCTGAGCACGGAGTAGCTGAGCGAGGGCGGGGCTGCAGTCAGCAAGAACAGGAGCAGGCAAAGGACTCGTAGCGCCAGCCTGCGGTTCGGTGGATGAGCCAACATGCAGGGTATCGTAACCTCTTCCGGGGGCAAGAGTGCAAACTGCCGCTTTGAGTGCAAGTTCTTGGATGCAAGAAGAGCGGCTTTCGTAAACAAACCTGTAAGAATTCAGAGGTATGGCAAAGCCTGAAGGCCAGCCAGACCCACAGGAACGCCGCTCAACAGAGGTCATCGGGGGTTATCCTCCACGTACGTAGGGGATGGCGCTTGGCAAGCGCGCGGCCGATGGCGTAGGCTGGCGCGTCATGCTCCCCAAAACCCTGCGTTGTTTGTCCTGTCTGATTGCCGTTCTCTGCCTGGTTTCCGCTGCCTGGGCCGGGTTCACCCTGGAACAGGTAATGAGCTACTCCTTCCCCGACCACCTGGTGTCCGCCGCCAAGAGCGATCGCGTAGCCTGGGTGTTCAACCAGCGCGGCGTGCGCAATATCTGGGTGGCGGATGCGCCCGGCTTCGGCGCTCACGCCATTACTCATTACACGGCTGACGACGGCCAGGATATTCCCGCGTTGGCGCTCACGCCGGATGGCGCCACCGCGGTGTATGTGCGCGGGACCGAGCTGTTCGAAGACAACAGCGAGGTGACCAATCCCACCAGCAATGTGCATGGCGCCAAGCATCAGGTGTTTGCGGTGGATGTGGCTGGGGGAGAGCCACGGCTGCTGGGAGACATCAACTGCACCGGCGAGGACTGCGAGGATCTGCAGATTTCACCGGACGGCAAATCGGTGGCATGGGCAGGGAAGAAGGAGTTGTGGATTGCGCCGGTGGCCAGGGGAGGCGCGGCACGGCAGCTGGCCGAGGCGCGGGGAGAGAACGTGAGTCCGCGCTGGTCGCCGGACGGCAAGCGCATCGCCTTTGCCAGCCAGCGGGGGGACCATAACTTCATCGGAGTTTATGATTTCGGCCGCGACAGCATTCTCTACCTCGCGCCCAGCGTGGACCGCGACTCCCTGCCGCGGTGGTCGCCGGACGGGAAGCAAGTCGCATTCGTGCGCCAGCCCGGCAACGAGCGCGGATTGCCCTTCATCCCTGAGCGCACGCATCCCTGGGCGATCTGGGTGGCGGATGCCACGACCGGTGCGGGACACGAGGTCTGGCACAGCGGGCCGGGCATGGATGATTCGTTCCCCGAGCTGACCGAAGATGTTTCTTTTAGTTTTGCCGCCGCAGACCGCATCGTATTCGCTTCGGAACATGACGGCTGGAACCACCTGTATTCCATCCGCGCCACGGGCGGGGCGCCAACCTTGCTCACGCCCGGTCAGTTCGAAGTGGAGGACGTGACGCTCAGCAGCGATCGGCACAGCATTCTGTATTCCTCCAATCAGGACGATGTGGATCGGCGGCACTTGTGGCGCGTGGCGGTGGATGGGGGAACGCCGCAAGCGCTTACCCGCGGCGAGAGCATGGAATGGAAGCCGGTGGAGACCGGCGACGGCCGCTATATAGTTTGCTTAGGCTCTACGGCGACCACGCCGGCCATGCCCTACCTGCTTACGCGGGGTGGCCGCGAGATACTGGCGAAAGAGGCGCTGCCGGCGGATTTTCCATCCGGGCAATTGGTAACGCCGAGACAAGTCATCTTCCCCAGCGCCGACGGGTTGCAAATCCACGGCCAGCTTTTCGTGCCCCGGGGCCGCACCCGCCCGGGTCCGGCGCTGGTCTGGATGCACGGCGGCCCCATACGCCAGATGATGCTCGGCTTCCACTACATGGGCTATTACCACAATGCGTACGCCGAGAACCAATATCTGACGAGTCTGGGTTACGTGGTGCTCTCGGTGAATTACCGCATGGGGATCATGTACGGGCGGGCGTTTCGTGAGGCTCCTCATTGCGGGCCGAGGGGAGCGGCTGAGTATCAGGACATCGTGGCCGCAGCACGCTACCTGCAAGGCTTGCCCATCGTTGATCCCCACCGCATTGGGCTGTGGGGCGGTTCCTACGGCGGGCTCCTCACCGCGATGGGCCTGTCGCGCAACTCCGATATCTTTGCCGCTGGGGTGGACTTTGCCGGCGTACACGACTGGTCGGTATTGATTGCCGGCGAACCCGGGTTTAAGAATGCTCCCGATGCGGAAGCGGCGAAAAAGCTGGCGTGGGAATCGTCGCCGGATGCGTCGGTCGAGCATTGGCAATCGCCCGTGCTGCTGATTCAGGGGGATGATGATCCGGACGTTCCTTTCAGCCAGACCGTGGACCTGGCGCAGCGGCTGCGGGCCAATCATGTGCGCTTCGAACAACTGGTGTTTCCGGACGAAGCGCACGACATGCTGCTATGGCGCAATTGGGTGGCGGGCTACAAAGCGACAGCCGAGTTTTTCAACCGCATGCTGAGGCCTGACGGGATGAGCGCAGGACGATAATTCAGGCAGCGGCTAAAGCCGCCATTTTTCTGTGCTTATTGCGGGCACGCCTGAAGGCGTGGCCTGATACAAACCCGTGGCACTGGTGGCAAAGGTCCCGCAGGCCGGCGACGCCGTCGGCGCATGGGCGAGAGCGCCCTTGACACAAGGCTTTCTTTCTTGCGCGGTGTATTCTGAAGCACCAGCTGCAACATGCCTGAGCCCAGCGTCCAACTGAAGCCCGCACCCGAGGCGCCTTCCGGAGAGAACCGGTTCACGCCGCGGGTTCGCATCGCTGTGATCAGCGGGATCACGGCGCTCGCGGCCCTCCTGCGGCTGCTCTATCTGGGCAAGAAGAGTTTTTGGCTGGACGAGATTGTCAGCGTCTCCATCGCCCGCCTGGATCCTGCCGGCTTCCGCAACGTTGTGCTGAGCTGGGAACTGAATGAAGGCCTGTACTACACGCTCTTGCGCGGCTGGATGCATCTGGGGCAAAGCGAGTTCGTGGTACGGCTGCTTTCGGCGCTGCCGGCGGTGGCGGCTATCCCATTCGTTTATCTCCTGGGACGCAGGTTGTTCTCAGAAACAGTGGGAATGATTGCCGCGCTTCTGCTGGCGGTGAACGCATTCGATGTGCGCTACGCCCAGGAGGCGCGCGGTTATAGCCTTTTCGCTTTTCTTGTGGTGCTGGCCTGCTGGTTCTTCGTGAGATGTGTGGATGCGCCGCAGAAAAAAGGGAACTGGGTGGGGCTGGTGATCGCACTGGCGCTGGGCATGTACGCGCATTTTTTTGCCGCTTTCATGCTGCCGGTGTTCTGGCTGGCTGCGGCCCTGCGCAAGGGGGTCTTTCCCTGGCGGCGGTTCCTGATCAGCAGCGGCATCATCGTTGTTCTGGCGATTCCGGCGGTGCTGTTTGTAGCCACGAAGAACCGCGGCCAGGTGAGCTGGGTACAACCGACCACGTGGCGAGATCTCTATGACCTGGCGATTCTGTTGAGCGGACGCAGCGGCCTGGCGTTGCTGCTGCTATGTGCGACCGGCCTGGCGCTGGCGCTGGTCAGGATGCTCCGCTTGCCGGCACGCGAAGGGACACAAGTCCTTTGGGGCGGCGCCTTGGTTTGGATGTGGCTGGTGGTGCCCGTGGCGATGACGGTGGCCATCTCCATGCTGAAGCCGATGTTCGTCGCTCGCTACCTGATCTTCTGCCTTCCAGCTTTTGTGCTGCTGGTGGCAGCGGGACTGGACGTAATTCGTCCGAGATGGCTGATGGCGGGGGTGCTGCTGGCGATCAGCTGGTTATCGTTGCGAGGTGTGACCGATTATTACCGCACGGGGTTCGATCCGCCGGAGCAGGACTGGCGGGGCGCGGTGCATTACATGCTCTCGCAGACGCAGCCTGGCGACGCGGTGCTCTTCTATCATCCTCTGGCACGGCTGGCATACGAGTACTATCGTCCGCGCTGGCCGCAATATCCCGCTCCCATGGTGGTATTCCCGCCGCGCGCGGATGCCCGCCTGCTAAAGGGAACGCAACCGGACTTCGCTTTGCTTCCTCATCTTCCTGAACAGTACCGGCGCCTGTGGCTGGTGCAGAACTGGGGACCGGACCCACTCACCGATCGTATGCACAGCATCTTTGCCGCTCGCTACAGCCGGGCCGAGGAGCGTGACTTCAGCATAATCAGGATCGTGCTCTATCAGAGCGCGTTACCAAAGTAACTTCACTTTTCCCATAAAGAGAACAGGCCTGCCTGTGATTGCAAAACATTTCACATAGAGGCATTTCCGCGCTTTAAGAAGCCGCAGCAACTACACGTGCAATCATCCATTTGCGCGCGCGGGAATGGCAGGCCAACTGCACTTTAGCGGGCATCCCCAATTGCTGATTTCCAGGAACTTGAAAATGACTCAACTGCTGCGCCGCTTCTGGTCCGATGACAGTGCTCAAGATGTAGCCGAGTATGCCGTGATGTTAGCCGTAGTGCTGACGGTTACGTTGATGACCATACGACTGATAGGCAAGAGCTCCAACACTGTGTTCAGCGAGATCGGCAGCAAGCTGAGCTGAGTCAAAGGACGCGAACATGGCTACCACAGGTTTCAAGACCGATTCTGAGACACCAGGCATGCCCCTGTTCTCCTTTGGACTGTCGGCTGACCCAACTCCGCCGCAGCCCGAGGTTGTGAACGACGAGACAGGCCTGAAACCACGACCAAAGCCTCCGGGGAGGTCCACAATCGGCGATGTAGCGGTGGCGTTGATGATCCTGGGAGCGGTTATCGTCAGCACCTTTGGGATCAACAAAGAGATGGTGGTGCGCTACTTCCCGCAGGTTGCGGCTGTCCTGCATTTGTCTGCACCGGCGCGAGACGTGGCGTTGCCCTCAGGTGCGAACGCCCTGGTTAAGGTTTGGGTGGACCTCAAGACAGGTCTGTATTACTGCCCGGGATCGGGTTCGTACGGGCGGACCAGGAGCGGACGTTTCCTCAGTCAGACTGAGGCGCGTCTGGCCAATTTCGAACCGGCCGAGCGCAAGGAGTGCACGGCGCCATCGGGCGCTACGCCGGCGAGAGACGGACTGGCGCACCGCTAGTTCCTGAGTCTCCAGGTTGCAACGCCGCCGCGTTTGGGCGCGACCGCGATCAAACGTAGCCCAGGCCGGCCAGGCGGTCGAGAATGATCTGATCGCTGTCTGGACCGGCGTCGCCGCGTCTCTTCTCCATTCCCGCAACTAAGGAGCGGCCTTGTGTCGAAGCTGGAATTTCGTAGCCGGCAAGGTCGAGTACAGTGGGCGCCATGTCGAGCAAGTGCGCGCCTTCATATGCGCCATTCAGCGGGCAGTTCGGAGCAGTCAGCACAAATATGCCAGGTGTGGCGGGAGTGCAACCATCAGCCACATCCCGGACATAAAGCCCGGGATGACCAACGCTTTCGATTGCAGGGCGGCGGCCCTCGTTGAGTTGCACGATGAGGTCGGGAGCAACATTTCGCGTCTGACGATAAAGCCGGTTAGGCTTAAACACCTGAGGCTGCAGCGGCCGGCCGCCGTCCTCGCATAGCGATTCCAGCCTTGTCTTGAGCTCATCCCGGAATGCTTCGTAGTCTTGCGCGGGGATGACTCCCTGAGGTTCACGGCCCTGGACGTTGAAGTAGAGCGAAGCGCAGGGGCCGCCGCCACCCCAGACCCTGGTGCGGGTCCAGTTGATGTTGAGCCGGTCGAAAGGAGTGATGCCTGGGCCCGGCGGCTGGTTCAACACCAGCAATCCTTCCCGCTGTAGCCACTGATTAATGGCGAATCCTCCATCCAGAGCCCGCGCGCCATTCGTGGAGACCAGAAGCAAGACGGTTTCCGCATCCAGAAGTTCCAGCACGCTGCCGACCTGTTCATCGAGCCAGAGGTGGTAATCGGAAATGACTTCCTGGTAAGGGCTGCCGGGCTGATATTGCGGGTGCTGGGGATCGAAATACCGCCAAAAGGCCCGTTGGACGCGGTCCAGGCCGGCATCCACAAAATGAAAGTAGTCCCACTCCTGCTCGCGCAGCAACCAGCGAACCGCCTCCCAGTGCTTGCGGCTCATGTCGAAAATCCGCTCGCGCAATTCGTCCTGGCTCTGGCCGGCAAAATTTATGTCCGCGGGATAATCACCCATGAGCTCATGAATAATGTCCTTGAGGCCGGCAGGGAAAGTGAACTCATCGCCTGCCGGATCGGAAGTAAGAGAGCGGCCGATGCTGACGCCCGCGATGCGCTGGTGCGGGAAGATCGGAGGCACCGCAACCACGATGGTTTTCTTGCCCGCTGCCGCCACTTGGTCCCATAAAGCCGCCTGGACCCCGGTAGAAGCGGCAGGGACAGGCGCGGAGTAAGAACAATCAGGCCGATTTCGCAGGCCGTAGATGCCGAGTGAGCCGGGGTCCTGACTGGTGGCCAGGCAGATCCAACCGGGCACGGCGCCGGGTGGAACGGTGCTCTGAAGTTCACCATAGACGCCCAGTTCCATCAGGCGGCGGACATTCGCCAGGCGCTCGTCGCCGAAGATCAGTTGCAGGGTGGCACCGTCCAGTCCAAGGATGCAGATTTTCATATCAGACAGGCGAATGGTTGAGAGGCTTCGCCTGGCCCGCCCGGAAAGCAACGGAGAATGTGGGAATTGTAAATCACGACTGCCGGCCTAGTGTTTGGCCGCGGGCTCCGATGACTCTGACGGAGAGGTGGGTGCCAGTTCATTCTTGCTGGGGTCTGACCTGCGAAAGAGCCTGCCGATCTTGCCCACCATGATCATAACCTTGTTCCAGAAGATGAGAAGAAACGCAAAAGCAGCGGCCAGGCCCGACGTAAGAGGCATTAATTGGTCGGGACCACCGTAAAGAATGAAGCCAAAGTGCATGGCACCCCCAAGGTTAACGTCAGACTGCGTTAATTGTGCGGTGCTGACATTCCCGTAATCTTACTACAAGAGCATAGGCCGCGGTCCCCGGGTGGTACCACATCAGGAACTCAGCCGAAAGGCGTGTTGGCGCGGCGTGAAGACACGCTTCGGCAACTCCTATCGCCAACGGTCAACTATTTCCCACCAGACAAGCTTGGTCCATTCGAGCAGAGTAGTTTTCGCCCACTCGCGGTGCTGCCACCAGTTCACCCCGAAATCATAAGGATTGTAGGCGGCGGCTACCGACCACTGGTATTGCGGCAAGCGCACGCGAATGATTTGAAAAGCACGGCGTGTGTGGTACTCGGAGGTGACGAGCAGCACGCGGTGAGCGCCGGTAGGGCGCAGGCAATTATCTATATGCACAGCCTCTTCGTAGGTTGAATCTCCCCAAATGGGGCACATCGTGGTTTTGTCCTGCATGGGGCCGGCGCGGGCCTGGAGGAATTCCTGGCCCATGCTGAAGGGCGTACGGCCAAACTGAACAACATCGGTGCGTGCGTCGAGGAAGAGGATTCTTCCATAACCTGCGCCCAGCATCTCCAGGCCCTTGTAGTAGCGATTGTCGCGGCCGCCGGCCAGCACTACGATGGCGTCCGACCGCTGCGGTTGGTCCACCACCAGAAGACGCCCGGCGTAGCCCAGAAACAAAATGAACAGCAGCAGGAGGACAGCCAGGATTAGAGGAGCACGCCGCCGCAAGTGTCCCATGTTCCCAATTTACTACCTCGGGGTTTGGCGACGCGTTTTCCCGAGGCCCTGTGTGCCCACGTTATTACTGCGCCGGGATGGTAGGCACCGAACTCGGAATGGTAGGCGAAGCGGGCGCGGAACTCTTGGAGGAGCCGCCGCGCATCGCCAGGGCAATGCCGCCGACGGCCGCTCCCGCCGCGCCCAGGATGATGTAAAGCTTCTTGTGGCTGGGCGCCGGACGATTGCTCTGGGTCAGCGAATCAGAGGGGAAGGAAGTTTGCCACATGCTGTCCTGCTCCTGGTCCTCCGCGGTCAGCTCGAGGCGACTTACCATGCCCGGGTTGACCACGACGGTTTGCCCGGCGGCGACGTCCACGGGCGCGGTGCTGGGCCCGTGCAGCGGCTGCACCAGCACGATTCCGGAGTACACGATCACACGGGTGCTGGCTGAGGCGACGTTGAGATAAAAATCGCCGTTTCCGTGGGAGGTAATGTGGGCCTGGGGGGTGGTTATGTCGTAGCCGGCTTCGCTTTTGTGGAAGCGAGCCACCTCACTGCGCACTTGCCCGGAGTGCACCCGCACTTCCGCTATTTCCGCCATCGGATTGTCGCGCACGACCTGCAGTTCGGTGTTGGCGCCCAGACTCAGCACCTCCCCGTCGCGCAAGCGGATTCTGACCCGCCCAATATGGTTGGTGCGCAAGACGGCATTGCGCGTCAGCGGCCCGGCTTTGTCTAGCGGCTGGTTGTCCAGAGTGGCTCCGGCCTTGACGCCAATGACAGCCCCCACATTTTCGGGAGCGGGATAGCTCTGGCCCGCGGAAAGCGTCGCTTGGGCGAGCAGCGCACAAAGCATAAGCGCCAGCGTCTGCCGTGACAGCGAGTTCCTGTTGGTCGTAATCCCGTGCTGCCTGCTTTCTGCGCGCATTTGAATACTCCTTACTGGACGGTCAACGTTACCGCCGTCGAACTCTGTGCCCCTCCCGTCGAGGTGGCATGAATCACAACCGTATAAGTTCCCGAAGGCGTCGTACTGCCCGGCGTGGGTGGAGCCGCGGGATTGCTGGGCGGCGGCGGTGACGAAGAACTGCCCCCGCTGGCGCCGCTGCAGGAGAGCAGGGGAATCAGGCAAGCCAGCAGCAGGCCCAGGAGCAAGAGCCTTGCGCGGCGCCGGTTTCGCTCTCCGCCGAAGACGGCAAGAACCACTCCGAACCAGGGGAACGATAGCGCCAGCAGCCAGGCGGAGGGTTTTCCGGGCGACGACAGCTTCGCCGTGGCTCCGGCGGTGCTGAGAGTGAGCTGCGTGCTCACTGGCCCGCTCCCTGCCTGCACGCTAGCCGGTGAGAAGGAGCACGAGCTATTAGCCGGCAGGCCGGCGCAGGAGAAGGTGAAGGTCTGGCTGGCGGCAGCGCCATTGGGGTTGAAGCCTAGGGTGAAAGTTGCCGCCTGGCCCCCGCTGACGCTGGCCTGTGCCGGGGTGGGGGTCAGCGCGCCGGCTGGCGTCACCCTGGGTGGATCTATGCGTTCGCTGATCCCGTAGACGGTGTTGGCCGCTGTTCCGGAATTGAATTTGGCCACCTCATTGCCCGAATTGATGTTGAATTCAACCACGTCGGAGCTGCAATAGTCCGCCGCCCAGAAGGAGGCATTGTCGGAATCCAGCGTGACACTGACAAAACAATTCTCGCCGGAGGCGTTGTAGGTCATGATTTTCCGACCACCGGAGTCAAAGCGGACGACGTCCTGCTTGTCTGCCACCAGAACGCTGCCATCGGGAAGTATCTTGACTCCCAGACCGGTGCTCAGGCCGGTGGCGAAAGCGGGCATTTGCTGCTTGCTGCATGCGTTGTAACGCAGAACCGACGAACCTTGCGAAGTGTAGAAAATGGTGCACTGATCGGCGGCGAGGTCAATCCAGTCGCTGCCCTCCTGTTCGGTGGCAACGGAATACGCGGCTTCCAGATTGCCGTAGGCGTCAAATTTCAGAATGGCGTGGCTGCACCCGGTTTCACCCACATAGGCGTTGCCCGACTGGTCGAATACGATGGATTCGGGCTTGCAGTTGTAACCGCTGCCGAAAGTTCCCATGAGCGTGTTGCTGCCGTTGAACCGGCTCACCGTGTCGGCGGTGAAATTGGTGCTGTAGAGGTTATTGACGGCATCGAAGTTCATTCCGGTCATCGAGCCGCCCTGATTTGAATTGAGCGTGGTCTGATGACTGCCGGAACGGCTGAACGCCGCTACCTGGCCGCCGCCGATGCCCACGAACAGCGCGGGATCATCACTCACCGTGAGCTTTTGGGTCACAGGCTGGGAGGCATTGCCGGCCTTATCATGGGCCACCACGGTGACGGTATAGCTGCCGCCGCTGACATAAGTGTGCGTGGGATTGTTTCCCATCTGGTAGAAGCCGTCGCCGAAATCGGTCACCACGGAGCTGAGGTCGTTGCCGGCATCGGAACAGGTAGCCTGTGCGCTGACCGCCAGCGGAGCATTGCCCGCGGTGGGCGAAACCAGCACGCTGCAAACGGGTGTGGTTGTGGCTACGCTGACCGGTTGCGACGCGGTCCCCACATTGCCCACTGGATCAGTTGCGGTAACCGTAACAGTAAAGTTACCTGAGTTGGTGTAGGTGTGCGTGCCGGTAGCGCTGTTCGTAGTCGCGCCATCGCCCCAGGAGAGCAGTGTTGTCAGCGGATCGTCATCTTTGTCACTGCAAATTGCCGTCGCAGAAACCGGAAGCGGGGCGGGGCCGCTGGTGGGCACCACGGTCAGTGTACAGGTGGGAGTCTGATTGCGGCTGACGCTGACGTTCTGGGTAGCCGAACCGGTGAGGTTCGCAGGATCAGTGGCCGTGAGCGTGACCTTATAATTGTCCGCCTTGTTGTAGGTATGGGTGCCGCTGGGGCCTGGGCTCGTCGTATGGTCACCCCAGTCCAGCACTTCGTTCAGCGTATCGCCGTCCGGGTCGGTGCAGCTGCCGGTGGCGGTCACGGGCAGCGGAGCACTGCCGCTGGGGGGCGTTACCGTCAGTGTGCACGTGGGCGGCAGATTGGGTGTGACTGTAACAGTCTGGGTGACCTGGAAGGTGTTCAACGCCAGGTCCGTCGCGGTTACAGTCACGACAAAGGTGCCGACTGTGTTGTACGTGTGCGGCCCCGAGAATGAAGCCGGGATGTTCATCACCGGAGAACCATCACCCCAATCCAGAGTCACAGACGCGATGGGGCTTGCGGTGTCGGTGCAATTAACAGTGGCTGTGACCGTAAGCGGTGGCGGCACTACGCCGCTGGCTGGGACAACGGAGAGACTACACTGGAGCGGGCCGCCCTGCGCCAAGCTGGAGATCGAAAGCGCAAGGCAAACAGCCACAAAGACAACAGATTTACGCATCATGAGGATGCCGGGTCCTGGTCCTGGTTGTCGGGCTGTCCGTCCTCGTACGCGGTCGTGGTCGCTGCCGCGTTTTGTCCCTGAATCCGCTTAGGATTCAGCTCTGTCGGCCAGAGTTGTCCAGCAATTATACCCTTCTGCGGAAAGGCTGCAAGGCCCGGGAAACGGGCGTCAATTGTGTGGTTCAGGCCCCGGACGAGCCTGTGTCCGCCGCCGCCAGTGCGAGCCGCGAAGACCGAACCCTGCGCAAGGCTTTTCCTCGTAAGAGAAAGAAGCCAAACAAGATAAGAGTAGTGGCCACGGAAAGAAGGGAGCGGTACGTAACCATGGCAGCGGGCACATCGCTGACGAACATCTCTCGCAGTTCTACAATCGGCACAGAGAGCACTGCGGCTACCGCAAGTGGTGTTCCCCAGACAAGACGGGTTGAGGGCTGGTCCTCCGCTGCCTGGCGATTGAGGCCCAAGTCGCGTGCCACCAGTCCCAGACCGGCATACCATGCCAAAGCCAGGACAAGAGGAATATCGTACACGCTGCCGGAATAGTAATCGCCCTTATCAATGGCGACGCTGGCCATGAAGGAGCCGACGGCGTAGAGGGAAGCGGCCGCGAAGAGATGCGCGTACAGGGTCCGCCATTTACCGGCGCTCTTCCACAACGACACGCCCGCCAGCAGCGCCAGAGAGATGTTGGCCGCGCCGTAGACCACGTTGTAATTCTGATCCCACCAACTGGGAAGATGGGCAATCGTACGCCAGGGAGTAACGAAATACAGGTACAGGTACAGCCACCACACGATGACCATGCCGGCATTCGCGATGTGGAGAAGGCTGGGATTCTCGTCCTGGTGCACGTGTGGGCGCACGGCCAAAGCCATCATCATAGGCACGACGTGCAGATACAAGACCACGTCGCCCCAGAAACCGGATGGAGGCGGGGCCTGGAGCACCGCTTCGTAAAAAGTCCACAGCACCTGGTTGAGGAGCCATAAGGCAAAACCAAGGGAGAGCAGCGTCCAGAATGTAGAGGAACTGCCGCGACCTCCGACCTGGTTCGGCAGAGTAGTCAGATAGCACGCCAGCAGGAGCAAGGTTTGAAGGCCGTCAGAGAAGACGTGAAGGGTGTAGCCGTTGGGGAGGAGCAAGGAAAAAAATACCTGGCTGCAGGCCAGGATCCCGGCCGCCACAAACCACGCGACGCTAGTTCGCTTGAACAACCTGCACACCCTGAGTGGAGTCTGGCGGGGCCCCAGATGATGGCACGAGCATAACCTTCCGCCGTCACAGCCCGGAAGATGACCACGGTAACCGTGGGGTGGGATTGTCGCCAGGATTGGTCTGGTTCAGAAACTAAGGTTATTCGGCGGGGCAGAGTTGGGGCGCTCTCAGCGCTCCGCTTTGCTTTCCCGCAGGGCGGGGAAGAGCCATTGTTTCAACCGTGTATGCAGTTGGCTGGAAACGTGGACAAAGCGGATGCCGGCGCGACCATGCTTGTCAGCCCACGCGATCTGGCCTTGTACATCTATAGCCTCGCGGATTCCCGGCAGGTTGAAGCGGGCGCGCACTGTCTGGCGGACGGTGGCGGCTTCGGAAAGCCGCACTGCAATTCCTCCCTCGCTCACGTTCAAGACCACGGCTTTGACTTCGTGGCCGGGAGTGAACTTGAGACAAACTGGCGCGTACGCCGGCTTGCGCAGTTGCTGCCGCCGTTGCGGGTACCTCAGGCTCTTGACGGCGCGCAGGCCTTGAAGAGCGCGGTCCAGAGTGATCGGCTCATAGAGGACGAACTTTGCGCCCATGGTGAAGGCTTCACTGACGCTGGTTTCGCCGCCCAGAATGGCGGCAATCATGGTCTTGTTTTCGCGTTGCCGGCGCATTTCCTTCAGCAACTCGTCGGCGCCAGGCACGCTGAAGTCAATAACCACAGCCTCGAATTTTTTGCGATCCATCAGGGCCATGGCGGAGCTGGGTTCGCTGCACACCACCACGTCAATATCCAGGCGCGAAAAGGCGCGCATCAGGACAGCAACCTTGTCGGTGTCTCGCGACAACACCATGGACTGCAGAAGCATGCACAAGAATGGTAGGTCGGAAAGGCTTCCCGTTAGAAGGTTACCGAGGTCATTGCTCTATTGCAGCCCGGCTTCCAGGGCGAGCTACGAGTTCTGACGGCAGTGAGCGCAGTTGCAAAAGGAGGTCGAATCTAGAAAGGAAACAGGCCCGCGGCCTTCGAGGTGGCCGCAAGTGTGACAGCGGTAGAGGGCTGATCCCACACCCATCATGTTTTGACCACAGAAAGGGCAAGCCTGGCCGTTCTGCCGGCGGACTTGCCTGCGCGACCGAACGGGCGCGGGCGGCGCGATGCTCTCTTCGGCGATGTCTTCCGTCGCAGTTTTGGAATTGTCGCCCAGGTGGACCCAGCTGATGGTCAAACCGAGAAGTGCAATGGCGCCACAAATGGCAAAATCAATGGACGGTTGCCGAAGTTCATGAGCAGCGTCGAGGGCGATGATTCGAAAAGCAACGACGAGGGCGCATCCAAACAGTGCTAAGCCACCCATCGCGATCAGGCTGGGCCCGAGCGCGTCCAGCGCTTGCTCGACTCGGCCGGGCGCCGGCGCGAACGTCTCGTGAGAAAGTTCGTATCCGTTGGGCTCGTCGAAGGCCAGGTTTTGTACAAAGCTGCTGCCCATATAACCCTCGCTGATTTTAGCTTTGGCGAACTGAGAAACCCGGGCCGGAATCGCTCATAAGCTACTGCGGGGAAAGAAGAAGCGGAATGGCACTCAGGTGCCAGAGCTGTGGATTTTGCAGCTGGTTAGAGGGGCCGTTGAAAATCGGCTCGGGGTAGAGTTCCTAAGGAACCGCGGGGCTGACGGGATGGGAGCCGTTTCCGGTGGTAAGCAGAATGGCAGCCGTGGTTCCGGCCGCGGCAGCGCTACCGATGATGATAATTGCGGTCTTTTTTGATATGTGAAGGCCGTTGCCGGTGGGCGGGGCACCCTTTTCGGTCTTATGGCCCCCCTCCTGGTCTGAATCCTGACGGGTCGTTTGCTGGCCTTCCTGCAGGATGGTCGTGGAGGCGCCGTCGTTAATGGTCAGTGCGCCTTCCCGGGCAGCGATCTGGACCATTCCGTCGGAATCCGAGACCTCGAATTTTGCCGAGCCTTGGGCAACGGGGGCAATGGTCAGCTTGCCCGCGCGTACGGCCATAGCCTGGGAAGTTGTAACCACCACGCCGCCGTGGCCCATGTTTACAGAGTTACCCTCAAACTGGACCGAGGAATCCGCCAAAACCAGGACCATGGAGCCCTCGGCGTTGATGCTCGCGACTGAATCGGGCTTGGTGGCAACGGTGTCGCCGATAAATAAGGCCGAGGAACGAAGAACATGGTTGCCGTTAAGACTGGAATCGCCCTCCCCCACGGTCAACATAGCGGAACTTGCAGCCAACGCAAGAGTTGGCAAGAACAACACCAGGCAGATAAGAAATTCTCTCTTCAGAAAGAAACGCACCATTCCCATCCCAGTTTAAAGTTTAGATTTTGCCATGTTAGCCGGAAGCAAACAGGCACGACAATTGGCAACCTGGTTACCAAAGAATGCTGTCCCATAGCTGCTGCACGGGCACTGAGCGCTGGTGATGAGATGTTGGCAGGTTCAGCTGGGCGTTTCCGAAATAAAAACCGAAGTCGGGTGTGAAAAGGCGACCTGCACGTCGTGGCCTTCAAGCAAGGTACAGATGCCTATGGTCCTTTTCTGCTGGACCATTGGAGGCAGTGCGCCCTACTCCTTCCGTAACCCAATCGCTCGTCCTGCCTGGACCCAATTCAGGGGAAAATATAGCCATCTTGCGATTTTAAGGATGCCAACCGGCTCTTGCCCATGGAACGATTTACAGAAGTGATAGCATCGCATTCGAGACCAGCACGGGACTCCAAGCATTCGCTGCCGCCGGCAGTGATGCTGGAGGGCACGATGATGCGATCCTGGAAACATTTGGAAGGTCAGTTCGTTGGCGGGAAGTTCCGCCTGGCTCGGTACCTGGGCGGATCCGACCACGGGGCGGTGTTTCTGACCGCACGCCCCCAGGGGGAGCCGGGGAAGGCCGCCATCAAGCTGATAGCCGCGCATAACGCCGCCCGTCAGCTAAGCCGCTGGTCCGAGGCGGGGAAGATGTCGCACCCTCACCTGGTGAGGGTCTTCGAGATGGGGCGCTGCCTCCTGGGGCAACAAGAGGAGTTTCTCTACCTGCTGATGGAGTATGCGGACGAAGACTTGTCGCAGGTAGTTCCGACCCGGGCGCTAACTCCACAAGAGTGCCAGGAGATGTTGCCGCCCGTTCTGGATGCGCTCGCCTACCTTCACGCTCGGGGCTTTGTACATGGTCACATCAAGCCGGCCAACATCATGGGCGTCCAGGAGCGAGTAAAAATCTCCGCTGACGGGCTATGCCTGGCAGGGGAACCCGGCAGCGCGTTGGGGCCGCCTAGTGTCTATTACCCGCCGGAAACCGCGAAGGAAGGGCTCTCTCCTGCGGGGGATGTATGGTCGCTGGGCATGACGCTGGCCGAGGTGCTCACCCGAAAGGTGCCGGTGGTGGAAGCCGGAGGAATGAAACCGCCGCTGCCCGCCTCTGTCCCCGCGCCGCTGGCGGATGTGGTGCATCACTGCCTGTGTCTCGACCCCAAACAGCGATGGACAGTAAGCGAAATCGCGGCCCGGCTGGCGCCTGCTTCACCTCCCCAGCAGGGAGTTGAGCCGCGCCCGAAGCAGGACCGAAGCAGGAAACTTTATCTCGCTCCGGCAATTGCCCTGGGGGCGATATTGGCGATTCTTACCATCGGGTGGGTGTACAGCCGTCCTCGACATAGCGCTGAGTCCGCTGCACCGATGCAGACGCGGGCATCGGCCGATGAAGGCGCCAGCCCGGTGCGGCAGGCCCCGGCTCCAGCGGCAGAGCCGGCCTCAACTCCCGCCCCGCGCCCAGCTCCCGTCGCGAAAACGCCTGCTCAGGGCCCGCAGCACGGGGCAGTGGTCCGCGAGGTATTGCCGAAAGTGCCGAAAAGCGCCCGGGACACGATTCAGGGCACCATTCGCGTGCGGATAAGAGTGGCGCTCGACGAAGCCGGTAACGTGACTGGCGCCAGGTTCGATTCCGCCGGACCGAGCAAATATTTTGCTCGCCTGGCCATGGAGGCGGCGCAGGCATGGAAATTCGCTTCCCTGGAGCCGCAAGGGCCAAACCCGGCGAGGAACTGGCTGTTGCGCTTTGAGTTTCGCCGAGATTCCACGCACGTAATTCCCACGCCCTTATCGCGCTAAAGCGGGCCTCGGGCTGTTAACGCCTTCCATCTAGAAACTAAGCCGTAGGCCGAACTGGATAACGCGCGGCCCGCCGCCTCCCAGGCCGGGATTGCCCTGGGCGACATCTGGGGTCTGGGTGATCAGCCCAGCCGAACCAGCCCCGGTGTTCACTGTGCCGTCGGAATTAATTCCCGGTGTAATCGAGCCGTTGGGCAAGGCAAAGTTCGGGTGGTTGAAGATGTTGAAAAACTCGGCGCGGAACTGCAAGTTCAGCCGCTCATAAATCTGCGTGCTCTTGGCCAGGGAGAAATCCACATCCCAGTAGCCGGGACCGAAGATGGCGTCGCGTCCCAGGTTGCCGAATGTGCCGAAGGCGGGCTGTTGGAAGGCGAGTGGATTGAGGTAGCCGGTAGTGGGAGTCCAGTTCGCCAGAATGGGATTAACGCCCGGCAAAAGATTGGGTCGCTGGTGGAAGTTGGATGGCGTGATGAAGGCGGAAGGCAAGGCGCTGGTATCAGTCGAGGTGATGATAGGGATCGGACGCCCGGACTGCACGCTGATGATGGAGTTCAGGGTCCAACCCTGGGCCAGCTTGCTCGGCAGGCGCGACAGTTTTGGAACGGCGTAGTCGAGGGCGGCCGTGAACCGGTGACGTGTATCAAAGGTGGAAGGCCCATGCTCGGCGTGAAGGTCGAAGGAATTCTGTGGCAAAGCGGCGGTAGCAAAGTTGAAGTCAATTCCGTCCGAGGCGTCGTCCAGCGACTTGGAGAAGATATAGGAAGCAAAGCCAGAGAAACCGCGCCAGTTCTGGCTGCGGAAGCTGGTCTGCAGCGAGTGGTAAGTGGAGGAACTCGCGGTAGCCAGGAAGTTTTCGAAGCTGAAATTGGGATTGGGCCGTATGCCATTGATATCGGGCTGGTTGGCGTCGAGCAGGCGGGTCAGGCGCGTTCCTTTGCTGCCCACGTAGCTGATCTGGAAGGCGGAATTTTCCGCTAGTTGCTGCTGAATGTTCAGGTTGAAGTTCTGGACGTAAGGCGTTGCGAAATTACGGGGAGTGACAAAGACGCTGAAAGGCGGGGTGCTGCCACCCAAAATAGGCCCAGCCGCACTTCCGTTGTAGGCGGCGGGGTTGAAGTTCAGCGGCAAGACCGGAACCGAGCCCACAGGATTGGTAACCAGGCCGGCCGAGGTGGTGAAGTTAGCGATTAGCAAATCCTGGGGGATGTAGTCGTAGTAAATGCCATAGGCGGCGCGCAGCACGGTTTTGGGCCGCAGGCTCCAGGCAAAGCCCAGGCGCGGGCCGAAATTGTTCAGGTCGCGATTGTAGGCGCCATCCAGGCCGTGGGTGCCCACCGTGGCGAGGGTGCCGTCGCTGGCCAGGTTGGAGAGCAGATTGTGCTTCTCGCTGAGCGGGCCGAAATATTCCCAGCGCAGGCCGAGGTTCAGAGTAAATGTGGGAGTCGCGCGGAAATCATCCTGGGCAAAGAACGCCAGGCCATTGTTGTAGGTGGTGCGGCGGGTGTCTCCAGTATTGGCGGAGACGAACAAGTTGGAGCCAAGGTAGAAGTTGGCCAGAACGTCTATGGATGAGTCGCTGGCGAGGCCGGTACCGAAGACGTCGAAGAGGCCGCGCTCCAGGTTGTCATTGAAGTTGTCAATGGCGTAGCGGCGGAATTCGCCGCCGAACTTCCAGGTGTTGCGGCCGCTGACCAGGGTGAAGTTATCCAGGAATTGGAAACTTTGGCTCACCCGGCCGCGGGGAATGCTGAAGGCGGAGGCGCCCAGGTTGTCGAAAGAGCCGGAAAAATCAAACTCGGGCAGCCCAGTTTTGCCGGTTCCCAGATTCAAGCCGATGCTGGCGGGGTCGAAGCCGGCGTCCACGGAGTTGAAGCTGGTGCGGTAGCGGCTGTAGCCGAAGCGGACTTCATTGATGCGGTCGGCGCTGAGGGTCGAGAGCAGGCTGAGGGAGATCACCTGCACGCGGGTGGGCGAGGTCTGGGCAAACTGAGGCAGGCGCGAACCGCTGCCGAAGCCGCCGATCGCACCCAGGGGAAAGGTCTGGTCGCTGCGGGCGAAAGCGTAACGCCCGGTGAGCGATTCGCGCGAGGTGAGCTGGTGGTCTATTTTGACGATGAAGTTGTCCAGATCATTCCTGTCCTGGGCGCTGATGGCGGCCGTGCCGGCGCTGCCGTTGAAGCCCGTGGCGGCAGGGAAGAAGTTCAGGATCTGGTCGAGGGCGGGATTAATCGCCGTAATACCGTTGGCCAGCGCCACAGATCTGGCCGCCGCCTTTTGCGCTTCGGTGGGCACGAAAAGCAGGAAGTCTGAGCCCACGCGCTCCCGCTGTCCTTCATAAGCGCCAAAGAAGAAAGTGCGGTTCTTGATGATGGGTACGCCCAGCGAGCCGCCAAATTGATTGTTCTTGAAAGGTGAGTGCGGATTGGTGCTGCCGTCGGGATTGGTGCGCACGTTGAAAAAATTGCGGGCGTCGAAAACGCTGTTGCGCAAATATTCGAAGACGGTGCCGTGCACGTCATTGGCGCCCGATTTGGTGATGATGTTGACTACCGAACCGCTGTTGCGCCCGTATTCGGCGCTGAAGTTCGACTGCAGGTTGAATTCCTGAATAGCGTCAATGGGCAACAGGGAAGCGGGCGCGCCGGTGATGCCGACCTGGTTGAGGGCCGAGTTGTTGAAGAAGGGATCGTTGTTGTCGGTGCCATCCAACGTGTAGTTGTTGGAGCGGTCGCGATTGCCATTAATGTTGAACTGGCCAAATCCGGCCTGGCTGCCGGCCACGCCGGCGGGTTCGACGGTGACACCCGGCACCAGGGCCACCAGCTTGCCGAAGTCGCGGCCATTGAGCGGGAGCTGGCCGACCAGGGTCTGATCCACCACCTGCCCGAGCACGTCGCGCGTGGTCTCCACGACGGGCACGGCGGCCGTGACCGTCACCTGTTCATTGGCAGTACGCACTTTGGCCAGGTCAAAATCGGCGGTGGTGTCGGCTCCCACTGCCACCAGCACTCTGGCGGTCACGCTGGCCAGGCTGGCGGAGCTGGCGCTCACTTCGTATTGACCGGCGGGCAGTTCGGCGAGCACGTAGCCGCCATCGGGGCCGCTGGTAGTGGTGCGCGTTTCACCGGTGGCGACATTTTTCGCACTTATCGCGGCACCGGGGACAAGCGCGCCGCTGGCGTCGCGCACGGTGCCGCGGATGGATCCGCGGTAGCTCTGCGCGCAGAGCGAAACACTCAGCAACAGTGCGGCGCAGACTGCAGGCCAATAACGAGACAGGTAGCTGTGGGTATAGAGCGGTTGCGTGTTCATCTGATCCTCCTGCGGGGGCAGGCAATTGGTCCATCAGTTCCCAGGCTCTACAGCAAACAACAGGGCCCTGAGCTGGCGCTCATTTCTTGGCAATAAACAGGGACACCGGGGGCTTGATGTGGTAAATCTGCGCGAAATTGCGTTGGTTCACGGCCAGGCTGAAGCGGCCGCGGGAGTCAATGAAGATCAGCGGTTCGCCAACCGGAACATCGCCGAAAGTCCGGACAAAAGGCAGGACCATGTCGTCATCGCCGAGCTTGATGTGAACCTTCTCACCGTGGACATACCCGAGCTTGAGGAACTCCTCGCCGCTGACGTTGGTGATGAGGTTGCCGAAAGGGCCGTCGAGCGCGAACACCTGGCCATTGATGCCGCCCGCGTCCAGGTGTGAGGGCGTGATGTCGAGGCGGACGAGTTGCGTGAGTTCGGGACCGACCTGGGTCCAATCTTCGCCGGCTGCCAGGTGCGCTCCAGCGGGAGAGAAGATGTCGCGCCCGTGGAAGGTGGAAGATATACCGCTGCCAATCATCCAGGAGCGGTTGGTGATTTCGCGGGCGCCCTCCAGGCCGTCACGATCCAAAACCATGGTCAAGAGGCCGTTATCGGGCAGGACGAAATACTGGCCGCGCTTGGACTTAACCACGACTGCCTTACGGCTGGTGCCGACCCCAGGATCCACCACCACCACGAATACGCTGCCGGCGGGGTAATAAGGGGTGGCGCCATAGAGGAAGCGGGCGCCATCGGCAACGGAGAAGGGTGTCACCTGATGGGTGAGGTCCACGATGCGCGCCCCGGGGGCGATGCTCAACATCACGCCCTTGCAGATCGGGACCGCGTCATCCACCGTGCCGAAGTCGGTCATGAACACAATGATGGGACGATGAGGCGCAGGCGGGGCAGTTTGAGCCGCGAGCGGCCCTGTGGCAAGAGCCAGAAACAGCACGAGAACAAGTGCCGAGACTACACGGAGACGAAGTTCTGCTGGGCGCACGCTATTCATTGTTGAATGGCCGGTATTCTAGCGCACAGGGCGAAGAGGCGTCATCCGCGAATAAGGGAAATATGGCGATTAATGCGCGCCGCGGCCCGAGAGAACAGCGGGGATGGTCTTGAGCAGAATTTTGAAATCGAGCCACACCGACCAGTTGTCAATGTAGAGCAGGTCGAGGCGGACCCAGTTGTCGAAGCGCAGCTGGCTGCGTCCTTCCAGCGCCCACAAGCAAGTCATGCCCGGGCGCATGCGCAGCCGGCGCCGTTGCCAGGACTGGTACTGGTCCACCTCCTCCGGCAAAGGCGGGCGCGGCCCTACCAACGACATGTAGCCTAGGAGTACATTCCATAACTGGGGCAATTCGTCGAGGCTGAGCATGCGCATCCAACGGCCGATCGCGGTACAGCGCGGGTCGATGCGCATTTTGAAAGCGGGACCGTCTAGCTCGTTAAATTTTTCCAGCTGGGGCAGCATTTGGTCTGCGTTGGCCACCATGGAACGAAATTTCAGCAAGCGGAAGCGCCGCCCACCCAGCCCGCAACGGGTCTGGCGGTAGAACACCGGGCCGCGCGAAGTGAGCTTGATGAGGGCGGCGAAGAGGAGAAATACGGGAAAGAGAGCGATGAGCGCGGTGGCGGCGACAATGACGTCAACCAGGCGCTTGAAAGCCAGCGCGAAATCGTTCTGCGGGCTGCTGGCAAAACTCAGCAGCGGTATCTGGCCGAGATGCTCCACAAACACGTGATTGAAGCCCCGGGGGAGGAAATCGAGCTGCATGCGCATGTGGATTCCCTCCTGCTCGCACTGCAGCATAAGGGACTCCAGGTCGGCCAGTTCTTCGCGGTTCACAGCAAACAGAACCTCGTCCACCACGTGGCTGTGCAGCAGCTCAGGCAGTTTTTCCACGGGCATGACGGGATAACGCTGGCGCAAGGCCGCGGGAGAAGGCGGTTGTTCCTTGCCGGCATAGGCGAAGGCCAGCAGTTCGAGACCGAGGTTCGCGCCCTCCTCCAGCAGGGAGGCGAGTTGGGCGGCACTCTCCGAGGTTCCAACGATAACGAAGTGACGGCGATTTTCCGGCCGGGTCCGCAGCCAGGTGCCGGCGGCCAGCAACGTCCAGCGGCTGCCTACGAGCAGGAAAAACTGCAGGCCGACAAAAACCAGCAGCAGGCCGCGGCTGACGTACTGACTCTGGAAAAAGAACATGCCGGTGAACAGCGCCAGCAGGCCGAGGGCTACCATCTTGACCGCATCGGTGGCGATATCGCGCGGACGCTTGAGTTCGACATGCTGATAAGCGTTTAGCAGATACCCCAGCAGAGGAATGAGCAGAACGATGGCCGCAAAAATGGGCAGGTAGGCGGAAAACGGGTAAATGGCGTGCAGGCCGAACCAGTTGTGTTGCCCCGCCCACACGCGAATGCCGTAGGCCAGCAGGAAGGACACTGCCGTGGCGAGCAGGTCATTCAACACACAACTGGCACGCATGAGCCGCGAACGGCGAGAAAACATTTTGTTCCTCAGTTTCGCGCTTATCCAGAACGTCTAGAATACGACAAATAGAGACAGCTTGACAGGAAGAGTGAGTTGAATTTTCTGGTCCTGGATCGGAGAAAGAACTTGTTCCCCTGCAGTATAGGAAACATCAAGGCACGTAGCCCAAAGCGCGTAACTGATCGTTCATGCGCTGACGGTTCGTGACTTTCTGTTTACTATTAAACGTCAATGTTTCCGGCTCCTGTTTCAAACCGCCCTGCAATATCCGCCGACGGAGCTCGGCCCTGAGCTCGTCTGAGTTAAGCGGTCCGCCTTGCTTCAGCAGCTGGCGAAAGGCGGCGCTGACCACAGTCCCGAGCATGGTGGAGGCAAGGTCGTGCTGCTCGTCGTCGCAGCAGGCATGGAGTTCCTGGCCCGACCTTCCGCCCTGCACATAGTGCCACTGTGAGGTAACCACCGACTTCATTGCGCCGTAGTAGCTGGGGAAGCGCGGCAAGCCCATTTCCGCCAGCTCCGACACGGGCGATGGCCAGCCCTGAGCGGCGGCGGGATTGCTCCACAGAGCCGTCAAGGAGGGGCCGAGGAGGGAATGATCCGGAATTCCCGCCATGTCCAGCAGGGTGGCTGGCAGGGACTGTAGAGCCACGGGAGTGGCAATTTGCTCACCGCCGGGCACGTGCCCCGGCCAATCAATGAGCAGCGGCGCATGCAGCAGGTTCCAATAGAGAGCCTTGCCGTGAAACATGAAGCCGTGCTCCTGGAATTCCTGGCCGTGGTCGGAAGTAACTACCACAATCGTGTTCTTCAGCAGGCCTGCCGCCGCGAGCCGATTCAGCAATGTGGAGATTTCTTCATCAATGTATGCGATGGAGGCGTCGTAGGCATCCACTTCATCCTTTGCCTCCGTGGGGGAGAGCTGAATATCTTCGGGCCAGTTATATTGCCCTTTGAGCGGAGACTTGAGGGTGGTGGAGAATCGGTGAAAAAATGCCGGCGGCGGAAGCAAAGGCTCGTGTGCGTCGAAGTAGTTGATAGTCACGAAAAACGGCCCTGAACCGGCCCGGATCCAGGCAAGGGCATTCTGACTGATCTGGCCTGCGTCCTGGCGTCCGGCAAGGTCGTCAATGATATTTGCCCGAACCAGGCGGGTTTGAATCCGCTCCCCCAGAGTGGTCTGCAGCAACCGCTCCAGCAGATTCCCGTCTTCAAAATGGATGTAGCCGCGAGCTAAACCGACCCGTCGGTTGAACAGGAGTGTATTGCCCGAGAAGCCGGCGGTGCGGTAACCGTTATTCTGAAAAGCTTCAGCCAGAGTGCGGAAGCGATCATCGAGTCGCCAGTTATACTGCCCGGCGTGGTGTTCACTCGGCAAGCGGCCGGTGAGCATGGAGGCGTGGGAAGGCAGTGTCCACGAGGAAGGAGCCACAGCCTTCTCGAACAACAAACTGTGGGATGAGAGTTCGCTCAGGTGCGGACTGGTGGTGCGGGCGTATCCGTAGGTTGATAAATGGTTCGCACCTACGGCATCCATGATGATCAGAAGCACGTTAGGGGAATCAGTTCGGGGACGAAGCGCGGCAGTCTTGACCTCCTCCTGATGACTAGCCGACCAAGCGCCGCCACCAATGTAGATGAGCGCGTAAATTCCCAACACAGGCAGAGTGATCTGCCCAAATGTCCGCAGGCTGGAAGTAAAGCGCAAGAACAGGGCTGTGAGGAAGATGGCAAACAGTAAGGCTCCGCCACTGAGTAAAACCATCTGCGCAGACCGATGCCCAAACGGTGGCCAGATCACGAAGAGACAATCAAGGGCAAACAAAGCGGAGCAGAAGAAAAAGGCGATTTTCGGCAGCTGCCGACGCCAGCGAATAGCCCAAAGTACAAGAATCGCAACCGCCAGCCCTGAG
>DASYWT010000264.1:0-5205 GCA_035935775.1 Terriglobales bacterium
AACAGCACCGATACGAGCAAGAACGCTCGCAAATAGACCTCCAACAACGCGTCGCAAAAGAATGGGACAGCTGTTTTTTATGTGGGCAGCAAACGCAATCGTGGAGGCTAGATGCGCAACACGGAGGTGGGTAAGGGTGGACTGGGAGCGAGAATGCCTGCCGCGACCGTGGCAACTGGTGTAGTTTGCACTGGCACCTGCAGTACCAACGACGACAAGGCAAGGGCGGGAGATCTTTCTGCCATCACGCGCACCAGCGCCGGTTGATGGTGAAAACTCACACAGCAGGAATGCTGGCCACTCGGCGGCAGTTGCTCATGCCGGCAGTGGCTTTTTTGTACCCGGCTCTGCTGCATGGCCGGAGCAAGCGGGCAGATCCCAATGGCCGCGACGTTCAGGGCTAGAAGCAGCCACATCGTCCTGGCGAGCCTTCCCCGCATCCTGCATCCAAGGTAGCGCGGACAGGGCAAAAACGCCAGCGCCGCCGCTCAGATTTCGATGATCATCTGCTGCAAACGGATCGGATATTGGTTGACAATCTGTCCGCCGGCCTTGGTGACCACCACTGTGTCGGAGTGGCGGAAACCACCGAAATTGGGATCGTAGACTCCCGGCTCACAACTGAAGGTCATGCCCGATTTGAGCACAGTCTTGTCGCCCTCGGCGATCCAGGGCGACTCGTGCGCTTCCAGTCCGATGCCGTGTCCGCAGCGATGGCGAATTAAGGAAGCGAAACCCGCGCTGCGAATCTGGTCCAGCCCCAGTTTGTCCACGTCCTCGGCGACTGCGCCCTCCTTCATGGCTGAAGCCGCCGCATCGTGCGCGGCCAGCATGGCGTCGAACAGGCGCTTGGCGTAGTCGCTGGGCTTGCCCACGCAGAAAGAGCGCTCGCACTCCACGTTGTAACCGCCAACTTGTGCCCCGAAACTCAGAATCAGCGGGTCGCCGCGCTTGAGAACGTCCTTGCTGGGCACCGCGTGGGGAAAAGCGGAACGGCGGCCGAAGGGCACCAGCCCGCCAAACGGTGCGTCAACGCCCACTCCCACCACGTCGTGCAACTCATGCGACATTTTGTCGGCCACCGCGTCAGCGCTGGCCTTCAGAATCTGGTCTTCCGTCACCGCTCCGTGCCGGGTCACGAAGTCGCGCCCTGCCTGCACCGTGTAATCGGCGAAATACATGGCGCGGCGCATGATGCGCAGCTCATCCTCATCCTTCACCCAGCGCAAGTGCTCGACGATGTCGTCGGCGGTCACGAAGCTGGCGTTGGGCGCGCCCAGGCACAACTGGTTGAGCCTCCCCTGGGTCGGCTCTTCAATGCCGATACGGGCGCGATCGAATCCCCGCCGCGCGATGCGCTCCGCTATCCAGCGCACCCGGTTCACCGGGCCGGGATAATCGAAGTAAGTTTCGTAGTCCTTCACCCACCACAACTTGACCTGGTCCGCCTCCAGTTCAGGGATGAACAGCGCCGGATCGCCGGTTTTCGGGATAAAGGCCGCCAGCGGCCGCTCAGTGGAGAGATGGAAATACCCCGTGGTGTAAATGACGTTTACCGCGTGCAGAAGCAGAAGGGCGTCCAGTCCGCGCTTGTCCAACTCGCCTTGCACCTGGGCGATTTTGCGGCGGTACCAGTCCGGCTCCAGGCGGTCGTGCTCGGGAGGCGGCGCCGCCGCGGAAACCCTGAGCACACGCGTACGCCCGAACATGCGGGTGCCGGCGCTAACCACCACCCCTCCCGCCATGGTGCGCAAAAAATCGCGCCGCGCCAAACCAACGCCAGGCTTGTCTTCTGCCATCCGGCCTCCACCCACAGTTAGATAGACGAGAAACCGGGATTATACCGGGCAAAGGCCTCTATTCAAATCGGAGCGCAGGGCTGGAAGCGAGGGAGGAAGCGGACCTCGCGCCGGGTGACGCGAGGTCGCGGTTGAGTTGAGAATGTGTCGCCCTACTTGCTGGCCTTGGCTTGCATGTTGGCCTGGCTAACGGCGGCAATGAATGTCTCCCCCGACTTCGGCACTTTTACCTTGCCGGTCAGCACCTCGTTGGCGGGTATCACATGGCCGTAGACTTCGCGCATTGCATCTTCGTCTGGCTCGATAACAGCACCTTCCAGGTCCACCCCGGCAAATACGCCCTTGCTCCGCGAATAAGTGAGGATGGGCGCATTCATCTTCCAGTCCACGCCGGCGGAGGCATGGCGGCCGACCGGGCCCGCCGAAGCGGAAGCCGAGCCGCCTATCTGGAAACGGTTTTTCAGCAACTGGTCCATGCCCTGCTGGTTCATGATCATCATCACCAGGTCTACGCCTTCGACCCCGATCTGGGCTCCCCAGCTTCCTCCACCAATGGTGAAGAACTCGGGCGCGCTCCAACCCGAGGGCGTGCGGCAAATGGCCACGCCTTTGCCGTGCTTGGCTCCAAATATAAAGCCGCCTTTGAGCATGTGCGGCACTACTGCCACGCACTTGGCTTTGTCGAAGACTTCATTGGGAATGCCCTTGTCGGGCGTAGCCATAATCTGATGCAGCACCTGGCCGGCTTTCTGCATGCGGTCGCTTGGCGTATCGGCGAAGGCCGCGGCGGCGAGCAGCAGAATGACAACAAAACCTATCAGCTTTTTCATAAGTCCCCTCTTTGGCCGGTAACGGCCGTCCTGCCCCGGTTGCTTAGAAGCGGCGCCCCGCATGCGGGTTCGCTATGCCCCGTCCAGCAGCAGCATGGCTTCGGGCTTTCCCAATTCGGCGGGCACAACAACAGACGCAGAGCGCTCATCGAAAGAGCAGGAGAGAAATATGCGACGCCATTTCGGTCTTATTGCGGGGGTACTGCTGTTTGCCCTGGCTGCCTGGGGCAAGCAAATCCGCCAGATGAAGATCAGCCCCATGCTGCCCGCCGCCAGCGCCACCATGGGGGTCTCGCACGACACCAGCGGCACTGTTTACATCAATATTCAGGCCAAGCACTTGGCCATGCCGGAAGCGCTGCATCCGGCGAAAGCTGCCTATGTGGTCTGGGTCCAGCCCGCCGGACAACCGCCGCAGAACCATGGAATGCTGCAGGTCAACGATAAGCAGGAAGCAACCTACTCCACTACTACCAGGAACCTTAACTTTGAGGTTTTCGTGACGGCGGAGGACAGTTCCAAGGCGGCTATGCCGACCGGCACTCACCTTCTGAGCGCGCATAGCTAATGCCGCCGCGTGTTGGGCTCGGATGTCAGTTCAGGCTTTGACCGGCTGGCGCTGCTTGAGCCATTCGAGGAACATCTGCTCCTCTGATTTGCTGGCGCTGCGTAGAACGTGACGCAGAGTATTGCCGCTCACGAAATGGCAAACTTCTTCAGCCA
Organism: Terriglobales bacterium; assembly: GCA_035935775.1. Classification (GTDB taxonomy): domain Bacteria; phylum Acidobacteriota; class Terriglobia; order Terriglobales; family Acidobacteriaceae; genus JAICWP01. The sequence goes on from DASYWT010000264.1 coordinate 3,353, forward strand.
CATTTTTCACGTGGTCGCCCGCCCGCTCTAGAGCCTGCGCCATAAGGAGCACCTGAATGCTCTCGCGGCAGGGCTCGCCTTCCGGATTCTCAATATGGCGGACGAAAACAAGGTTGCGTAAGCGGTCAAGCTCTGCGTCGCTGCGCAGTACCTTGATGGAGCGGTTCAGATCGCGCCCGGCGAAGGCCTGGTAAGCGTCCGCCAACATCTTTTCCAGGACCGACGCCATGCGGATCAGGTCCTGCACGTCGCGGGTCTCCAGGCGAGGCCCCACGACGCACCCGGTCGAGGCGAAGCTGGCCACCAGATCGCCAATGCGCTCTAGATCGGTCATGCATTTCATGCACGCCAGCAGTTCGCGCCGCTGGGGGTCGCTCGCACCCACCAAACCAGCGCTCAACCGCTGGTCGAGTTCCCGGTCCAGTCGGTCCAATTCCTTTTCGCATTCCTCCACTTTGGCATAAAGCGCGGGCACGCCCGAGCCCAGGGCATCCGCCACCTGAGCCGCCGCGTCCTTCGCCAGTTGGAACCCCTGCAGCGTCAAGCTCACCAGGTATGCGTGCTCAGCCGACGCATCTTCAGGAGCCGCTTCCGCATGCAATGCCATGAAACACCTCGAGTGCTGCATCTTCCGAGAACCGAAAAGAGATTAGCCTGCGGATATTAATGGCGGGTTACACGCAGATGAATTTGTCGTAAAAGCCAAACGTCTGCCTCTACCCATGATTTGCTTTCCCGGATGATATGGAGAGGTGCTCGCCCGTACCCGCATTCCGAGGCTGAGCGGCGTGTTCTGGCTCAGTCGCCAATGTCCTCGTTCCACAAATCTGGGTGGGAGGAGATGAACTCGCGCATCAGGGCGATGCACTCCGCATTGTCCATTACGTTGAGGTCTACACCAGCAGCACGGAACAACTCTTCAGCTCCACGAAAATTCCGGTTTTCACCGATCACCATGCGGGGAATCTTGAACAAAAGGGCTGTGCCGGTGCACATAACGCACGGGCTCAAAGTGCTGACCAGAGTCAAGCGGCTCCAGTCGCGCCGGCGTCCGGCATTGCGGATGCACACCACTTCCGCATGGGCAGTTGGGTCGCCACTCTGCACCCGCAGATTGTGCCCGCGCGCGACAACGCCACCCTGGGCGTCCGCCAGCACCGAGCCGATGGGAAGGCCACCCTCTGCCAGTCCGGCCTTGGCTTCTGCCAGAGCTTCCCGCAACAGCTCCTCATCGCGCATGTGGCGTTTCTCCTACGAACGGCAGTGCCGTCAGAATTGTCAGCCAGCTAAGCAGCCTCCAAGAATCTGCCGGCAAGTTTTTATTGTGTCAGCCGGTTGTCCAAGTGGTCGAGCGAGAAATTGTTGGCTTTTGATGTGCACTTCTTTTACCTTCCAGAACTGGCCAAGCGTCTTCGAAAACAGCCGCAACTTGCACAATCTAAAGTATCGGCCGGCGCCAGCGGATTGGCAGACTCAGTGCACCATTCCTCGTCGAAAGTCCCCACCTAACCCGGATCGATGGCAAGTAGTGTCAAGCTTAAGGCCGAACCAGTCACTGATTACCTTCCCAGCATTTGCCCCATGTGCAGCGGACAGGGGATGATTTTGTACCCCTTTCCCGGCGACCAGGCCGGCCATCCCCTGGGCGGCGTGAAGATTAGAGCCGTAACCTGCCTGGAATGCGATGGCAGCGGCCAGAAGAGCTTTTCCGCCGACACCGTCGAAAGCACAATGCCCTGGCAGTAGAATCTCTTGCGCCATGGAAAACCTGAGCGGCAAGACCGCGCTGGTCACCGGCGCCTCGGGTGGCCTGGGCAGGCATGTTACCCGCATGCTGCTCGAAGCCGGAACCA
>DASYWT010000265.1:0-3167 GCA_035935775.1 Terriglobales bacterium
ACCAGTTCATCCAGTTCGCCTTCAGGAACGGCTTCGTTCGCTAAACCCATATTGAAGGCAGCGTCGCCAGTAATTTTTCTTCCGGTCAGGATGAGGTCGGCGGCGCGCTTCTGGCCAATCACTTGGGCGAGCATCGCGGCGGCCACCGGGGGGAAGCAACCCAGGCTGATTTCAGGAAAGCCCCAGGTGGCAGACTCGGTAGTAAAGGCCAGGTCGCAGACCGCCGCCAGTTCCGCGCCGCCACCCAGGCAGCTGCCATGCACGGCCGCGATGGTCACCTTCTTGGAAGCGGCCAGCATGCGCACCACGCCATGGAAGGTGACCAGCATGTTGCGTACTTTGTCGGGCGTATGCGCGGTCACGTCCACGCCCGCGGAAAACCCTTTGCCCGCGCCGCGCAGGACCAGGGCGGCGATTTCTGGGCGGCCCTCAACCTCCTCCAGTGCAGCAACAAGTTCTTGCATCATGGGCACGGTGATGACGTTGACCGGCGGATTGTTGAGTACGATGCGGGCGATGGGGCCATCATAGTCAAGCGCGATGGCGGAGAATTCCGATTTCGGTTGCGTTGCCATCTCAATTTCCTTGTGCCGTCCCTGAAGGGACTCGTGATCGTTGTTTCGTGGTTTCCCAGGACTTCCGTCCTGGGCTTTACTATCCCGTCCCTGCGGGACTGGGTGTGCACTAATCAACAAAAGTGCGATCCCCGCAATTCTCAAAAGAAGATGTGATTTTTCCTCTGTGCCTCTGTGTCTCTGTGGTGAAATAGAAACTCATTTGGTCCAGAAGCCTTCCTTGTCGTACTCCCGAATCACCTGCAGCTCGGCAGCCGTGGGCACCGCTGTGATGCCTACCTCATCGGCCAGGCGCAGCTTCCAGCCGGTATTGTTCAGTACATCTTCCACGGTCACGCCCGGGTGCACAGACGCCAGGTACGCCTCGCCGTCCTCACCAAAGCGCAAAACCGCTTTCGTGGTGATCACCGCCGACGGTCCGCCGCGCGGCAAACCTATTTTCTTCCGCCAGCCAGGGCCATCGCCGTTGCCCGGGCTGGTGATGTAGGAGACGCGCTCAGGAAGCCGGCGTTTATCATGCTCCAGCAGAACCACGAAGCGATGCGCCAGCGAAGCAATGTCGCACGCCCCGCCGGAGCCGGGCAGGCGAACAATTCCCTTCCCGGTCTCCACCTGGGTGGAGTTCAGATTGCCGAAGCGATCCACCTCGGCGGCGCCCAGAAATCCCAAATTCACGCGGCCGGACTGCAGCAAGCTCATCACCGCCAGCATGTCCAGGCACTGGGTAGCGCCGAGAATGTTCGGCGGGTCGGCCATGGTGTAGATCAGCTCGGGCGCCGGCGTGGAGCGGATTACGCCGTTCTCGAACAATCCCACCGCATTCGGCGCACGCGTGCGCTTGGCCACCACAAAGGCGATCAGAGGCAGGCGCATGCCGACAAAAACGACCTCGCCATCGCGGATTTCGCGCGCGGCGGCGGTTACCATGAGCTCGCCCATGGTGTAGCCGCTGGCGGCCGAAATGTCAGGGACTGTCGTTGTCAAGATGATCAGCTCTTGGCTCTTAGCTTTTAGCTAATGGCTAATAGCCAAGAGCCGATAGCCTAGATGTTAATCGCCGACTTGCGCGGCTCGGCAATGGTTTCCAACGGATCGCGCGCTCCGGTGCGCGGCACAATCCACTTTTTCTCGGTGTTGATAATGTCCAGCAGCAGCTTGTGGTCGGCCGCCGTTGGCAGCCACTCGCTCCGCTGCTGCTCGTACGCCTTCTCCTCCACCGCATCGCCCGTATGCGGATGGAACTTCTGCCCCGCCCAGCGCCCGATCGTACGATTGAACTTGATGTCGGGCACGTAGAGCCGCGGCTGGTCCGGCCTCAGCGCGTTGTTAAAGCGCTCCACCAGCGTGGTCACCTCCTGGTGATAGAGGTGGCGGTTGTAGTCGTTCACATCGTCCAGGTCGGGCGCGCTTTCGTTCTTGGGCTCGTCGTAGCGGCCTTTGATGCCCCACACATAGGCCCAGTGAGCGGAGGAAGAATGATCGGTGCCGAACAGGTCGTGCGACTCGGAAATCCACTTGTTCAGATATTTCTGGATAAGCCAGGCCGGCACCACGCCCGCCTCCACCACGCGCCGCAGGCCCGTGTCGCCGGTGCCCATGTGGAAGGCCTCCTCGCGCAGCATGTAGGACATGGAGCGCCCCAGGGGCGCGAAGCCGGAGTACTTCAGCATCTGCAGCTGAAACTTGCCGTCGCGATCCACGAAATCGGTGTAGGCATACAGATCCATCCAGTTGTCCACCATTTCGTTGAAGGCATTGAGCAGGCGCTTGCTTTCGTAGGCGCGGCGCTCCAGCATCTTCTGCGCCTCCACTCGGCCGGTCTGCCCGAAGTGCTCGATCAGCAGGGCGCACATCTGCCAGCCGTGCCGCATTTCCTCAATCATCACGCGAGTGAGCGCCCGCCGGTCCCAATCCGTCGGTGCGCTTTCGAAAAGATAGCGCTGCTGCTCCACGCTGGCGAACTCGGTGTCGCCCTGATAGACGATCATGTTCAGCAGCGCGTCGCGCATGTTTTGCGTCGGGATCTGGCGCACCGACTCCCACTTGCGCCGGCCCTTGTAATGGCCGAACTGGATCTCTTCCGTCTCGATCTGCCCGTAGAGGGTCTGGAACTGGAAACCGGCTATTTCGCCCGTATCAACGCCCACTTCCTTGCGCCATTCTTCGAACAGTCCCACCCAGTCGCTGAATGTTCCGATTTTTGCTACTTTGCCTGGCATAAAACCTCAGTTATCAATTGTCAGTTCGCTGTTGGCCTTTAGCTCTTGGCTCAACCCGAAAGCGAACAGCCAAAAGCCAAGAGCTAACAGCTAGCAGCCTAGATTCACCCACACACTCTTCACTTCCGTGTAATGGTCGAGCGCTTCCCTGCCCAGTTCACGGCCGAAGCCCGACTGCTTGAAGCCACCGAAAGGCAGGGCCGCGTCGTACAGGTTATAAGCGTTAATCCATACCGTGCCCGCCTTCAGCCGGCGCGCCATGCCGTGCGCTTTCTTGATGTCGTTGGTCCAGATGGCTGCGGCCAGGCCGTACATATTCTGGTTAGCGAGTTCCGCCACCTGGTCCAGATCGTCAAAAGGAATGGTGGCCAGC
>DASYWT010000266.1:0-2283 GCA_035935775.1 Terriglobales bacterium
CCATTGGAGGCACCACCGTTACACGCGCCACCCTGCACAATGCGGACGAGATCGAGCGCCTGGGGGTGAAGATCGGCGACTGGGTGGAAGTGGAGCGCGGCGGCGACGTGATCCCCAAGGTCACACGCGTGCTCGACGATAAGCAGCACCCGCGCGGACACCAAGAGTTCCACATGCCCGAGCGCTGCCCGGAGTGCGGCGGCCACGTGGTACGCGTGGAGGGCGAGGCCGACCACCGCTGCGTGAATGCCAACTGCCCTGCCAAGTTGCGCGAAACCATCCTGCATTTCGCCTCGCGCGGGGTGATGAACATCGAGGGCATGGGCGACGCGCTGGTCAACCAGCTCACCGAGCGTGGCCTGGTCAAGAGTGTGGCCGACATTTACAAGCTAACTAAGAGCGACCTGCTTGGCCTAGAGCGCATGGGCGACAAGTCTGCCCAGAACGTGCTCGATGAAATCGAGAACTCGCGCAAGCTGCCGCTGGAACGTGTGATCTATGGGCTGGGCATCCGCTTTGTGGGCGAGCGCACCGCCGAGTTCCTGGCGCAGCACTTCGGCTCGCTCGACGCCTTGATGCAGGCCAGCGTGGAGGAACTGCAGGAGGTCAATGAAGTTGGACCGCGCGTAGGCCAAAGCATCTACGACTTCTTCCAGGAGCCCAGGAACCGCGAATTGGTGGAGCGCCTGCGCAAGGCCGGGCTGACTTTCACCGGCAAAAAACGGGAAAGAGGCACCAAGTTGGCGGGCAAAACCTTCGTACTCACCGGCAGCCTGGCGAACCACAGCCGCGACGAGGCCAAGAAGATGATCGAAGATGCCGGCGGCAAAGTGACTGGCTCTGTCAGCAAGAAAACCGACTACGTGGTGGCCGGTGCCGACCCTGGCTCCAAGCTGGACAAGGCCCGGGAGGTGGGGGTCAGCGTGATCAGCGAAGAAGATCTGTTGCGGCTGGTGAAATAAAACCTTCAACGCAGAGGCCGCGGAAGAACTTAATGCAGAGAACGCAGAGAAAGTTAGAAACCAATTTGCACTTTTGTTTCCCCCGACGTACGTTCCTTCCCAGAGTTGTGGCCTTAAATTGATGTCCTCCGCGTGCTCAGCGATAAAGCTTTGCGACCTCTGCGTTAAGGTTTTACGCTACGTCGCGCTTCTTCTCGGGCGCGGGAGCGCATTGCGGGCAGCTGGCCTGAATGTCCACGCGGTTGCGGCGCAGGTGCTCCTGAAAGGCCGACCAGCGCGAGCCCAGAGGATCGTCGCCATAAGCCGCGTTCTGCGCGCGATCAATGGTGCCGCTGGGGTGCTCGGTCAACTTGCCGCCGCTCGGCATGGCGGAGCTGAACTTGTCGTGAATAGGTTCAGGATAGAGGTCGGCTGCATCCAATTCGCGGTCCGCCGGCGCCGCTGAGGACGGTGCGCCAGGAGTTTCCGGGGGTGTTATATCGCGGTCCGACGCATGATGGTGCTGCACAGGCCTGTCCTGCCAGCCTTTGTCATATGAGTCCCGATATTTCTTCCATTCGTCTTGCGACTCGAGCGTTTTCTCGTTGTAGGCGGGAAACTCCTTGATCTGCTGCCTGGTTACGCCGACGACAAAATCGCCAGGCCGCTTGGCGTAGGGAAACATGCGGTCTGCAGGCACCAGGAACTTGTGGCTCTTGAGCCAACCGCCGCTGTCCACGACGGCATACTTAACGTCGCCGGTGCTGTGATCCAGAATAACGTCGTCCAACTTGCCGATTTTTTCGTCTTCCAAGCCGTAAACGGCTGTGCCCCGTACATCTGCGGCTACGGGCAGTTTGAAGTCGCGCAGCGTGCGATAGTGAGCCATGTGTGCCTCTCCTTTTTGGTCTGCTCCCATGCTTACGATGCGGGAGAGAGCGGCCGTGCGGCCTGGCAGTAATTCAGCCCGTCAGAAACCAGCTGAGTGCTGATGGCTGACGGCTAGCCTCCCATCTTTTCCCGTAGCCGCTCATAGGTGGTTTCCAGCGCCTCCGGCAGGACGCGAGTCTCGGAAGTGGTGGTCATGAAGTTGGTGTCGGCAAACCAGCGCGGCAGCACGTGCACATGGATGTGGCCGGCCACGCCGGCTCCGGCCGCCTGCCCGATGTTCATTCCCAGGTTGATGCCGTCCGGGCGGTATACCTGGCGCAGAACGGCTTCCATGTGCTGCGAAATATCCATCATTTCGTGCGCCGTCTCACGCTGCAGCTTCTGCAGTTCGTCCAGATGCCGGTAGGGGACAATCATGACGTGCCCGGAGGTGTAGGGAAAGGCATTGAGG
>DASYWT010000267.1:0-5851 GCA_035935775.1 Terriglobales bacterium
ATCGCCTGGATGACACGTTTTATGGCATGCGCGACCAGGGTTACCTGGAGCAGATGCTGGCTCGCATAGACGCGGTCACACCCGAGCAGGTGAATGCCGCCATCAAGAAATACCTGCAGGCTCAGAACCTCGATTATGTCATTGTGACCAGCGAGGCGGAGGGCGGAAAACTGGCGGACGACATAGCCGGGGATTCTGACGTGCATTCCAAGACGGCGGAGGAATACCACATCGCGCAGCCCGTTCCGCCCGACAAACAGGAGATGCTCGACCAGGACAAGCGCTGGGCAACATACCCTCTGAACATTCCCCGCGCTAATATTACTGTGGTGAAGGCGGCAGAGATGTTCGAAACCGCGGCAAAACCGGGAGGAAGCAAGTAGTCGGAGTCAGGGTTACTAATCGGGAATCCGGACACAGGTAGTTGGTAGCTAGTAGGTGGTAGTTGGTAGTTGGTAGTTGGTAGTTGGTAGTTGGTAGTTGGTAGTTGGAGATGCTGGCTGGCCCCGCAGTTGTAGATGCTGACATGCCATTCTCCGCAGAACAGCCCGCAGGGCGTCATAGCATTTAGCCCAGGGCGTAAGCCCTGGGAACCGCATCGTAAGAATTAGGAGCCCCTTTAGGGGCGGCACCACACGGATCGGTATTATGCGTTTCAAATACGGAATCGTCATTTTTATCGCAGTGCTCTCGCTTTCGCTTTCCGCATTTGCCGCCGAGCCGGCAACCCAGCGTGGGGTCATGGTTCGCGAGGCCACCATCTACATTTCTCCCGATCCCACCTCCGCCAAGCTGGCGCAGATCGAGCGCGGCCGCGAGGTCGCCATCATCGAGCACAGCAACCAGTGGCTGCATGTCTTCGCCACCCTTGCCGGCCAGCGCACGGAAAACCCCATGGTGGACGAGGACAGCGACATCGCCGATGTTCGTGACATCAGCGGCTGGATTGTGGGCAAGGGGGTGGTCACCGCCTCGACGCCCAATGGGGACAAGATACTGTTCGGCGCCGCCACCGATGCCGAGGCCGAAGCCAGCCGGCGCGGAGGCCGCAAAGGCGCCGCCGGTGATGCTTACTTTCTCTACTTGCGGACAGAAGAGTATTTTCCCAACTCGCAGCTGGCAGCAGAAGCCCTTTACCGCGCGGCCGACATCAAGTGGCAACTGGACCGCCTCGACGTCATGAGCCGCCCTTCCTCCCACGCCCGCCAGGCCTACCTGCGCGAAGGCATGAATGAAGACCTGATGAAGAAGGTCATAAAGAAATATCCGCGCACCCCGTGGGCCGATCGCGCCGCCTTTCAGTTGCTGGAGAACAAGGTGTGCGGCGACTGGCAGGGCGCTTCCAGCTGCCCCAAAAAAGAATCGGAAATGTATGAGAAGTACGCGCGCGAGCACCCCAGTTCGCCCGATGCGGCCGAGGCTCTCTACGACGCGGCCTGGCGCCAGGCGGCCCTGATTCAGATTTATAAAACCGAAGAAAAGCCCAAGGATTCCGACCAGGCCAAGACCCACGCCATCGCGGCAGCGCAGCAGGTTATCTCGCAATATCCGCAAAGCGACTGGGCCGACCGGGCGCAGAGCTTGCTGTTCCTGGTGCAGCAGGACATTCCCATGTATGGGAACGTGGTGGAGTAGCCAGGTTGCAGGGTCGGGCAGGCGTTTATGAAAGTCCGTCTCCCTACGGCTTTGTCCGTTGCTTAGAAAACACACTGCTCTCGACCGATGATTCCTGGTGGAGCGGCCGCCGTCCTTGGCACGCGCAAATAGTTGCCGAAGTGCCACGCGCCCTGTATCTGAATTACCTAGCGAGAAAATCCTATGTTGCCGCCCTGGCTCCCGGTCTCTTTGAGCCGCTGCATTTGCCTGAGGACAACGAAGCCACCTTATTCACCATTCTGCTGTTTTCGCTGGAGCACGCGCGACCGCTACGTGTGCCGCAAATGTTTGGCGCATTCTCTCCACGCGTTATGCAGTCCAACTGGAGATTCTACGGACATCTGACCGAGTCGGGCGCGGAATCCAGGCCGTCGGTATTGTTTATGCAAACGGTCACCAACTCCCTGGCGCTAAGCTTATTTGGCCGCCGCCTTGCGCGCTGCTTCCCTTTGCGACGAGCGCGACGCATGACACTAAGGTGGGAGTCTCCGCACCTATCCGCTGCCATTGAGCCCGGCACAGGGTCGGCGCCGAAACTGGTGTTCGAGGGAGAGCAAAGTAAAATGTCCCACATTGGCGAGGTCTTTCGCCAGCGATTTTCTTCTTACGAAGACTACGCCCGCTGGATCATTGATCAACACCTGTCGGTGGTGATTTGGCCGCGGGAATACGTCGTGCAGGACATGCACCTGGATTTTTCGACAGCAAAAATCACCGCGCTGCGCTACTTGAAATGCAGCATTTCCGGGCTGGAGGATTTTGTGGTGAAACCGATTGACTGTTTCCTTGTTGAGGGGCTGCGGGTGTTTTTGGACAGCGTTTTCAGTCGTCCTTACGGAACTACACCGTCACGGTGACGGAAGTTTCGGTGCGGGTGACGGGGCGATAGAGGGTGTCGCGCTCGATGGGCACGCGGCCGGCTTCGCGGATCAACCGCTCCAGTTCCTGGCGGCGCAAGCCCTGCGGGGTGGTGGCCCCGGCGTCGTGATAAATCTTTTCTTCGATCACCGTGCCGTCCAGGTCGTCAGCGCCGAAGCGCAAGGAGATCTGGGCGATGCGCGCGGTCAGCATCTGCCAGTAGGCCTTGATGTGGGCGAAATTGTCGAGCACCAGGCGGCTGACTGCAATCTGGCGCAGGTCAAGCATGCCGGTGGTGGTGGGTAGGTGCTCGAGCGGCGTGTTCGCGGGATGGAAGGCCAGGGGGATGAAGGTCTGGAAGCCGCCGGTTTCGTCCTGCAGGGTGCGTAGCTTCAGCAGGTGGTCCACCCGGTCTTCGTCGCGCTCAATGTGACCATAGAGCATGGTAGCGTTGGAATGCAGGCCGAGTTGGTGCGCAGTGCGCGCCGTATCCAGCCACTGGTCGCCGTCAATTTTGTGATCGCAGATGATGTGGCGCACGCGATCGGCGAAAATTTCCGCTCCGCCGCCGGGCAGCGAGTCCACGCCCGCCGCCTTAAGTTGCTCCAGCGTCTCGCGGATGGAGAGTTTGGCGCGCTTCGACAGGTACGCCACCTCGACCATGGTGAAAGCCTTCAGGTGCACGCTGGGAAAGCGCTCCTTGAGACCACGGATGAGATCAAGGAAATACTGGAACGGCAGGTCGGGGTGGAGCCCGCCCACGATGTGAAACTCGGTGACCGCCTCCGTGTAGCCGGAAGCAGCTGTCTGCCAGGCTTCTTCGAGGGCCATGGTGTAGGCGCCAGGAACGTCCTTCTTGCGGCCAAAGGCACACAGGCGGCAAGCGGCCACGCACACGTTGGTGGGATTGATGTGGCGGTTGACGTTGAAGTAAGTGTTGTCGCCGTGCAGGCGCTCGCGCACGTGGTTGGCGAGCCAGCCTACAGCCAAAATATCGGGTGAAGAGTAAAGGGTGAGCGCGTCGGCGGCGCTGAGACGCTCGCGGCGCAAAACCTTTTGGGCAATGGGCTGCAAGCGCGCGGCGTCGGTCTGGAACGGATGCGTCTGGGTCACGAGATGATGATAGCGCAGGCGGCAGTACTTCGTCACAGCCTCGTGTGATTCCCCCGCGCCGCGACTACAAAATCGTTGCCGCTGTTAAGAGCGATATAACCGAATCTGCTGAAAAATAAAACCACCCGGATAGCTACCTTCGCCACAGCAGATCGGCCGCCACGAACAGAAAGAACACCACCGAAATCACGCCGTTCATGGTAAAGAAGGCGGCATTGAGGCGGCTGAGATCGTCGCGGGAAACCAGTGAATGCTCGTACGCCAGCAGAAGGCCGACCACGGCCACGCCCGCCAGCCCCAGCGCGCCCAAATGAAAGCTGAGCACCAGGGCCAGCAACAAGAGCATCATGGCGGCGTGAAACAGCCGGGCGATCAGCAGGGAGCGGCCGATGCCCAGGTAACGCGGGATAGAATGCAACCCTTTGCGCAGGTCGAAATCGTAGTCCTGGCAAGCGTAGAGTACGTCAAATCCGCCTACCCAGAAGGTGACGGCGGCGGTGAGCAGCAAAATGCGCGGATCAAGCGAGTCGCGCACCGCAATCCAGGCGGCGGCCGGGGCCACCCCCAGGGCAAAGCCCAGCGCGAGGTGCGACCAGCGGGTAAAGCGCTTGGTGTAGGAGTAGAGCAGCACGATGGCCAACGCCACCGGGGAAAGCAGCAATGTCAGGCGGTTCAACTGCGAAGCCGCCAGCACAAAAACCAGGCAAGCCAGGGTGACAAACGCGCCTACGAATCCGCGGGAGAGCGTGCCCGCGGGCAAGGCCCGGGTGTGGGTGCGTGGGTTGATGGCGTCAATTTCGGCATCGGCCAGTCGGTTAAAAGCCATGGCCGCCGAGCGCGCTGACACCATGGCCACAATGATCCAGCTCAGTTGCCAGGCTGTGGGCCATCCTCCCGCCGCCAGCATGGCGCCGCACAGGGCAAAGGGGAGCGCAAAAATAGAGTGCTCCCACTTAATCATTTCCAGCGTGGTGCGCAGGTTATGCAGGACGGGCACGGACAACATTGTAGCGAAGATCAGCTTTCGAGCTGACTAGCTGCCTGGCTACGACTCAATCGAAGTGCAAAGAACCCGCCCTCTGGGGCTAAGACCCGCGCCCCTTCAAACCACTGCGAAACACGCAGCCAGGCTTAACAGCTGGAAAGCCAGCCAGCAAGTCAGGCTGTTATTTTTGTTTCTGCGCCACCATCAACTGGTCGTCCACGCTGAAAACACCGGGCACGGACTTGGCTTGAGTTTCCGCGATCTGCTTATCCATCGCGCTATCCACCACGCCGCTCAGAGTAACGTGACCGTTGTTGACCACAATACGGATGGGCGCCTGCGGATCTATCGCGTACTTTTGCATGGCTGATTGGCCATAAATGGCGCGGGCCAGCCGGATCCGGAGTTCGTCATCGAAGTTGGAGACCGGCTGCACCTGGATGTTGTCCACCACGCCGCGGACGCCCGGCGTAGTCTCCACGATGGCCAAAGCGGAATCGCGGCTCGGATAGTCGTGCACGCTTCCGCCCACGGTCGCGACGCCATTCTGAACACCCAGGGTCAGCGAATTGAAGACGATCCCGTAGCCGATGCGGTCATAACGTAACCTGCCGGCCAGCTCGGACTGCAACTGTTGATCGGACACTCCACCCTTCACCTGAATGTCGTTGCGCACCCCCTGTACATGGTCAATGCCATGGGCGTGCTTATCGGCGTCCAGCTTGTTTATCAGCAGCGGAACCTCACCACCAAGGTTGAGGACGCCATCTTCTACTGAAGCCTGAACGCCGCCAAACTTGCTGCCGTGATCCTTCAGCCACTTCTGCATGCTGTTCTGGATCTGCTGATCGTACTTCCCGCCGGAACTGGATTTGTCCTTTGCCATCGTGGGCAAACAAAGGGCAAAGGCCAGCGCAATGACGGGGAAGCAGACTGACATCTTTCTCATTGTTGTTCTCCTTTTGCCTTGCGTTCCTGCACCCGAAACTGGAACCTATGTGAACCACCTCTCTTATGCTTTAGATGCGATAAAGCAGCGGTTGTTCTGTCCAGTCTTTAGAGTAATCTCCCGGCAGCCGAAGCCTCGGCCGGCACGGCGTAGTTGATCTCACTCCTTCCCACTTTGGAACGAAGCTAAGGCAGCTGCCCGCGCACTCGTCACGGCCGCTCCTTTCTGCAGGTACCCGAGGTTATTTCTTAAGTTGGCGAATGCTGATAACGAAGCTGATCACGCCATTC
>DASYWT010000268.1:0-24115 GCA_035935775.1 Terriglobales bacterium
GCTTTCCCGGAATCACCCGTCCGCGCCGGAACCATAACTCGCGTGCCAGGGGGTCATCGTGTTCAGGTCCCACCGGAGTGGAAACTGGCGTGGGGAACTGGGCGAACAGCGCAGCCGACAGAAATAGGATGACGAAAAGGCAAGCGGCGGAGCGGAGGAACAGCCGGCAGGCCCGGGGGAGCAAACAGCATGTCATAGACACAGAGAAGATGCTCCAGTAATCGGTTCCGAATTCAGGGGAGGCCGCGAGCGCGCGCAGTGAGCTCCGCAAACCAGACTTGCGCGTCTCCTCGCAGGGGGCAACATTCTGTGTCGAGAGTGTCCGGATAACAAGTAGCAAAGTAGTTAACACGAGCGGGTGTTCCGAAAAACCGACACGCGAGCGAGTTACGGGTGGGCAGCCGGATTGCCCGCCTCCCAACTCTTCGTTCCACGCGGGATTCCGGTGCTACCCACGTTCTTCAGTTCTGGGAGCGCCCTACCGACAGGGCGAGAAATGGGATGGAGCAGGAGCGATAGAATAGAGGCCGGGCAAAGCGACCATGGAAGGCGACTCGGGAGCGACGGAAAGAAGGCCGGCGCGGGGCGTGGTCGGGCTGGTGGTGATCGCGATCGCCATCGCCGTGATCGTGATCATGTTACCCGCCGCACGCTGGTTCTTCCTGATCAGCGTGGCGGTGGGCGTCATCGTTGCCGGCGGCCTGCACCTGTGGCACAAGTATCGCCCGCTGAAAGAGGATGACGTAGACAAGCGCCCGCTGAAGCTGGATTGAAGACCGCGGCGGGAGCTCAAGCTGCGGCGGGCGGCAGCGCCCGGGACCGGCGATGACAATTCACGGCGAGCGCCGGATGGGCAGGCGCCCGGTGATCGAGATCACTCCGCGGTGTGCGGAGCGGAATCAGGAGCGAAGCTGAAGCCCGTCAGTTGTGGGCCCACGGCGGCGAATGTTTCCAGGGCCGGACAACCGTCCGCCCGGGATGATCGCGGATAAAAGTTTCCGTAACGAAGCAATTCCAGCACACCGGCTGGGAAGAAGCGAAGGCATCCTGCAGTTTTTCCGCCGGCAGGGAACTCCACTCCTGCAGCAGCTTTTTCTGCGCGTCCATGAGCGCAGGAGCATGCTCGAAGTGGCCCAACTCGATGGGATGGCCGCAGTAAGCGCAGGCTTTGCCCTCAAACCAATGGGAGGCGATGGTCCAGACGCGGTGCCCTTCGGGATCGTCTTCGATCTGGCAGAGGCACTGCTGGGCGCAGTCGCTCCGCTCGGGCCAGCGGGAACAGGCATTCAGTTGTAAGGGCTGAGAAGCAGCCAGGGGCGTCCGCACAGCGCGCCAGTTGTCAACTGCAACCGCTGCCGGGCGCTTGGTTTCCGGACAGGTAACCAACATCTTTCCACCAAAGCGCAGGAACTGCCGGGCGGCCAGCGCGACGCGGTACAAGAGATAAATGCTGAAAACCACGAGCAAAGTGAGGAGTAGATAATTAGCAGGCGTCATAAAAATGCTCCTGCTCACCCCACCTTGCCAGTCTCAGGTTAGAAGATTACGTACCTCGAAGCAGTGACTCATGAGCGCCGGGGGCGTGATGAGTGTCACCAACCTCGTGCCCATTTGGGCAGGGACTTGCGCGCCCACGTGAGGCGATTAGTGCGGGCCGAGGGCCTCCTGGGTTCCGGGAGTGACCGTGGGCTTGAAGCCGGCGCGCTCCATGCCGCGCTGCACTTCCGGATTTTTCATGAAGGTGTTCCACACGAAACCGGAGAGGGCGTTTTCCGCCATCAGCATGGTGATGCCGGTGTCAATGCCGATCACGTCGGAGTCGTACCAGTCCTTGGCGGGATTGAAGGCGTTGACGAAGCCGTACTGGCTCCAGGCCTTGGGGTAGCGGCTCTTAATGGTGCGCAGCACCCGCATCACGGGCTGGGGAAGAAAAGGCAATGAGCCGGCGCAGGCGCTGGGCACTACGGTGCCGTCAATGGGTCCCATTTCCGGCGGGCCCCCCCAAACCACGTAACCGTTCTCCGAGTCCGAAGCGGTAATTCCCCACAGGTCATTGCTGTAATCGCTGAAGCGAGCGCCCAGTTCCAGGCAGAAGCGGCGGTGCGCGTCGGTGGCCAGGACGGAGTTCTGGAAGTAATCGGCGTAGGCGTCGCGCTTGCCGCGGAAATCGAACCAGGCCTGGGAATACTGGTGCACGAACAAGGGGGCAAAAGCGCCAACGTAGGTGAGGCCGTCATACTCGAAAGTGGTGCGCTTCCAGGCATTCCAGGCGGCCGGCGGCAGGGGATGGGTGAAGGAGCCCATACCCAGCAGGTACATCATCATGAGTTCGCTGTAGTAGTCCCAGCGGGAAGGCAGAAAGCCGACTTCCGGAGTCCATCCCTGGGGCAGCAGAGTGGTGTCCTCGGAGAGCCAGGTCCAATCCACGCGATTGAAAACTTGGCGGGCCAGAAGATTGATTTCGGGATGGTGGAAGTACTGGCGGCAGGTGAACACGCCGCACAGCAGGATAGCCGTATCCACGGAGGAGACCTCGGAGTCCCACATTCTTTCGCCGGTGTCTACGTTGGCGAAGTGGAAAAAGAAACCGCGATGGGTGGAGAGCTTTTTCCACAGGAAGCGCAGGGTGGTGAGCACGCGGTCGGTGGCCTCGGGGAGCGTGATAAGGCCGCGCTTGTGGCCGATGCAGACGGCAGTGAGGCCGAAACCGGTGGCGGCCACACTGGCCACCACGCGGCTGTCGGGCGCGCGCACGTTGAAGCGGTCTTTGACCAGCCCGGTTTGGGGGCTGGCCTGCTCCCAGAAAAAGCAGAAATCGGCGTTTACGACGTCGTCCAGAAACTTCGCGTCGTCCGGGGAAAGAGTGGTGGGGGCGGGAGGAGGAGCAAAGCAGGGCGAGGAGGACTGGGCCTGCTGGGCGGACTGCAACAGCGGGAGCAAGCCGCCGCGGGCCAGAGGCAAGGCCAGGCCGAGAGAGGCCGTGTGCCGGAGCCATTGCCGGCGAGTAAGTTTGCCGCTGCTGCCACCCCTTTCGTCCACTGCCTCGATTCTAAACGAGGGCTGCTCGCCAGTGGAAAGAAGGAATAAGGGTGCCGGAAAGATAAATGGCACGGAAGCTGGGGCGAGTAATTTCCCGCTGGCACCTCCCGGCGCCAGCTGTCGTAAGATGTTGGCAACGGATGAGAGGCGGGAAAAAGCTGGCGTTGGGCGTGGTGATGAGTGCCGCCGCTGCCGCGGTGGTGGCGGGAATTGTGGTCTGGTCGCGCATCCCCAAGGCGCATCCGGTCGCGCTTTATGGCGCGGTCATCCGGCAGGAAGCCGATCCCAACAAAGAACAGCCGATCGCCGATGCCCAAATTATCGGGTCCGGCGGGCTGGCCACAGGCACGACCCAGTCCGATGCCGCCGGCTACTTCAGCCTTACCTTGAAGCCGGGGGTGAAGCCCGACGAAGCCATCACCCTGAGCTTCGCGCACTCCGGTTATCGTCCCCTGATTTTGCAGAATGTGCGCCGGGGCGGCTTGATCGTGGCGCGCATGCTGCCGCTATCTCTGGCTCCCCACCCGGCGCCGATTTCGACTCGGGGGGTCATAACCAGAGCTTCGGTCGCGGTGCGTTATTCCCAGAAGACCACTTCGGCGTTGAACGTGGGCAGCGCGGTCAGGACGTTCCAGGTAGTCAACCTCGGAAATGTGCCCTGCCATGGACACCAAACCTGTTCGCCGGATGGAAAATGGAAGGCGGCGATCGGTTCCCTATCCGTGGATGCGGGCGAGGGCAATCAATTCCGCAATCCGCGAGTCTCCTGCATCGCGGGTCCCTGCCCGTTTACCCGCACAATTGGCAACGATTTTTCAGACGACGGGCGGATGGTTAAGGTATCGGTGCTGAACTGGTCGGACACTGCCACCTTTCTCTTCGAGGCCGAGGTGTATCACCCGATGGTCAGCGAGACCATCCGCGATTCCTATCCCGTGATTTTCGGCCCGGCGTTGAACTTCACCCTGCCGCCCGACGCCGAAGGACCCAGCATCGAGGCGGAGGTGAACGGGAGCGCCATCGTCTTCCCCCTGGGGCCAAGCCTCTGCCTGAATTGGGCAACCTGCAACGTCCGCGAGGATAAAGATCAGACAAAGGTCTACCGCTGTGAGTTGAATCCGGGATACCGCTTCCGCTGAGGCAGCCCCGCGAGCCACGAAATTCCCTTCGCGCAGCTTTCACACGGCGGCGGAGCCCGCCGGCTTCAGATCCAAACGGGTTTTGCGGCGGCTGCGCAGGGACAGTGTTGCCGCAAAGAACAGGCGCGGCAATGCGAGAGCTCCGCGATTTGCAGAATGCGGGGTGACTCTGACCAGGCGAACCAACTGGCCTTCCGCCGCCGGCAATGGGTGACGATGAGCTGGGGCCGAGCGCTTTCGCTTTCGCGCAGGAAGCCGCCGTAATCTTTCCAAGATGACCAGATGGAGGTCACACACCCCCCGGCGTACTGGCGCCAAGTATGCGGCAGTCAGCCGACCCCGCCAGTGATGGAAATCACAAAACTCCCGGCTGCTGTGTGGAAATCCTGTGCCTGCCGCAGGCCGATGGTCGGCGGCGGCTTCCAAGTTCGCGCCAGGGCGAAGGTTGCAGGCTTTGCGGCCGCCCCAAAAAAGTGGAGTTAATCACAGAGCGGTCTGCCGAATTGCGCCTTCAGGCCGGACCGGGGACCGGTTGTTGTCAGGTGGGCGAGGACAACGGGTTGCCATAACTGCTAGAAGCTGATTACGCCCGAAATCTGCAGGGAATATCCCTGGACCGTTGACCTGTTCGAGAATTCCTTAAAATACTTGACGCCCACACTCACCTTTCGCACCGGCATAATGAGGTTTGACGCAATTCCAAGGGCATTCACTCTGTACAGCGCTGTTGCTTGCGCCGGTGTGACGCTTGGGCCGCTTTTATCCTTCGTCTGCCATTGACCGTAACCAGCCAGCCCAACTTGCAGCTGCAACTGTTTGGGAAAGCGGAACACTTGTGTAAGGGAATAATCCAGGTCAAAAGTTTCGCCGGGGTGAATGTGGGTACCCCGTTGAGTGCCGTGAAATTCGTACATCTGAAAGGCGGAGAGGGCGGTTGCTTTATCCCCGGTTAAATAGAACGTTTCGCCAGCCGCCGCGACCGAAGTCCAATAACCGGAACCGACATTGTTGTTCGCACCCGCATTGAATCTGCCGGTCGGAGCCAGGAACCCATAGATGGCGCGAATGTCCGCACGCTTCTTCCGCCATCCGAGTATGAATGGCTGATAATAGGAGTCCGCAAATCCGCCGCCACCGTTAAGGGCGCCTTGAGTGCTGGAAGTCAACGAATTGTTGGCGATCGGCAGCGTAGCCGAAAGTGAGAAGATGGCGCCTCCCAGCATCTTTATCTCTTTTTTGCTCACCCAGATGAAGCTATTCATATCCATCAAAATCGCTTGTTGCCCGGTGGCAAGCACCTGGCCGCTTGGGCCCTTGAGTTGGTCACGCGAGTAAAACAGGAACAGGTTGGAGTATGTAAATCCCGATGGAGGTGTGACCCCGGAATTAGTAGCGTTCATCCCCGGTGGATAGACGCCTCGTATCTGCGCCTGACTGGAGATAATGAACGCGCAGACTACCAGGGTGAGGCTCACTGAAGTAAGCCCCGCAGAGGTCAGAGCTGTTCTCACCGAGCTTCACTAATCTTTCCCGTCCTGTGTTCTGTTTGCCGGCAATAAGCTTGTAAAGTGAAATTCAAGCGACTCGGGTACGATGTTCGCTTCCTGGCGCGAGCTCACCCGCGAGTGGCGTCCTGGCAAGATTCCTCCAGAAATTCTCCAGCGACTGCGTACCACCGAACAAGGTGGTAAATATCGTAGAGTCGGCAAACACGATGTCACCCGCCCGGTTGCCGTCCGGCGGCATCCAAAGCAACATGTTGAACTCCCGGTTCCCCGCCTGCGTAAAAGGATGCGGCCGTGACATATCAATCGGCTGCCTTGCCAGGACGCGAATGACTTTAGGATCTTCCCGGGTGAGCGCATAGTGAGGCAGGTGAGGGTGGAAGTTGAAGGTGGTTACTCCGGTGAGCCAGCCCCGCGAATCGAGGTCCCTGATGGCGGTCAGCGGGGCAATCTGGTCCGTTCCTGTGACTAGCGCGGGGCGCAGACCGTAGCGGTTTTCGACGGGTGTACCCAATCCCTTCATAAGTGAACGTGTGTATTTGCCAAAGCGTTGCTGGCGCGGAACCAGAGGATCGCCGTGGTGGGCATATTCCATCGCGCGTTCTTTCCAATCGCCTGAGACACCAACGTCGTGGTGTGGGCCAAGCACCAGGCAGGTTCCTTCGCGTGTGAGAAATTGCCGCACGGCTTCGATCTCCTCCGGAGACGCTTCCTGCTCCGTCACCATGTGGTCTAAGCCAAACACCATCAGCGTGTCGGTGTCAGCCAGCACCCTTTCGTCCAGTGGAAGTCTCTGGCCGGCCTGATCTATACGCTGATAAACCGCAACTGGCTGGCCAGTGGTCTCACCGACCAGCGACTGGAACCTTAAGAGGGAGAGGTGAAATAACTCCAGAGTTCCGGCGATGCCCTGCAGGAACATCTTCTCGGAATATTCCGGTGTCTCGTAGGCCGGCCATGCTACGCGCCGAACCTCGGTCATGGTCGAAAAGCGGTTGTCCAGTTCCGTCAGGTCCCGATTGGCTTCCCAGGGGTAACTCCACGTCCAGTAAATGCTGAACCGTCGTTTACCGGGAGTGTATTTACGCGGTACCTGTACTTGATTGTAGGTTCGTGGCGGGGATTTCAATTCACTCATAGAAAGCTTCCTTTGGGGGCCCTGTATCGCGGTGGAGGGAATCAGCTCCCATTCGCAAGTGTGGCAAGGTATTTGAGCGCCCTGATGCCGGGGAGAAGGAAATAAGCGCCGCCTCGCACCGTTGTGAAAGCGGGCAGACCTGTGATCTTTTTTCGAATTGGCCGCTTCGGAATCGTCATGTCAAATGTGCCGTCCTGAGTACCCACAAATGGATCACGGTCGTTGCCAAGATCTTTGAAGTGCGGATCATTTGCCCATACGTTCATGGCAAACTCGAACTGGCGAACGAGGCTGGCACATCCGACAAAGGCGGCAATCCCGCGCTCTACGCCATCGTCCGGTGCGTTTTCCGGCAGCGCCGGACCGTAGGTGCCGCCGCGCCGAATCATCTTGCGGCGCTGCATGTTTTCGACAGTGTCGCGCGGATTCATGCGCCGGATATGCGAACCCATCGGACAGGCGTAGCCGTAAGGATCCATCGTTCCGTAGTTGAAGTCGTTGGTGCGCTGCAAATCGGCGCCAAGAGCGGGATCGTCATTCTGCGGCGCCAGGACCAGCGGAGCGCCGCTGCGCCAGCGCCCCATGAGCTTTGCCGCAATCAACTCCTGCTGCTGGGGAGTATCGCCATGTTGTCGAAGGAAGTCACGAAAGGTGCCCACGTGTTCTTCTAATCTGATGTAGGCCAAGTAGCTGCCGTTGCGGGAGAGTACTTCAGGCTGGGGCAAGGGTGGTTGCTCGCCACTCTCATCCAGATAGCCGAGAAAGAACTCGCCGGCTTTGATGGGCGGACCCGCGCCTGGCGTTGGCTGATCGCCTGTTCCCTCGATTGCCGGCTGGGACAGCCGGTCGCGATAACCGAAGTGTTCATGAGCGTAGTCGAAGGGTGGAATGGCTTCCAAATCCAGCGAGGAAAGGACCTCCACCCCGGCTAATTCTGAAAGATACTTTTGGTGCTCGCGTGTGCATCGGTCGCGTTCCGCGACATTGCGGGCGAACAGTATGACAATTGCATGGAGATCGGGACTGGCGACATTTCCTACCCAGTGTTTGGGGTGGTTCGCACCGGTTGTGCCGAGAATATCCGCACGGGCTGCCATGCCCTGGCGAAACTCTTCCGGGAAAGAGGTCAACGACCTCTCATCCAGCCCCAGTGCTTGTAGGCCATTCCAAGTAAAGGCAACAGTCACCCATCTGGAATCCAGTTGGTTGGATCCGACCTTATTTGCCGTGCCTACCTTATCGAGAACGCCCTTCAGCCAGGCACGCCCGCCCGGGGGGCGACGGAATGTTAAGAACTCATACCTTGCCGTCAGCGCGGGCGGTCTTGAAATAAGGAAGTGCTGAATGTCCTCAAGCTCAAGCATCAGACTCTCCACGAGCGGAATTGCCGTTATTGCATCTGATCGAGCATGTCTGAGAGTGCCTGTTTGACTCGCAGGGCCTTTTTGACTTCGCCAGCACTTACGAAGGGATATTCTCCGTATTCCAAGAAGCTCGGACACTGGTGTTCGCGAAAGAACTTGGCTACTGCGGGCACGTTCGTTCGCCAGTCCTCCGGCCATCCTTCGAGATTGGTGAAAACCGTTGTGATGCCACTCTGGTTGAAGAGCACGATCGCGTCTTCGATGTATTTATCGAAATCGGTGTCGAAGATGCCCTGATACATAAAATGCAGTCCGGAGCCAATGTCGAACAAGATCCACCGGAGGTAGTGGAGTTGCAGCGGTGCGAGAATAAAAGGGTCGCTTTTCACCGCGTCCTCGATCTTTTTCCCGTAATCGCGCATGGCCTGTTCCGCGCCCGCTTTGACCTTTCCGACAACTGAAAACCCGTAACAGGCAGGAGTCTTGGGATAAGTCGGACCGTATCTTCCCTCCTCACGTCGGAAGTATCCTGTCTTCGGGATCGCCATCGCCTGCGGCTGAGCCCAATCGTTTGTTCTGGGTCTGTCGAGTATGTGTGGTTTCTTTCGCTCGCCCTTTTGTTCCTGAGGCAAAGGTCGCGTCGCCATGACTCCTCCTTCTAAGACTGTCTAATCGAATGCGTTAACATCCAGAGTTCGATTGCACCCGGTACACGCCCGCTTCGCCTGGCGCAATGAGGTCTCAGGCATTATCTTTCCGGGAATTTCTTTAGGTTAGTGATGCGACTCAAGCAGAGGAACTGGTAGAAGTGACAGGACGACTTGCATGTGACGGGACACCGGTTATACAAGACCTGTCCCTGGCCGTGTGGTGACTGCGGAAGAATCCGGCGCTGCGATTCTAAAACCCCGAATTGCGCGTTCAGACTGGCTGAGGGACTGGCTGCTCCACCGGCGAAAGGCGCGCGGTGAAGTGGCGGAGGAAGGGCGCTTCGTAAGTCAGGCGGAGGCCGCGCACCTGCTGGCGGCTGCGCCAAACTTCCAGAATGACCTCGACCACATAATCTATGTGGCTCTGGGTATAAACGCGGCGCGGGATAGCCAGGCGCACCAGATCCATTTTTGCGGCCTCGCCAAACATGAGAGTGCCGATCTCCACGCTGCGGATGCCGCCTTCTAAATAAAGCTCGCAGGCCAGAGCCACGCCGGGGAATTGTTGTGGCGGCACATGGGGCAGGAATGCACGCGCGTCAATATAGACGGCATGGCCTCCGGGAGGCTGCACGATGGGCACCCCTTCGGAGGCGATGTGATTGCCCAGGTAAGCGGTGGAGGCGATGCGGTAGCGCAGGTAGTCCTCGTGCAGGGCTTCCTGCAAGCCAACAGCAATGGCTTCCAGGTCGCGGCCGGCCAGCCCGCCGTAAGTGGGATAACCTTCCGTAAGAATGAGCAGGTTCTTTTCCTGCTGCGCCAAAGTGTCGTCGTTGGTGCAGAGAAAGCCGCCGATATTGGCCAGGCCGTCCTTTTTGGCGGACATGGTGCAGCCGTCGCCATAGCTGAAGATTTCGCGGGCGATTTCCTTCGGAGTTTTGGACTCGTAACCGCTTTCACGCAGCTTGATGAAGTAGGCGTTCTCGGCGAAGCGGCAGGCGTCAAAGTAGAGCGGGATGCGGTGGCGGCGGCAGATTGCGCTCACGGCGCGCACATTCTCCAGCGACACGGGCTGGCCGCCGCCGGAATTGTTGGTGATGGTGAGCATGACCAGGGGAACGCGCTCGCGGCCCACCCGCGCGATCAGCGCTTCCAGCGCGGCCACATCCATGTTGCCCTTAAAGGGGTGATTGAGCGAGGGCTGACGGCCTTCCGGCATCAGGAGGTCCACGGCTTCGGCGCCGACAAACTCGATGTTGGCGCGGGTGGTGTCGAAGTGGGTGTTGTTGGGCACAACGTCACCCTGGCGGCACATCACGCTGAACAGAATGCGCTCCGCCGCCCGCCCCTGATGAGTGGGGATGACGTGGCGAAAGCCGAAAATGTCGCGTACCGAGTCGCGAAAGCGGTCGAAGCTGCGGCTGCCGGCGTAGCTCTCGTCGCCCTCCATAACCGCGGCCCATTGCCGCGTGGACATGGCGCCGGTGCCAGAGTCGGTGAGCAGGTCAATGAGCACGGCGTCGGCGGGGAGCTGAAAAAGATTGTGCGCGGCGGCGCGCAGCAGGGCTTCGCGCTGCGGCCTGGTGGTCCAGTAGAGTGGCTCCACGCTCTTGATGCGAAAAGGCTCGATGATGGTGTGGGTACGCATGGTCTCCCTCAGCAAGAAAACGCCAGGCGACAGAAAAATGCTGTGACCTGAATCACGGGAGGAGGGAGAGGTAGGAGCTTCGAGGCCTCCGTTTTGTTCATTTTCAACAACTTACGTTTTCCCTCCGTGCTAATCTGTTCATTCCAAAGGGCCAACCTGCCGTCTCGCACACCCACATTTTTTGATATCACCCGTCGAGATGCGGCAGAGGTGTGCGAACGCCGGGCGCGGGCGTGCGCGGGGGAACAGGGGCAGGGGCGCGAATGAAGCACCAACCCCAGATGACCGCGCTCCCAAAGGTCGCGCATCCTTTTCCGGATGGAGAACGGTGACCGGGACGGGAAAGATCGTATGCCAGAATGAAAAGCGATAGGCGATTTATCGACAGTTATTTCGGAGTGAGAACATGGTCATTGGTAAGCAGCCGCCAATAAAGCGAATTTGTATATACCGTGCACGATATTGCCCTTGTAGCTCCATCCCGACACAGATATACTCGGGCGATGCGTTTTGGCCCGGCGTAATGTAATTGGAACGCCCATGGTTTTGATGTAATTGGGGGGGCGGAGGCGCTTGTGACAAAACTACTCAGTATATTCTGCGGATTGCTGTTATTTAGTGGTTGTGGCGGCGGCGGCAACGCCAATTCTGCGTCTACTCCATTGTCCCCCCGCACTGCCACTCATCTTGTGGTCACCGCTCCGGCCAATGCCACCAATGGCTCAATCTTCAGCTTCACTGTAACAGCAGTCGATGCCTCGAATAACATGGTGTCCAGCTATGCTGGGACGGTCCGCTTCACAAGCACCGATAGCCAAGCAGTTCTTCCAGACAACTCGACTCTGACGAATGGAACCGCAACCTTCTCAGCCACTCTCAAGACCGCTGGTAATCAAACTATCACCGCGACTGATACAGTCACGCCGTCAATCACCGGAACTTCGAGTTCAATAGGCGTCAGTGGTCCAACCGGCAGTATGTTGCACACTCGCGAGTCACACACAGCCACCTTGCTGAGCGACGGAAAGGTGCTCGTGGCTGGAGGGATGCACTGGGCCCAGGGTCCAGAACCCGTTTGCTTCCCGAACCCGGGGTGTTTCATATTGAGCGCCCTTTCGTCGGCAGAAATATTTGATCCCACGACAGGAACGTTTGCACCGACTGGAAGCATGAGTGCAACACGAGTTTTTCACACGGCAACATTACTTCCCAATGGAAAGGTCCTCGTCGCCGGTGGAGATGACAGATATGGAACTACATTCGCCACAGCGGAGATTTTCGATCCTTCCACGGGCACCTTCACGCCAACCGGAAACATGTTAATAGCCCGAAGTGCCCACACCGCAACACTGCTGACGAACGGCAAGGTACTTGTAGCCGGAGGAGCTGGTCCCACTGGAAATGTCCTCACAGCGGAACTCTTCGATCCCACCACTGGAACGTTCACGCCGACTGGAAACATGAGCGTTGCTCGATTCTTTCACACTGCAACCCTCCTTAGCGACGGCAGGGTTCTTGTGGCTGGGGGCGACTCACTTACCGCAACAGCGGAACTCTACGATCCTGCTACAGGCACCTTTACGCCAACAGGAAGCATGTCTGTTGCTCGTTCATCACACAGGGCGACTCTGCTGAAAAGCGGCGCTGTCCTTTTGACGGGAGGGGCAAGTTCAAATGGCACTACGGTGACGGCGGAACTCTTTGATGCCGCAACCGGTACCTTCTCGCCCACCGGGAGCATGAGCAGCCCACGACAAACTCATACCGCCACATTGCTGACTGATGGCAAAGTCCTCGTGACAGGAGGAACCGATGGAAACATTGATCTGGCGACAGCAGAATTGTTCGATCCCACGAAAGGCACATTTACGGCTGCTGGCAATATGGAGACAGAGCGCACGGAACACACGGCAACTCTGTTGCTAGGCGGCGAGGTTCTGATCACGGGAGGGATTAATGCCGACAATGCTAAAGGACTAAATTCTCTAGCGTCTGCGGAACTGTTCCCGTAACTGGACTGCGCCAAGAATACGGTCATGTGCCGTTCGACTTATAGGATATACTTGCGTCGGTAAGCTGTAATCCCGGACCGTCCGCAAGTGGAGTGAACCGAGTGTAGTTGACCCTTACGGAACCACTCATGTGGAGCAGGCCAACCCACCCCGCCCTTCTGATATTTACAGTCCTGTTGTTTTCCCTTCCTGTCTCGTCCCAGGTTCTGCAGGGCCGCTTTTACAGTAAGAAAGACAGCTATATGGTGGGCGAGCCCGTGATGTTTGATGTGGAGATAAAGAACACGGGGACAGAAGTCGTGTACCTCAACGCAAAGGGTCCGGGCAAGTGTCTCGACACCTACGAATTTGTTGTTGCTGGAAATGGCGCCGGTTGTGGTGCCAGCTGGGTTCCTGCTTGCGCTGGGGAGACGAAAAAATTGCTGCCTGGCGAATCCGACCACGGAGAGTGGCCCCTGAATTCTTGGTACGTTTTCAACCACCCCGGGAAGTATGAAGTTAGCGCCACCCGGCACATACCGGTTCGTTACGCGAACGGCAAGTTCGACAACTTTACGTTCTCTTCGAAATTCGAGGTCACGTTGGAACCGGTCGATCCCGCACGCGTGCAAAACATTCTTCAACGCTTCGAGCAGGATCTGCATAGCGGCGACCCCGCTGTACGCCATGCGGCTCTGGATGTATTGGCTTCAACCGCTCCAAGCTATTTTCAGGATGTTGCCCTGCGGCTTGCGCGTGGCAAAGACGCCTTCGCAGCGTTTCATGCAGTTGCAGCACTTGGGCGAATGAATACTCCTGAGACCCGGGCCGCCGTTGCCGACGTCCTCACCTCAGATCAACCGAGGGATGATGACGAGGTGGTGCTGCGTATACGGGCTCTAGAGGCTCTTGGACGCAGCGGGGATCCCGGCTACGCGACCTTGGTTGGAGGCTTCATGGAAGACAAGCAGGAAAACATTCGGGTCGCCGCCATGATAGGTTCGGCTGAACTGGAAAAAGCACAAGCCGTCCCACAGCTCGACCGTTTTCTGTTCAGTCCAGTCCCGGTGATCCGTAAGAATGCCGCGCAGGCGCTACGGTATTCCCTCACCCCCGAAGCTGTCGACCCGCTGATCGGTCTTCTGACCGATAAGGACGCTGAGGTGCGCGAAGAAGCGCTCACCAGCTTGAAAGCGTTGACCGGACGCTCTGTCAACAACGCGGAAGCCCTCCCACCGCCAGAACAGCAGAATGATTGGCGAAATTGGTGGGAGGCGAACAAAACCAAGATTACGTTACCTGACAAGGTGGAATTCTTTTGCCACATGTAGTAGTTGGCATGAATCCCCTTCACCGCCCAGGCAGCTCCTAGGTAATTTGTTCTACTTCTTTGTGAGCAAGCGAGAACGGGAAAGTCTACCAGCCGGTTACCTGGTCAACGTTGGAGGGCTCTCCTAGCCTGTGACCTGAATCACAGTCGGGGAGCGCGCCGCCGCCTATAATCGCGCAAAGTGTGGGACCTGCCGCTTCGTTCAGTGAGCTCTTATGTTGAGGTCTATTCGCTTCCGGTCGGTAGCCGTGATTCTGCTGGCGTGTTCCGCTGCGCTGATGCTGGGGCAGGAGATGGCGGCGCAGGAAGGGAAACGCGCGGCTTCCCGGGTTGCGCTGGGGAAAACCTGTTCGCTCGAGTACCTGGGAGCGTTTGTGGCGGACGGCGGGTTCAAGGGCCGCTCACGATTGCGTCTGGGTGAATTTGTGGACACCATTGCCGGCCAGCCGGAAGAGCAATCCACGGAGGTTTCCGGCGCAGCGCAGGACGACCTGGCGCCCTCCAAACAGCGCGTGGTGCAGGACTATGAGCCCGGCGCCCATCCCGTGGAAACCGTGAACGGACGGCCCGTGCTGGCCGACGTGGTGGATGCCATCAGCGATTTTGTGGAGGAGCACCAGACGGTGATGGAGGCGCCGCGCAGCGTAACTACTGACGCCACCGGGCGCGTGATTGTGGCCGATCCGCCGGCGCACGCGGTGCACGTGCTCGACTTCAAGGGCAAGACTTCGTTCCGCATTCAGGGCGGGAAGGACCGGCGACTGCAAACGCCGGTGGGCGTGGCGGCGGACGCCCAGAACAATATCTACGTCAGCGACTCCGACCGGGGCATGATCCTGGTGTACGACCGCCTGGGCCGCTTTCGCCACTATCTGGGCAAGGTGAAGGGGGAAGCGTTTTTCGAACGGCCCGAGGGCGTGGCGGTGGATGGAAGCGGGGGACGAATTTACGTGGCCGACACCGCCCGGAATGCGGTCGCGGTCCTCGATTTGCGGGGCCCGGTGGTGGGAAGCTTTGGCAATGGCGCCCGTGGTTCGGGGCAGGGAGAGTTCAACAAGCCCAGCAGCGTGGTGTTGGCCGGCGGTCAATTGTTTGTGCTGGATTCATTCGCCTCGCGGGTGCAGATTCTGGACTTGCAGGGCAACCTGCTTCGGCGTGTCAATACGCCCAATGACAACAATTCGCCGTCCGACCACGCCGGCCTGGCCGTGGACAGCAAAGGCGACCTCTACATCAGCGATGAAATCAAGGGGATGGTGCGCGTGTACAACCAGGTGGGCAGGCTGGTGGCCACTTTCGGGCGGCGGGGGGTCAAGACGGGGGAGTTCGGCCGGCCGCTGGGAGTGTGGGCGGATGCGCGAGACCGCGTCTACGTGGCGGATTCCAAAAATCGGCGCATACAGGTGTTCCAATTCCGCAATGGCAGCAAGAATAGCGTGACATGTGAATAGAAGGGTTTCAGCTAAGCTGCTCTACCGTCCTCGGCCGAGGATATTTGTTCCAGGGCCGCGCCCGTGAGTTGCCGATACGCCTGCAACAGCTCCAGCC
Organism: Terriglobales bacterium; assembly: GCA_035935775.1. GTDB lineage: Bacteria > Acidobacteriota > Terriglobia > Terriglobales > Acidobacteriaceae > JAICWP01. The sequence goes on from DASYWT010000268.1 coordinate 15,353, forward strand.
GCGAGGGGTGCCAATTCAATTGCCGCCGCACGCGCTGCAGTCCGGCCTGGCCCATGCGCCGGCGGCGGAGGGGATCGTCGAGCAGTTCCAGAATCGCATCGCCCAGGAGCGCGGGGTCATCCCGCTGAACATAAAGCGCGGCGCTCCCGGCCGAGTAGCGCGCCTCCACCAGATCGAAACACACCGCCGGCTTGCCGCAACTCATGTACTCCATCAGCTTGGTAGAGGTGCAGAGTTGATTTACCGGGATGGGCGGGTCGGGAGCCAGGCAAACATCGGCGGTAGAGAGCCAGGCCAGCAATTGCTGGTCGCCCACGAATCCGGGGAACGAGACATACGGCTCGACCTGCAGGGAGCGGGCCAGCCGCTGCAGAGCGGGGCGGCACTCGCCCTCGCCGAGCAGGGCGAAGTGAACGTCACTGCGGCCGCGAGTGTGGACGATGTGGTGGGCGGCTCGAATCACCCGGTCCACGCCGGTTTTGGTTCCCATGATTCCGGCATAGACGGCCAGAAATGCCGCGCCGCGCTTCAGGTCGGGGTCCGCGGGACCGCAGGCGAAGCGGCTCAGGTCGGGGCCGTTGCGCACAACCACAACTTTCTCGGTGGGGCAGCGGCCGCGAGTGATAGCCAGGCGGCGAAAAGACTGGTTGGTGACGATTACCAGGTCGGCCACCCGATACGAACTGCGCTCCAGACACAGCAATATCCAGTGCAGGAGAGGTTTGCGGGCGCCGAACTTCGCGGCGAAGATGTCCGGGCTCAAGTCATGCTGGTCAAAGACAAATTTCTTCCCCAGCCAGCGGAATGGGGCCGCGATCAGGAAGAAGAGGTCAGGCGGATTGGCGGCATGCAGGACATCAAAGCCGCCGCGCCAGCAGGCCGCCAGTACCAGGAAAGAAGTGGCGAGCAGGCTCCAGCCGTACTCCAGAGCATAAGTGAGGACGCCGGAGCCCTGCCAGGGCTGGAGGTAGGAGTAGACGCGCAGGCCATTGATGACCGCGGGAATTGGGGGTTCGCTGGGCAGCCGGGGGCAGATCACGCTGACCTGGCAGCCGGCGGATGACAGGGCCGCCGCTTCCTGCCGTACCCGGCGGTCGTGCAGGATGGAGACGTTTTCAATCAGGAACAGAATTCGCGGGCGCATGGTGGAGGAGACGAGGGTTACCAGCTGAGGTTCAGGCGCACACCTGCAACTCCGAGAGTGCGCCTTCGCCCGCCTTTTCCGCGATTGCCTGGCGATAGACCTGCAGCAGTTGAATCCCGGCGGCGGTCCATGTGTGGCGGGGAGCGGAGCGCAGGCAGGCGGCGCGCAGGCGCTGCAGAAGGCGGCGGTCTTCATGCAACATGGTCAAGTGGCGGGTTAGAGTTTCCACGTCGCCCACGCGATGCACGAGAGCATTGCCCATGTGGACGCAGATTTCGGTGCAGGCGTCCGAGACCAGGGGCACGCAGCCGCTGCCCATGGCTTCCGCACATACCAGCCCGAAGCCCTCCTCGATGCTGGGCAGCACCAGGATGTCGCTCTGGCGCATCAGTTCCGGCAGGTCGTTCCGGTTTCCCAGCACGCGAATGCTGGGATGAGCCAGCCGGAAGGCCAGCGTCCGGGCATAGGCGGGGAGAAATTCGCCGGCAATAAGAAACACACCCTGGTGGTGAGCGGGGGAGCGCAGCCACGCCTCCAGCGCAAAGTGAAGGCCTTTGCGCACCGCGCACACGCCGGCGAAGAGCACGGTGAGGCCGTGTCCCGGCGCCGGTGGCGTGTCCGCAGGATAGAACATGCTTTCGTCGAAGCCGTATTCATGGTGCAGCAGACGCTGGCGCGGAAAGCCCTGGCGCAAGAAGGTTTGCATCACGAAATCTGACGGGCATAGCAGCCGGTAAGCGAGGGCATATTCCTCTTCTTCACGGGCCAGCACCGCGGGTTTCCAGGCATGCTCATGATCGGGCGGCAACTTTACGTCCAGGCGGGCGCACTCATCCTTGACCACCTGGTAAGCGAAGCGGGTGTGCGCGTTGGGGCGCTCCAGGACCGCGGGAATGCCCAACCTGGCGGCAGCACGCAGGGTGTGACGCGCGGCCAGAGGCCAGGTGTGGACAACATCAATGCGGCCGGCCAGGGCCTCGAGCCTGCGGGCTACGATCCAGTCATGCAGGGCGCAGGCGCGCAGCGTGCCCAACACTCTGTAAGGAATGCGCCACCGGCCGCGAGCCAGCGTGGGCTGCACAGTAACATTCGCCGGCAAGGGACGGTGCAGCACTCCGGGAAAAACGAGCATCTCCGCGCCGGCGGCAGCCAGGCCACTTACCTGCTGCCATGCGGTATAGCAGATTCTGCCCGCGCCCAGCTTGTGGGGGAAACTATAGAGGACTCGAACCGATTTTTCGCCGCCAGGCATATTCACCGCCACATGGTGTCTAGCCCAAGCAGCCGACGCCATTGCTGCTGGTGGACGTAGCGCACGAGGTTGGGGTCGCGTGGCGCCCCGCTCCGGCCAAGGTAAGCAGAAATGAAACCGGCGCCCATGCCCACCGAGCCCAGCAGATAGGGCCTGGAGCCAAGCCGGCGCAGGCAGCGGGCAGCGACGTAGAGGGGATGGTAGCCGGCAACGTAGCAACCCCGTCCGCGCTTGACCATGTCGCGCCAGTAGCCGGCGCCGCCGGTGGGACGATGATGCAGCGCGGAGACGTCGTCGAAGCTTTCCGTCGTCCAGCCCAGCATGTTGGCCCTGATTTCATCCATCACGTCCCAGCCGGGCGCCACCATGAGGCCGCCGATTGCCTCCCAGCACTCCCGCCGGTAGATTTTCGTAGCGCCGCGCACGTGGAAACGCGGTCCCTCTTCCAGTTCGGGCATGCCGTCAGCCACCTGGTAAAGGCAGGCGCCGCCGATACCGAGGCGCGGCTGGGCGGAAAAATGCGCCAGAGTGAGCTGGAAAAAGTCAGGTGCGAAGCTCAGGTCGGCGTCGAGCTTGACCAGGAACTCCCAGTCCGGGCAGCTCAGCGAGCGGTAGCCCTCATAAAAAGCTTCGACCACGCCTGCGCCGGGCAGGCGGCGTCCGCGATCCGGGCGTGTGAGGCCGCGGATCCAGCGGTAACGGCCGGCGTATTCCTGGATGATGGCGGCGGTGCCATCGCTGGAGCCATCGTCTACGATGATCCACTCCGCCGGGCGCAGAGTTTGGGCCACCATGCTCTCCATGGTGAAATTCAGCCAGGTTTCTTCATCGCGGACCGGGGTGATGACGACGTAAACGGGTTGTGAAAGCATAATTTCCGGGAGCTCAGGAGCCTGCCGTTGGCGGCGTTCGCGAGGAGCAGGAGCGCATGCCCGGCTGCTACCGGAACTGACGCAGACATTCTTCGTAGAACTGTTCTGTGGCTTGCAGGCAGCGTTCGAGGGAGAAACGCTCCGCCACCCGCTTGCGAGCCATGGCCGCCAGGAGGGCGGCAAACTCGGGATCGTCGAGGATATGGCTGATTTTTTGCGCGAAGTCGCGCGCCGAGGCGGGATCGGCCAGCAGCCCGCTGACACCATCTTCGATCATCTCCGGGCCGGGAGGATTGCGGGTAAAGACCACGGGAACTCCGGCGCTCATGGCTTCCAGCACAACCAGGGGAAAGCAGTCAATGAGCGCGGGAAAGGCAAAAACCGCGGCGCGCCGCATGCAGGCCAGAGTCTGTTCGCGCGTTAACTGGCCAAAAAAGTGGATACGGATCGCCAACTCACTGCCGACCAGGGTGCGAATCTCCTGGTCAATGGCGGGCACTCCGGGTTCCGGCAGGCAGCCTCCGGCATAGACCAAATGCACCCCGGGATGCCTGGGCAGGAAGTCGCGCGCCGCTTCGCCCAGCACGATTGAGCCTTTTCTCCTGGACACCTGACCGGCATAGAGCACGAAGCGCGCCGGCAGGCTGGGCAGTTCAGCGCCGGCCGGCGGAAGGGGCTCGATTCCGTTGTGAATGACGGCAAAGTTTTGGGGTGAAACGCCGAATGCTTCCTGCGTGAGGCCAAGGATGTGGGAGGAAACGCTAATCCAGTTAGGATTAGCGGCAAGTGTTCGTTTTTCGTAAAAGTGGATTCCAGGGGACATCTTCAGTCCGGCCAGACGGTGAGAAACGGTGGAGCTCTGGTGCAGGCGCACCACGGTGGCGCATCCGGGGAGAGAAAATGGCAGAAAACCCGGGTAGTCGGGCACTTCAACCAGTTCGATCGCGCGGGCGCGGATACGGGTATTGAGCCAGCGCCGCAGCCGCAGGCGAGTGATCAGGTTGCCCGCCCAGCGCCGATGACTTCGCGGCAGGGTGAAAACCGGAATGCCCTGGTCGGAGCTCTCGCTGTACCTGTCACCGATCTCGACTACCGTCACGGTGTGGCCGCGCTGGCGCAGGCCGCGGGCCATCATCTGTGTAAAGGTTCCGATGCCGGTGTGCTGCCGGGGAGGATAGCGGTCGCAGAGAAGCGCGATTTTCAAGCTGGCTCGGAGGCGTCCTGCGGCTGAGCTTCCGCCAGCGGCAGCGCTACCGCCGAGATGATGGCCAGCACGGCGTACCAGACGACAATCAGCTGGTCAAAATAGGAAAGGCCGAAGAACGCCACCGCGTGCGCAAGCAGGGCACAGCCAAGCGCCCACAAGAAGCGCCGGTGCTTAATATCGCCGGCGGCCTGGCGAGCCTTGCCCAGGTACCGGAAGGCGTACCAGATGACCGCGATGAACAAAAGAAGAGGCAACAAGCCGGCGCTCTCCCCGATGCCGACATACTGGTTGGCGATGTCATAGGAGAGGTCGCCCCAATCGCCGGCGTTGCGGGCGCCCAGCAGCCACCAGTCACCGAAGTGCTGGAAAAAGCGGTCCACAAGGATGTAACGGTGATAGCCGGAGGAGCCACCGATCACGCCCGCGCGCTGAATAAGCGCCCACACGGGCGCGTTCATCGCCAACTGGAGGCCCGCGAGCGCAAGGGCCGTGGTCCAGCGCAGCAGGCGGAGATGCCGGCGCAGGGGCCACAGGCACAAGCCCAGGAGCGCCGCCACATAAGCCAGCACCGGGGTGCTGGAAATGGAGCAGGCAACGATGACGCTGGCGGCGCAAAAGCCGGCTACGGCCGTGCCTCTGTGCCGTTTCCACCACAAGGCGAGGCACAGCGGCATCAAGGTGGCGCCGAAGACTCCGGCGGAAACCGGGTTGCCGAAGCCGGCAACGGCCCGCAACGCTCCCAGGCGTCCCCAAAGCGCTTGTGCCGGTTCGGACTGCCCGCTACGCAGAGCCGCATAAATTTTTTCCCCACCAGCCTGGTCCAACAACATGACAGCCGCCACCAGGACGCCAACCCAAGTTAGAACCGAGATCGCCCGCTCGGCATCGTCAAGGTTGCGGATTAGAAAACGCAGCAGGAAGTAAATGCCAAAGATGTTGTAGAGCGCGCCCAGTTGGTTGATGAGCGCAGCGGAAGAATGCCAGAGCAACAGGATGTTGAAGGCGGAAATTCCCGCCCACAGGATCAGCGCTTTATCCACGGCGTTCAGGCCGTTGCTCAAGTGGCGTTGCCGCTGCGAAAGCAATGCGGTCAGCACGCGCATCCAGGCGAGCAGAACGAGGATGCGCAGCATCGTCCAGTGCAAAGGGCCAATCAGCACGACCTGGTCGAAGGGAATGAGCAGGCCGGCGGCCAGCAGCGGCACGATGACGTGTTTGCGGGGAAGGAACAGAATCAGGGCGCCGGTGGCAAGCACAGCACAGAGCACGACAGGATGAACGTAGGGAACGGGTGGATGTGTCCTGCTACTCTGGAAGGTGAGCAGAGAGATGAGGGGATATGATGTGATGCGCATTACCGGCAACCCCACCAGGTGCTCCCGAAGCGGAAATGCGTTACCGCATCACGGCTGGGAGCAACCAGGGTTAGAACCTTGACCAATTTGCTGTGCGGCCACATGCGGCGTACCAGGTAATCGCCCACGGAGAAGGCTGCCACCTCTCCCAGGTTGTAGGCGTAGAATTTCCCCGCTTTGAAATCACCGCTGGGGGTCGCATAGAAAGAGTTGGCCTCGCTGCAAATTCTCCCTGGCCGGTGAAGATTCCGGGTCAGTTCCCCGTCGTAAGCGACGCTGGCTAAGTCAATACCGTGGAGGATCAGGAAGGCACGATCCATCGTTTTCGGCGCTTCCTGGCCGAAAGCAGCCAAGGTCAGCAGCAAGATCAGCCCAATTCTCATTAGCTTTCTGCCAGTGGTCCAGACGGGTGCCGGTGAAACTGACGCCCTTGCAAACGATGGATTTAGGAAACGTGCTCCAGCCGGCGGGAGGACGAAGCCGTCAGGTCGCGAATCACGCTGCTCCAGGAAGAGGAAAAGCGCTGGTAGCGCCCGCTGACTGCCTCGTTCAGAAGCCTGGCGATGCGGGTGCCGCCATGCGCCGAGCGGATGAGAGCGCGGCGCGAGAAGTGCAGCTCCTTTTCCGCCACCAGTTGCAGATAGGCAGAGGGACAGGCCGCGGTGCGGGCGCAGGCGGCCACCCGCTGGCGCAGCTTGGTGATGCGCGCGGCCTTGGCACGGTAATCCGCCTCCGCCGCCATGGAGGTTTTCACTTTTTGCAGAAAGGTGTCTCTGCCGCACCCCCTATGCTGGGCGAGGTGCCTCCGGTAGAAGAACAGGCGTTGGGGAATAGGAACACCATAGCTGAAGATGGACCCCAGGAGTGCGATCCAGTAGTCGTGGCCCCAGTCGTCAGGAATGGGAAGAAGCAAGTCGCGGAGGGAGGTGCGGAAGGCCATGGCAGCACCCGTCACCAGGTTGCGCCTGAGCAGCATCGCGAACTGTTGAGAAGGCGGGAACTGCTGCGGCGCGAAGCCGACTAAATCCCAGAGGCTCATCGGCAGGCGGTCGCTGTGTTCATCCACGATCTCGGCATCCGAGAATACGTATCCGGCGGCGGGGTTTCTGGCGAAGCTAACCGCGATGGCGCCGAGCTTGGTGGGCTTCCAAACGTCATCCTGGTCGGCGAGAACAATGATTTCGCCGCGGCACAGGCGGATGGCCTGCTCAAAGTTGGCCGTGCAGCCCAGAGTGGCGGGATTGCACCGCAGCCGTACGGGCACACTTGAGTGGGTGGCAAATTCCTCGACGAGTTCCACAGTATGGTCGGTGGAGGCGTCGTCGCAAATAACGAGTTCATCAGGCACAACGGATTGCCCGGCGATGCTGTGCAACTGCTCGCGCACATAGCGGGCGCCGTTGTAGGTGCACATGGCAACGGAAAAGTAGGTGCGGCTCATAATTGAATCCGCCAGGCGGCGGGCGGGAGCAGTCCCGTCAGCAAAGGCAGCAGTTGCTCGCAATAGCGCTCGCGGGTGAAGACACGATTCGCCCAGGCTTGCCCGTTCTGCCCCAACCGCGCTGCCATATCCGGGTGGCGATAGAGGCAATCAATTTTTCCGGCCAGATCCTGAGGATCAGCGGTGCGGTAGAGCAAGCCGTTGCAGCCATCCCGGATTAACTCGGCGGTGGCGGTGTTGTCGGCGCCAACTACCGGCTTGCCGGCCAGCATAGCTTCGGCGGCAGCTCTTCCAAACCCTTCCGCGCGGGAGCACACCAGGACGACATCAGCGGCGCGGAGTTGCGGCATGGGGTCGTCCAGCTGGCCGAGAAATCGGACGCAGTCCTGCAGGTGATTCTGCGTGACCAGCAGGTGCAGCTGCTTTCCGTACTCGCCATCACCTTCGCCGATGACCAGCAGTTCCGCCTCGACCTGCCGCCGGCGCAGTTCGAGCAGCGCCAGCACCGCATCTTCCTGGCGCTTGTTTTCGGCAATAGCTCCGCTGATGAGGCAACGAAACCGGCCATTGCGCCCCGCGACCCGGCCATCGCCGCGCAGAGCGTGATGCAGCGAACAGTAAACGACACGCACCGGCGTTTGGCGCAGCCAGCTTCGGACATCGCTCGCTACTGCCTCAGAGGGCGCTATGACCAGAGAGGACAGCCGGTTCATCAGGCCATGCGACCGTTTGTCCCCAAGAATGAACTCCAGCCCCATCCTGGGGCCGAACTCGTGCAGGTGCCAGAGGTGCGGGCGTCCGAGCAGGGCGGCGGCAAGGGCGCCCACGCATATGGCTGCGGTGTTGCTATAGATGATGTCGCAGCCCCAGCGCCGCGCCCGCCGGGCGATCAGCAGGGATTTGGCCAGCATGTTCAGCAGCCTCCGCACCAGCTGCGCGGGAGAGAGTTTGTGGGGTGACAGCCACAACGCATACGAGGTGACCAGGACGGGTACGTGCCGCTTCTCCAGTTCCGCCAGCAGCGGCCCGCGAGAGGGCAGCACCGCAAAGCAATGCACACCGCTTTCCTGAAGGACTTCGATGGTTTCCAGCAGAACCATCTCCGCCCCGCCCAGCCGGGCGGAATGCGAAATGAAGCAGATTTTCATACGAGGGCCGAGCGGTTACGGTGCCTGGCGAGTCATTGCGGGCAAGGGCTGAGGACGGAAGATTCGCGCTAAAGGAGCCACGGCGGCCCACACCCGCTGCCGTTCGGCATTGCTGAAAACCAGAAACAGCACGGCCAGACCATAGACGCACAAAGCGGCGGCGGCAGAGCCGGCCAGAGACCAGTAGTCCGGCCTGATTGCCCAGCCGCACAGCAGCCACGCCGAGGCTGCCGCCAATAGCGCGCGTCCGAGCGCCGAGCCCGCGGTTCTCAGATAGGAGCCGAAGGGCACGGCGCTGAGCCGGCACACCCACAGTGGCTGCACCGCCAGCCGCATCACCACCA
>DASYWT010000269.1:0-16771 GCA_035935775.1 Terriglobales bacterium
GCCGTTTTTGCCGCGCGGATCAATCCCAATCTGGGGGAAACCGTTAGAACGCGATACATCCTCCACATCGAAATATGAGGGGGCGGTGTCCAGGATCTTGCGGCTGCGGGAGAAGCTGCGGCCGCCATCCCGGGATTCGGCGAAGACGATGCTGTTACCGTCCGCCCAAACCACATAGAGCCTTCCATCCGCGCCCACCGTGCCGGTGAAGCCCTCGACCGCGCCGTTATCGTCGCGCGGCAGACCCTCATGGGTGCTGATCTCGATGGGGGCTGACCAGGTCCGGCCGCCATCGCTGGAGCGGGAAAACAGGATCACCGATTTCGTGAGCGTAAACTTCGTCCAGCCTACATAGAGATTGCCGGAGTAGGGGCTGGCAGAATTGTCGGCGACGACATACGGCTTGTCTTCGAAGGGGATGCCGGGCCGGGTGGCATGCTCGATCACGGGGATGGCATTTTCCTCCCAGGTCTTGCCGCCATCCAGAGAGCGCTTGATGAAAATTCCATTGCGCCTGGCGTTGTGGCCCCAGTAATTGGTGGTGCCCAGCTTGTCGAAGGCGATGTAACACAGAATGGCGTGGCCGTGGGCGTCATAGGTGACGGAAACGTCGCCTGAAACTTTGTAATTCTTGGGGGCGACGGCCGGCGCCTGATTCCAGCTGCTGCCCCCATCTTCGGACCAGGCGATATGCGCTGGCACCTGGAATGCGGAAACGATCTGTCGCGGGTTGCGCGGGTTGATCGCGATGGAAGGCTCATTGAAATAGCCGGCTTCGGGGGTCAGTGTAATGACGTGCGCTTCCGGCGCGGGCGCTAGCTGTTGCGCGAAAGTAGATACTGCAAAGAATAGGGGAAGGACTATCATTGCCCCGCAGCGTGGTTTACGACGGATCATGCGCGCCGATTATATTCGCTGACCATCCGTTCGCGTTGGCACAATCTTCCGTAGCGCCGGCATCTTGCCGGCTGTGGCGGAGGCGTCTCGCCTCCGCGGGTGCGAGCGGGACGCTCGCGCGGACAGCCGCTGGGAGGGCGGCGCTACGCCCTTCAAAATGGCCCAGTACAAACAGGAGGAACGATGGCCAGATGTTTCCAGCAACGTCTTTGCCTCCTCCCCCTTATCTCGTCGCCACGGTAGAGACGAAACTTGTTACGTCTTCTGAGCATGCCAATTTGTAATTGACCGCGACGGATTTAAATTGCAAATTACAAATTACCAATCGGAGGGCTCATGGCAACCACGGGCATGCCGGCATCTACAGTTATTGACCATCGCATGGTTTCAACCGCGTTTGAGCTGGAGGGCTATCGGATTGTGCGCAACCTGGGCGTGGTGCGGGGTATTGTCGTGCGCTCACGTTCTGTTATAGGAACCATTGGCGCCAGCCTGCAGACGCTGGTGGGCGGCAATATCACGCTGCTGACCAACTTGTGCGAGAAAACGCGCTCCGAGTCCTTCGATCTCATGCTGGAGCACGCCGCCCAGCTCGGCGCTAATGCTGTGGTGGGCGCGCGCTACGACGCCACGGAGATCATGCAGGGCGTCACCGAAGTGCTGGCCTACGGCACCGCCGTGGTCGTGGAGAAGGTGCATTCGTAGAACCAGGAGTCGGTAGTCAGTAGTCAGCGGGGCGGGAGCTCGGAGCAAAGCTGTTCGCAAACCAGCCCGAGGGGGGAATAGAAAAGCCCAGGACGGCAGTCCTAGGAAGCTGGCCAGCGGGGCTGAGTTCAGTAGGAACGGCATGCACCTAGTGCATGAGAGAGCCTGTGAAATGTTTTCCTATCGTCGTAGCGGTGACGTCTTGTCGTCACGAGTTCGACATTTGGACTATTGTGTTGCGTTGCTGGAATGAACTACTATCCGGCGGATGCAGATTCAGGACCTTCTCAACACGTACCAAGCCAAGAGCGATGAGGAGCTTCTGCAGTTGGCCGCTGCATCAGAACATCTCACCCCTGAAGCACGAATGGCCCTGGAAAGCGAGTTGTCTAGACGCGAAATTCACACTACCGAGCATTTGAGAGTTGTTAAACACGACAAAGGTCGGGAAACCACTGGGAGAACGACCGAAAAACTCCAGCGCGGCGAATCGCAGTCTGTTGGCGAATTTGTAGCCGAGGTCCTCCGCGCTCATCACTGTCATTTCTGGCTGTTTTTTAGGATCACCGCTCCCGCCGTTGTGGTCGCTACAATCGCTGTAATAATGGCTCGCGACGAAAGCCGGGATATCGTAAACCGTCTGTTGCGCGGACATGAATTCACCGGTCAAGAAACTGACGTTCTTCGGATCTGGTTATTCAACCTGACCGCATCATTTGTTAGTTGGACGGCGTTTGCTTTTTCGTTCGGCGCAATTTGCATCGCGCTCCGGGATATTGAAACGGACACCGTCCCCTCAGCGGCAGATTGTTATGTAGGAGTCCGAGGAAAACTAAGCGTGTTTTTGCGCCTCTCTGCGATCCTTTTTATTTTTGCGATCGTGGCGATGGGCGCAGCCCTGTTCCTTTCCATGGCAGTTTTCTGGGGATTCCGCCAAGGCCACATTTTTCCCAATTCAATAACGATCAGGTTCGTCTCATACACATTGACTGGGCTCGCGTTGCTTGTTCTCTCTCGCTTCAGCCTCTCCGTGCCTGCTGTTGTCGTGGGGAACTGCAGAATTGCAAAGGCGATCTTCCGCAGTGACGAACTGACGGAAGGAAAGTGGCTTACTCTTGCGGCTATTCTGACGAAGAGCTTGATTGGGAGCTACATCGCTGCCTTCGCTCCCTTTTGGCTGGCTTCTAGGATCATACCGGTCCGCTCCTCAGTACCGTTCTGGCTCCCCTGGGCTTTGACGCTTGTATCTATGGCCGGTGTCACCGCAGTCGAACCTACTATGTTTGTTGGATTCGCCTTGCTCTACTTAAAAACATCGCCGTCGCGTTGCCCTTCCAGTACGGAACTCACTCGCGAACCGGCCTAATATCCTATTTTTCGCCGATTCTTGGAAGAGAGCATTTATGAACCTTACTAACCACCAATTCCGCCTGGCCGCCCGCCCCGTGGGCATGCTTAAGCCTGGCGACTGGAATTACACCGAAGAGCCGGTGCGCGAGTCCGGCCAGGGCGAGTTCCTGGTCAAGGTGCTGCAGATTTCGCTCGACCCGGCCATGCGCGGCTGGGTGAACGCTACGCGCTCTTACATTCCGCCGGTGGGCATCGGTGAGGTGATGCGCGCTTTGGCTGCCGGGCGCGTAATCGAATCGAAAAACCCGAATTTCGCCGTGGGCGATCACGTTTATGGCGCCTTGGGCGTCCAGGAGTACGCGCTTTCCAATGGCCAGGGCGTCAGCAAAGTGGATACGCGGCTAGCGCCCCTGCCCAAGTATCTGAGCGTCTTGGGCATGCCGGGCATGACCGCCTACTTCGGCTTCCTCGATACCGGCGCGCCTCAGATCGGCAACACGGTGGTGGTTTCCGCTGCCGCTGGCGCAGTGGGTTCGGTGGCAGGTCAGATCGCCAAAATCAAAGGCTGTCGCACGGTAGGCATCGCCGGCGGGAAGCAGAAATGCCAGTACCTCACCAGCGAGTTGGAATTCGATGCCGCCATTGATTACAAGAGCGAAGACGTCAGCTCGGCGCTGCGCAAGCATTGCCCCAAGGGCATTGACGTTTATTTCGACAACGTAGGCGGCGACATTCTGGATGCCGTGCTGCCTCAGATCAACCTGGGCGCGCGCATTGTCATTTGCGGGGCGATTTCACAGTACAACAACACCACCCCGGTGAAAGGGCCGAGCAACTACTTTTATCTTTTGATCAAGCGGGCCACCATGAAGGGCATGCTGGTCACCGATTTCATTGATCGTTATCCCCAGGCCGCGCGGGAAATGGCGGGCTGGATGGCGGCCGGGAGACTCAAGTCGCGCGAGGACATCGTCGAGGGCCTGCAGAATTTTCCCGAGACCTTGCTCAAGCTGTTTACCGGCGAAAATTTCGGCAAGCTGATCCTTAAGGTGGCGGAGGCCTGATCGCCGGACGATGAATGATTTCGGAAGGGCCCGGCTTCAGCCGAGCCAAATCAGGGCCGAATCACACTTGGCCTTCAGGCCCGGAGGTGATTTCAAAAAGCGACCCTCAGCGGCTGAAGCCGCAGCCCTGACCCATCCTTACGGCGCAGCTAAAGCTGCGCTCTTCCGAAACCGCGCCTCCAGGGACCCCTTGCCGTCAGCCAGAGCAGCGCGCCGGTCCGGCCTCGCGGGCGAGGGCGCCCGCGCCACATAAAGCTATATAAACCCACATGAAGCTTTCGGAAGGGCCCGGCTTCAGCCGAGCCAAATCAGGGCCGAATCACACTTGGCCTTCAGGCCCTGAGGTGATTTCAAGAAGCGACCCTCAGCGGCTGAAGCCGCAATTTTGACCGATCCTTATCGGCGCAGCTAAAGCTTGAGCCCTTCCGAAACACGAGTTCGTTCCGAGAGCTAACCGCCTCAGATTCAGCAGCTTTGCAACCTTAGCCAGGTACGATGCGGGCAGATTTGGGGATCGGCCAATTAGGCAAAGGCCTTTTTCCACAGGGGATTGCAGCCATTGCTCTGATTCAAAACGGGATTGCAATGCGCTCGAACCGAGGAATCAACATCGTAAACCCCAATCTCTTGGGGTGCCTTCACGGAAAAACGCAAGGCATGGCGCTTTTCAATTTTAGTTCGAAGTGACTTCTAACACCTTCAAATTTCCTGTTGACAGTAAAGAGGTTTACAGTAGGATGGTGGTCGAAAGTGGCAGAAAATGGTAAAGATGTGGGTCGCCATGGGCAAAGTTGCTGCATTCAGGAGCGCCAGTGGAATTTAAGGCTGACAGCCCAACCAACAGCCCTAAAGCAAGTGAAAGCAAGGAATTAGCGACCTTTTTGACCTCCTCCCTGGCTGCCGCGGTAGCAGCCCACGTAAGAAAAGCCCCGAAACGGGGCCCGAGCTATGTTTCGCGGCAATCATCCAACCCGCGTGGACGAAAAAGGGCGGCTGAAGGTGCCCGCGGAATTCAAGCGCGTAATCGACGAAAAGTACAGCACGCAATTCTACATAACCAGTGTGGACGGAAAGAGTGCCCAGATATATCCCTTCGAGGAATGGGAGCGGATCGAGCAGAAGCTGGCCGGCCTTTCCACCTACAACCCCACGAAAAAGAAGTTTTTGACTCGCACCAACTACTGGGGCCAGGTGGCGGAAATGGACAACCAGGGGCGGCTGTTGCTGCCGCAGTTGCTGCGCGACTCGGCGCAGTTGAAGGGCGAGGTAGCAGTAATGGGCTACCTGACCCGGTTGGAAGTGAAGAGCATGGAAGGCGTGCGCAAGGAAGTGGAAGAAGCCTTCACCGCCGAGGATGAGAAGAACCTCGACGACCTGGGGATCTAGGCGGGGAGTTAGGGGAGTGAGGGGCCCCTCAGTGGGGCGACATGGTCGAGAGAACAGAGTTTGGCCATGTTTCGGTTCTTTTAAAAGAAGCGATCGACTTTTTAGCCGTCCGGCGTGGCGGGACCTATATAGATGCCACCGTTGGCCTTGGCGGGCACAGCTACGAAATCGCAAAACGCCTCGGCGCACGGGGACATTTGATTGGGCTCGATAAGGATCCCAGCGCGCTGGAGTTAGCCCGGCGCCGGCTGCAGCCGCCCCCGCAAGGGGAATGGCCGCAAGTGAGCTTGCTGCAGGGCTCGTTCGCCGAGATCGGAAAGCGGGTGGAGGCGGCTTCGGCCGACGGCCTGCTCGCAGATCTGGGCGTGAGCAGCCTGCAGTTGGACGATGCGGCGCGGGGATTCAGTTTTCAGGCGGAAGGAGCGCTCGACATGCGGATGGACCCGCAGGCCGAGTTGACCGCCGATCAAGTGGTAAATCGCCTCGACGAGAAAACTCTCGCCGGCGTGATTTACGAATTCGGTGAGGAAAGGAGGTCGCGGAGAATCGCCAGAGCCATTGTCCGGTCGCGGCCGATACATTCCACCAAGCAATTGGCGGATGTTGTATGGGTCGCGGCCCGGCCAATGAAACACGAGCGCATTCATCCCGCGACGCGCACTTTCCAGGCCATCCGAATTTTCGTAAACCGCGAATTGGACGATTTGCGGGGACTGTTGAGTGAAGGCGCGGCGCCCCGCGTGCTCAAGCCGGGCGGAAGGCTGGTGATCATCAGCTTCCACTCGCTGGAAGACCGCATCGTGAAGGATGCGCTGCGGGAAGGGGCCCGCACGGGAGTTTACCGGCTGCTGACCAAAAAGCCGGCAGGAGCAACGGCGGAGGAGATCGCTTCTAACCCGCGTTCACGCAGCGCCAAGCTGCGGGCTGCGGAGAGGATTTAGCGGTTCGCGGGCGAGGGCGCCCGCGCCACACAAGGTTTCAGGCTGAGGGTAGGGCAGGAGGAAAGAATGTTCAGCGGAACGATCATTGACGAGTTGATGGCGGCGGTGGCCAGAGCGGAAGAGAATGCCGAGGCCGAATTGCGACCGGACGAGACCTATTTCATGCTGGCGGCCGAATACCGCGGGGACACCGCCCTCGCCGGGGTGGCGTAATGGCAGCGGCAGCGGCTTCTCCCTCCCTGCGGGCGCGGCGCAAGCCTTGCTGGACAGGCACGCCGGAAGTTTACTTCAGCAAGAACATTGACAACTCGCGGGTGGTGCGGGTGGCCGACCCCAAGCGCACGCGCGAGATGGCCATGTTTTTAGCGGCGGTGTGCTGCCTGTTTGTGCTGGTGATGACTTATGCGTGGCAGCACTTCAGCGCCATCGAATACGGCTATCGCATTGAAGCCCTGCAGGCGCAGAAAACCGGGCTGGTCGAAATGAATCGGGCGTTGCGGCTGGAAGACGCCTCGCTGCGGGATCCTGGCCGCATTGATCAACTGGCGCGGCACATGGGGTTGCAAATGCCGGCGGTGGGACAGGTCATCATGCTGGATACCGCGCTGCCCGACCCCGGCGCGCCGCAAATGGCCAGCGTGAACCCGGTTTCGGTGGTGTCAGCGCGATAGGAGGGGATTATCGGAAGCAAAATGGCGGCCTGATGCTGGGCCGCCATTGTTGTCTGAGGGAGGATTTCCTCGCGGGTCAAAGCCTGCTCGGAATAGGGAATCAAGGAGCAGCTTATGGCGTGGCTGAAGCCACGCCCTTCCGAAAACAGCTGGATCAGGTGCTTTCGCAAGGCAAAACACCCTGCATCTGGCAACGGCTCTGTTTCTAATCAGAGGGCGGCGTGGCGGGAAGCAATCAGGGCAAGGACGCACAGAAGCGCATTTACATCCTGGCGGCGGTTTTTATTCTGTGGGCGCTGGTGGTTTGCGGCCGCCTGGTTCAACTGCAGGTCATTGACTATGGTGAACTGGAGCAGCACGCGCTGCGCCAGCAGCAGCGCACCATCGAGGTGGCGCCGCGCCGGGGCATCATCTTCGACCGCAGCGGCCACGAGTTGGCCATGTCCATCGCGGTGGATTCCATTTTCGCCGTGCCCAGTGAAATTCCCGACCCCAACACCGCCGCCGCACTACTCTCGCACATTCTCAAGTTAGATCCCGCCGAACTGCGCGCCCGCTTCCATGCTTCCAGGACGTTTTGCTGGGTAGCACGCAAGGTGGATGCCGAGGCCAGCGACCGGGTACGGGCCCTCAATCTGCGCGGCATTTACTTTCAAAAAGAATCCAAGCGCTTCTACCCCAAGCGGGAACTGGCAGCACAGGTGCTCGGTTATGTGGGCATGGATGACGAAGGGCTGAGCGGCACCGAGCGCGAATTTGACGACCAGCTGCGCGGCGAGCCCGGGCGCATGCTCATCTCGGTGGATGCGCGCAAGCGCTGGTTTGGCCGGGTGGAGCGCCAGCCGGAGCCTGGGGAAAACGTGGTGCTCACCATTGACCAGGCCATCCAGTATATTGCGGAAAAGGAACTGGAGAATGCGGTTCGGGAAAATGGGGCTGCCGCCGGCACCGTGATCGTGGAGAACCCGCACACCGGCGAAATCCTGGCCCTGGCTAACCGGCCCACCTTCAATCCCAACCTGAGCAAGAAAATCCGCCCGGAAGAACTCAACAACCGCGCCATCAGCGACATTTACGAGCCCGGTTCGACCTTCAAGCTGGTTACGCTATCCGCCGCCATGGACCAGCACCTGACCAATCCCAGGGAACTGGTGGACTGCCAGATGGGCTCGATTGTGGTGGGCGGCCGGCGCATTCACGACTGGAAGCGTTATGGGGTGATGAGCGTGGCCGACGTGCTGGCGCATTCCAGCGACGTGGGCACCATCAAGATCGGGCTTCGCCTGGGAGATGACCGCCTGTACCAGTACATTCGCGCCTACGGCTTCGGCTCGCAGACCGGCATCAAGCTGCCGGGTGAAACGCGAGGCATGACCAAGCCGGTCAACCGCTGGTCGAAGGTTTCGATCGGCGCCATCTCCATGGGGCAGGAAATTGGCGTCTCGCCCATCCAGTTGGCGGGGATGGTTTCAACCATCGCCAATGATGGAATTTGGACGCAACCGCGTATTGTGGCCGGGACCATCGAGCCGCGCAGCACGCCGCAAACCGTGGTGTTTCACCCCGGAGCGCAGCACCGGGTGATTTCCCGCCTTACCGCTGCGCAGATGAAGCAGATGATGGAGGGCGTGGTGCTGCACGGCACCGGGCGCAAGGCGCTGCTGGAGGGCTACTCCACCGCGGGCAAGACAGGGACGGCGCAGAAGGTGGACCCGGTGACACACGCCTACTCGCACACCAAATACGTAACGTCGTTTGCCGGATTTGCCCCGGTGAACAACCCGGCGGTAGTGGTGGTGGTGATCCTGGATTCGCCGGTCACTCACGGGCATGAAGGTGGCATGGTGGGGGCGCCGCTGTTCCAGAGGATTGCGCAGCAGGTGCTGGAATATATGCACGTGCCGCACGACGTGGACATTCCCGCGGAAAGGCAGTTGCTGCTGGCCAGCAGATCAGCCACGGAGAAGGAGGTAGCCGAAGGTACCCCGGACCGCCTGGGCGCGCCCCTGGACGTTCCTTCGGACGAGCAGACGGCTGTGGCGCAGCCCGTGCCGCAAGCTGCGCCGGTCAGCAAGCAAAGCGAAACCTCAATTGAGCCAGTTGCCGCGGTCACAGCAGAACCCGTCGCCCCACCCCCAACTAAAGCGGCGGGCAAGCCGGCAGAACCGCAGCCGGCCCAGATGCCGCCGTCAGGCACGGTGGTTTTGGATGTGGAGCAGGGCGGCATTGTGGTGCCCTCGTTCCTGGGAAAGCCCCTGCGGGCGGCTATCGAGACTGCGCAGAACAGCGATATTGAACTTGACGCCATCGGCGACGGGGTGGCGCGCGAGCAGTCGCCGCCGGCGGGAGCTCATGTGGCCGCGGGTTCCCGGGTGGAGGTCAGGTTCGAGCAGTAGGGAGGGCGGCGACTGGCTGCGCTGCCGCCATGTTCCGTCTGGAGTCAAAACCCGTCCTAACGAACGGCCTAAGAGTATGCTCATTCCTTCACCACTTTCCCCCAAGGAGTGTGCGATGACGCTCGAAGAACGCCTGACGAAACTGGAAACGCAGAACCGCTGGTTCAGGCGCGGGACTGCAGCCGTGTTGGTAGTGGTGGCAGCTCTGCTCGTCATGGCACAAGCGCCGCGATCACCGCAATCGCTCGAGGCCTCGCAATTCATTTTGCGCGATGCCCAGGGGCAGGAGCGGCTGCGCATCGAGGTGGCGCGCGACGGCAATCCGGCCATCAACATTCTCGACCGGGAGCGCAGGCTGCGGTCGTCGGTGGGACCGCACGGCATCAGCTTCTACGACGAAACCGGCCGCATGCGCACCACGCTGATGAGCGACCTGCTCTATATGTCCGACGAGCGGGCGCACGAAATTGCCCACATTCAGGGCGATATGCACGGGGTCGAACTGTTGCTCTTCAGCGGGCTTGGTTCGGGCTCGACTGTGTTGCGGGCGGACCCTTCGGGATCGCAGCTCAAGCTGACGGGCAGCGGGCAGCAGAAGCTGCTGCGGCCAGGGGAGTAGAGCAGTCGTTGCCTATTGGGCATTCGTCGGTGCCGATAAGGGACGGCCCAATCAGAGTTTTCCTGAGGACCAACGACCGGTGACCAACGACTGAGGACCGGCCGTCAGCCGTCAGCTGTCAACCGAACGACTTATAATGTGCTAAAGGGATGACCTTCCAACAACTTCTGGACGGGGTGGAAGTCCTGGCCCAGGCCGGAGACGCCGAGGTCAGCGGTGTGGAATATGATTCCCGCCGGGTGCGGCCGGGGTGTCTGTTTGTGGCCCTGCAGGGAGGAAGCAGCGACGGAAACAAATTCATTTCCGCCGCTCTTGCTGCCGGAGCGGTGGCGGTGGTCAGCGACGAACCGAACTATGCGCCAACTGCGGGCATCGCGTGGGCTCGGGTGGCGCATGGCCGAAGAGCGCTGGCCCGCCTGAGCGCGAACTTCTATCGCCGCCCGGCAGAGAAGCTCGCCATCACCGGCATTACGGGCACCAACGGCAAAAGCACCACCGCGTTTCTGATCGAATCCATTCTGAAGGCGGCGGGAAGGAGCGCGGCCCTGGTGGGCACCATCGAGTACCACGTGGCCGGCAAGACCCTGCCGGCGCCGCACACCACGCCGGAATCGTTGGAACTGAACCGCATGTTCGCCGAGGCCCGGCAGGCCGGCGCAACCGAGGCAGTGATGGAGGTCTCCTCCCACGCCCTGGCCCAGGAGCGCACCTTCGGCATTCCCTTCGACGTGGCGGTGTTCACCAACCTTACCCGCGATCACCTGGACTACCACCACACATTTGAAGAATATTTCGCAGCCAAACAAAAGCTTTTTGAGGGCTGCGGTACCGATCCGCCGCGGGTGGCGGTGCTGAACCTGGAAGACGAATACAGCGCCCGCCTGGTGCCGCTGAGCAGAAAGATGAAATCGCAGGTGGTGGGCTACGGCCTTGTGCAGGGCGAGTTCTGCGCCCGCGACCTGGAGATTACGCCGCGAGGTTCGCGCTTCCGCATGATTACGCCCTTGGGCGAACTGCCCGTCTTCTCGCCCCTTATCGGCAAGGTGAACGTCTACAACGTGCTGGCTGCCGCCGCTGCCGCCTGGGGACGCGGGTGCAATGGCGATACGATTACGCAGGGAGTAGGCGAACTGACGCGCGTGCCGGGGCGGTTCGAACTGGTGGATTGCGGCCAGCCCTTCATCGTGGTGGTGGATTACGCGCACACCGACGATGCGCTGCGCAACCTGACCGGGCTGGCGCGGGACTTCGTTTCCCGCGGGCCGCGCAAGGCGCGGGTCATCACGCTGTTCGGCTGCGGCGGCGACCGCGACCGCGCCAAGCGGCCGCTGATGGGCGAGGCCGCCGGCCTGGGCAGCGACTTTGTGGTGCTCACCTCCGACAATCCGCGCAGCGAAGACCCGCTCATCATCATTAACGATGCCCTCATCGGGCTGCAGCGCACAGAAACGCGTTACGTTACCGAGGCTTACCGCCGCAAAGCCATTCTGCTGGCCCTGGGCGAGGCGCGCGCGGGCGACATCGTGCTGCTTGCCGGCAAAGGACATGAGAAGGTGCAGGTCACGCGCGCAGGCTCGGCGCCGTTCGACGATGTGCAAGAGGCGCGCAGCGCGCTGGTGAAGCTGGGCTATTGCGAAGAGACCGAGCCGGTGTCCAGGGCCGCCGGGGGCAAGCCTTGAAACTGCCGCTGGCCCGCATTGCGGAATTCATTTCCGGCGCCGGCAGATTCAAGGGGGCCGTCGTCGCCCAGGGCTACTCCATTGATTCCCGCTCTGTGCAGCCCGGCGAACTGTTCTTTGCCGTGAAAGGCGAGCGGCTGGATGGTCACGATTTTGTCACCCAGGCGCTGGATCGGGGAGCAGCGGCGGCGGTGGTGCGCGCCGACCGCCGGGCAAGTTTTCCCCCGCGTGCCCACCTGATCGCGGTGGAAGACACGCTGGCCGCTTTACAAAACCTGGCCGCCGCCGTGCGCCGCGCCTGGGGCAAGCCGGTGGTGGGCATCACCGGCTCGGCGGGCAAGACCACCACCAAGGAAGCCATCGCCCACCTGTTGGCCACACGCTTCCGCGTGCACAAGTCGGAAGGCAATCTGAACAACCACTTCGGCCTGCCCCTTATGCTGTTGCGCCTGGAGCCGGAGCACGAAGTGGCAGTCATTGAAATGGGCATGTCGCACCTGGGCGAAATCCGCGAACTGGCGCGCATCGCGCAGCCGGAAATCGGAGTGGTCACTTGCGTGGCGCCCGTACATCTGGAATTTTTCAATTCGGTAGCGGAAATTGCGCGCGCCAAGCACGAACTGATTGAGTCGCTTCCCCCGGGTGGAACCGCCGTGCTTAATGCCGACGACGAATACGTTTCACAGTTTGGGCGCGGTTTTCACGGCAAGGTGGTGACCTTCGGGGTGAGGACGCCTGCCTCGGTAAGGGCGGAGGGAATCGAACTTCAGGGCGCACAGGGCTCGGCCTTCGAGATCGTTGCCGGTGAAAGCCGCGAGCCCGCGACCTTGCCCCTGGTGGGCGCGCACAACATTCCTAATGCGCTGGCTGCGGTGGCGGTGGCGCTGGAGCAGGGCATTCCTCTGGTGGAAGCGGCGGCTGCCCTGGCCGACCTGGCTCCGGCCGACAAGCGCGGCCAGGTGATCGAAGTAGGCGGGGCAACCGTCATCAATGATTGCTACAATTCGAATCCAAAAGCCCTCGATGCCATGGTGGATGCGCTGCTGGCTTTGCCGGCAGAGCGCCGCATTGTAGTCGCGGGAGAGATGCTGGAACTGGGCTCCACCGGCCCCGACCTGCACCGGGAGTGCGGGCGGCGCATGGCAAAGCGTGGCGTGAATATGCTGGTGGGGGTGCGCGGGGCGGCCAAGTACATGGTGGAGGAAGCGCGCAAAGCGGGCATGCGGGCGGAGTTCATCGCCGCGCCGGAGGATGCCGGCGAATGGCTGGCTCGCGAGGCGCGCCCCGGCGACGCGGTGCTGCTCAAGGCTTCGCGCGGCGTGCGGCTGGAGAAAGCTTTGGAGCGCTGGCGGGCGCTGGCCGAACCAGCGAAGGATACCGGCAAGAGGGTTGGGGCGCAGAGCCGCTAGGATTCGAAACGGGAGGACGATTGCTCTACTGGTTGCTGTATTTGAAACTCTTTCATTATTTTTCGCCCTTCCGCATCTTCCGCTTTTTGACCTTCCGCACCGCCTTTGCCAGCCTGACCGCGCTGTTCACGGGATTGATTATCGGGCCGCTGGTGATCGGCCGCTTGCGCGAATTCCAGATTGGCCAGTTCATTCGCGAGGAAGGCCCGCAGGCGCACCAGAAGAAGGCGGGCACGCCCACTATGGGCGGAGTCCTGATTGCCATTTCCATCATTGTTCCGACGCTGTTGTGGGCCGACCTGAGCAACAAATTTATTTGGGTGGCCGTGCTCTCCACCACGGCTTTTGCCGGCATCGGCTTCGCCGACGACTACCTGAAGACAGTGCATCGCCGCAACCTGGGCCTGACGGGGCGGACCAAGCTGCTGCTGCAGATCACGACCAGCGTCCTGATTGCTATCGCACTCATCGGGCTGCAAACGCGCGGCTTGTACTCGACCAAGCTGATCGTGCCCTTCGTTAAGACCTTCCGGCCGGACCTGGTAGTGGATCGGTGGATGGCTATTCCGCACATGTGGCTGTTTTCGTTCCTGCCCTTCATCGGCTTTGTGGCGCTGGTGATTGTGGGGTCAAGCAACGCGGTGAACCTTACCGACGGACTGGACGGGCTCGCCATCGGCTGCACCATTATTGCCGCTGGCGCGCTGGCGGTGCTTACTTACATCAGCGGTCATGCTACCTTCGCCAACTATCTGGAACTGCAGCGCATGCCGCAGGTGGGCGAGTTGACCATTTTTTGCGGGGCGATGGTGGGCGGGGCCATTGGCTTCCTCTGGTACAACGCTCACCCGGCGGAAGTGTTCATGGGCGACGTGGGTTCGCTGGCCCTGGGAGGCGCCATCGGCACGGTGGCGGTCATGATCAAACAGGAATTGCTCCTGCCCTTTATTGGCGGAATCTTCGTGATCGAGGCGGTTTCGGTGATCCTGCAGGTGGTCTCGTACAAGCTGCGCCACAAGCGGATTTTCAAGATGGCGCCGCTGCATCATCATTTTGAGCTGCTGGGCTGGTCAGAATCGAAGATTATTGTGCGTTTCTGGATCGCGTCGCTGGTGTTTGCGTTGTTTGCTTTGACCACGTTGAAGTTAAGGTAGCTGTGGCAGTAGATGACAGCGCCATAGCAGGGTAGTTGGTAGCTGGTCTTCAGCCTCGGTCTGTGGTCCTTTGTAGCGCGATTTTATGCGCCGCCCCTTCGGGGCTCGGCGCAGTTTTGTAGGCTTGTCCCAGGGCTTACGCCCTGTGCTAAAAACTGTTTCGCCCTTCGGGCTGAAGCTAAGAGCTAGAGGCTAGAAGCTAGAAGGCAGAAGCTAGCGGAGGTTAGAAGCCAGAGGCTAGGAGCTAAAAAGCTAGTCAGCCAGTCAGCCAGTTAGCCAGATAGCTTGAACCTAACAAACCAACGCGTGCTGGTGGTGGGCTTGGGGAAGTCCGGGGTGGCGTCCGCCCTTTTCCTGAAAGCCCGGGGGGCGCGAGTCACCGTCTCCGACACCAAGAGCCAGGACGAACTGCGCGGCGAAATTCCCAAGCTGCTGGACGCCGGAGTCACGCTGGAAACCGGGGGCCACGGGGAGCGCACATTCCGGGGGCAGGACCTGATTGTGGTCAGTCCGGGCGTGCCGGTGGATGTGCCGCTGGTGGCGCAGGCGCGCGAGCGGGGCATTCCGGTGATCGGCGAAATTGAACTGGCGGCGCGCTTCCTCAAAGGCCGCATCGTGGCCATCACCGGCTCCAATGGCAAGACCACCACCACGGCGCTGACGGGCGAGGTTATCTCCATGGGAGGATGGGAGTCGCTGGTGGGCGGCAACATCGGCACAGCCGCTATCTCCCTGGTGGAGGAAAGCACCGACGACAGCTACGTGGTGCTGGAAGTTTCCAGCTTCCAGCTTGAAACCATCGAAACCTTCCATCCGTTTATGGCGGTCGTGCTCAACATCACTCCCGACCACCTGGACCGGCACAGCACCTTCGAAGCCTACGTGGATGCCAAGGCGCGCATCTTCGAGAACCAGACGGCTGAGGACTTTGCGGTGCTCAATGCTGACGATCCCACCTGCGTGGGTCTGGCCGGACGGACCAAGGCGCGAAAAATCTGGTTCAGCCGCAAGAAGCAGGTGGAGGCCGGGGCCTGGCTCCGCAACGGCCAGATTGTTTACCGCGATGGCGGCCAGGAGCGCGATATCATGCCGGTGAGCGAAATCAAGCTCAAGGGCGCGCACAATCTGGAAAACGTGCTGGCGGCGGTGTGTGCGGGCATGCTGACGGAGACCGAGCCCTCCCGCATCCGGCGCGCGGTGCAGGAATTCAAAGCCGTCGAGCACCGCCTGGAGTATGTGGCCACAGTGCGGGGAGTGGAGTTCTATAACGACTCCAAGGCCACTAACGTGGATGCCACCATCAAGGCGCTGGAATCGTTTCCCGCCAACATCCACCTGATTTTGGGCGGAAAAGACAAGGGTAGTGATTACACCGTGCTCAAGCCGCTTCTGAAGGAACGGGCGCGGCGGGTGTACACCATCGGGGCGGCGGCGGAGAAGATCGAATCACACCTGGGCGGGATTGTGGAAGTGGTGCGCGCAGGCACGCTGGATGCGGCGGTGAAGCGCGCGGCGGCGTCAGCCGAGAGCGGCGATGTGGTGCTGCTGGCGCCCGCCTGCGCCAGTTTCGACCAGTTCGACAATTACGAGCACCGCGGGCGCGTGTTCAAGCAGACGGTGCAGGCGTTGGCGGAACAGGCGCCGAGCGAGGGCGCGTAAATCCATTCACCACAGAGACACAGAGGTACAGAGACGATCAGGTTTCAAAGTTTCGCAGGTTTCAAGGTTTCAGAAATACCAGCGCCGGAGGCGCGGGATAGTAAAGCCCAGGACGGGAGTCCTGGGATCAGGTTCGAAAAAAGAACGTGAGCCCCAGCGGGGCGACACCCAACTGCACCGGGGCTGAAGCCCGGATACGGTGGTGCCGTTGATGGTGGGGCTGAAGCCCCACGCTTCCACACTCGCGCCGCGAGCCAGACTTCGCGCCGGAAGCCACTCTATTTTGCCCCTGAAACCCAAACCGAAACGATCCAATGGGAGGCTTCCCTCTGTGCGGTCTGTGCATCGTTTCGCGGGTTTCAAGATTTCAATGATAGGTCTCGATGCGGAAGCGGGTCACGAATCGCCTCTTACCAGTGGCGCCCCTACGGGGCTCGCGCCTCATAATCGCATCCTTTACCCAGGACTTCCGTCCTGGGCTTTACTATCTCGCGCCTCCGGCGCTGAGGATAGCGAAAGCGGTAGGTGCGTTTGCAAGACTAGACTTTTAGAGGTTTATTGATCGCTGGTTTTGAAAAAACTCGGAGCTTGAAACCTGAAACCTGAAACCTGAAACTCTGAAACTTGAAACTGAAACCTTGAAGCCTTGCAACCTGTGAAACCTGTGAAACCTTGAAACCTGCCCTAAGGTTTACTTTCAAGGAGCCACTTCACAGTTTCTTCCCGAATCCACTGTGCCTCTACGCCTGGGTAATGAGAAATTCGTTTCAGGGCTATGGCTAGACGTGTCAGCGTAGACAGGACCCTGTTCACGGTCACCGTGCTGCTGGTGTTCATCGGG
>DASYWT010000270.1:0-26450 GCA_035935775.1 Terriglobales bacterium
AAGTGGTAAGGGAGAGGTCTGCAAAACCTTTATACGGCGGTTCGATCCCGCCCCGCGCCTCCAGTCCCTCCTCAAAAGGTCCTTCGCTTCGCTCAGGATTTCGGCAGGCGGCTCCCGCTGCGCTCACGCCGCCAAAACGCCTCCAGTTCGATTCCGCCCCGCGCCTCCAGTTCCTCCTCAAAAGGTCCTTCGCGGGCTGCCGATTTTTCTCTTCTGGGGCGTTCAACCTCATAGGAAAATGCGGATTTGCTGGTCTTTCTTAGCGATGACTCCATAATTTTGCCAGTCGATCCGTCTCAGACCTAACAGTACTCTCGCACATTGACATGGCTTGAGCGAGCTTCGTACCACAACACCTCAAAAAGCCGGGTCCTGGGGACACGCGCCTTAAAAGAGATCTCGGGAAGACTCTATGAGCGATGTGAAGATCGTGAAGAAAGTGCTATCCGTGGCGCTGAGCTTCGTGCTCGTCGCTATTCCTTCACAAGTCTTGTACGGGCAGGGAGGCACGTCGGCCCCAGCGCCGCAGAGCGCCCAACAAATCCAGGCGTTAGTCGCGCCGATTGCTCTCTACCCAGATGCCTTAGTTGCCCAGGTACTCTCTGGATCGACGTTTCCTGATCAGATTGCTATTGCCCAGAATTGGCTCCAGGATCACCCAAGCCTGACTGGGCAGAGTCTGATGCAGGAAGTCAATCAGCAAAGCTGGGATCCGAGCGTAAAGGCGCTTATGCAGTTTCCGTCCGTACTCGACAACATGGCCAAGAACCTTGCCTGGACTTCCGAGTTGGGCGAGGTCTATCACAACCAGCCCAAAGACGTAATGGCGGCCATTCAGGAGTTGCGTGCCAAGGCGCAGGCCGCCGGTGCTCTCACGTCGAATTCGCAGATCAAGGTGGTCCAGCAGTCGCCGAGTACGATCATCATTGAGCCTGCGAATCCGCAGATCGTTTATGTGCCGCAGTACAATCCCGCCGTTATCTACGGCATACCCTACACCGTGCCGGGATACACCGCGTCAGATGTTGCCGCCGCCAGTGTGCTTTCGTTTGGGGCTGGTGTGGCTGTGGGTGCGCTGATGAGCGGCGGATGCTGCAGCTGGGGCTGGAACTCATGGTCGTGTGGGTGGCACGGCGGTGTCGTGGCCTACGGCGGCGCGCCTTACTACGGCAACGCGGCCTGGCATGGCGCCTATGGCGCCTACGGCTATCACGGCTACGGCGGCTACGGTGCTGCTGCTTACCACGGTTCGAACGGATCGGCTGCCGCTTACCACGGTCCTAATGGATCCGCCGCGGCTTATCACGGCTACGGCGCGGACGGCGGCTACCACACCGGGGGAGCGTATCAGACCGCCTACGGTGCAGGTACCGCTCACACAGGCTACGGTCCCGACGGGGCTGTGCACACCGGAGGCAGCGGTTACAACGCCGCCACTGGACAGGCCTACCACTACGGGGGCACAAGCACTGCCAATGGAGGCACCGCCTACCACGGCACCACGAGCAGCGGGCAGCATTATGCCGGAGGCACAACCGCAAGCGGCCAGCACTGGGGAGGTTCCAGCAGCGGCTGGGGACATGACGATGGCTGGTCTTCGCGGGCAGCGAGTGACCGCGGCTGGGGAAGCATGCACTCGAGTGGTTTCCACGGCGGCGGTTTTAGGCGGCGCTAAGCCGCTACAGCTTTGGTGAGCAGCCAGAAATCAGAATTTTGAAGGGATGCTATGCCACAGAGTAACGGGTCACGTTCTCGAACGATATTCATTCCAATGTTGGCGCTGGCGCTCGTCGCTTCGCTAGCCTCCTGCAGTAAGCGGGAGACCAAGGCGGAGACCGCAACCGGCAAGACCGCGCAACGAACATTTGCCTCGCCGGTCGCGGCGGGCGATGCGCTGTTTACGGCCGCCAAGAGCGGCGACCAGGACGCGCTGATGGCTATCTTCGGCTCCGAGGGCAAGGACATCCTATTTTCCGGCGACGCCGTGAAAGACAAGAACACAGCACAACGGTTCGTCAATGCATACAGCCGGATGAACCGCTGGAGCAAGACTGCGTCGGGTGAGGAAATCCTCTACGTAGGAGCGGACAACTTCGCTTTTCCGATCCCCCTCGACCAGAACGCTTCAGGCCAGTGGGCTTTCAACACCGCTGCCGGCAAAGACGAGGTTCTAGCGCGCCGCATCGGCGACGGCGAGCTGACCGCCATCGGCGTGCTCACCGAAATTGCCAACGCGCAACAGGAATACTTCAGCCAGAATCATCAATTCGCACAGAAGTTTGTTAGCGATGAAGGCCAGAGCAACGGTTTGTACTGGCCGGTCGCGCAAGGTCAACGCCCCAGTCCTTTGGGCCCGCTCGGGGACGTGGCCAAAGCCTTGGGTTACTCCCACACTGATCGGCCACAGCCCTTCAACGGCTATTACTACAAAATGCTTACCCAGCAAGGAGACACGGCCAAAGGCGGCGCCAAGGATTACCTAAGGGACGGAAAACTGACCGGCGGTTTCGCCGTCTTGGCTTGGCCAGCCAGGTACCGGGATTCGGGGATCATGGCGTTTCTTGTCGGCAACGACGGCATCATCTATGAAAAAGACCTGGGTGAAAAAACCAGCGATGCAGCTGGTTCCATAGAATCCTACAATCCCGGCGAAGGCTGGAAGGTGGTGCTGGCGCCGGAGTCCCCGAGGGGTAACAAAGTCAACCCAGCGAACACCTTGACGTATAGGAAGAAGAGCCGATTTCCAAAGGAAAAGCGAGAGCACGCGCAGGCAGCATTCGACCGCTGATCTGGGAAACGCTCGCCGTCTCAAATCTCCCAAATCCTCCCCGCAAACGCATTTTTGGCTAACTCTGGGCGTGTGTAGATCGCTCTAAGTGTTGGCTTATCGGAACAAATCACGTATTCGCAGATAGTGTAAATGTAAGTCTCTGGAAGAAATAGCAGTTGCTTAGGCATGTAGGACGGGACGAGACTTGAGACAGTTTCACCCTTTTTGGACGGCTGAGGCCGCCTCTTACCTCTCGACGCGGGGTGGCCTCTCCCCGTTTTTAGCGGCCAACAAAGCGGGATGTTCCTCATTCGCGGGGAGAAACTTCTCGGCTTCTGTAGAGCCGCAACTAGTACGGCAGATGTACCCGCAGCAGTGAACTGGAACCGTGGTGTAAGACATTGGGAGGCGTCAATGAAATCAAAAGTACTGGTTCTTAGCGGGCTACTGTTGATCGCGAGTCCGATCTTCGCACAGCAGGTATCGGTGAATTACAACCACGGCGTCAACTTCTCGCAGTTTCACACCTACGCCTGGGCTTCGAACAACGCCAACCAGATCCGAAATTCAATCCTGGCCCAGGTGGCGCAGCAGGACATCAACAGCGCCATGCAAGCGAAGGGGCTGCAGATGGTTGGGGAGACCCAGAACCCCGATTTGCTTCTCACCGCGAGTGGGGGCGAGCAGGTACAGACCTCCTGGAATGCCTGGGGCATGCGCGGCATAGGTGGAGGGATGGGGGGCATTACTCCAGAACAGAATCTCGAAGCAACCATGGTCGTGAGTTTGTATAACCCCAAGAGCCAGGAACTCGTATGGCGTGGGATCGCACAGAACACTTTGAACAAGAACGGCAATAAGAACCAGAAGATGGTGGAGAAGGCCGTCGAGAAGATGTTCAAACACTGGCCAAAAAACTAGCGCCCCGTAGATCCCGAGCAGCCGTCTGGCCTTGGAGTGGGACAGGAGAGAGGGTGCTCGTTGTTTCCGGCTCACCATCGGGATAAGGCTTTCTAACCTCGTCGCAAGGAGGTTGCCTTCTTCTCACTCAGGGATTGCGCTTAGAAAGCTCGTTTTTCACCCTGAACGCCTTCAGTTCCTCCTCAAGGGGCTCCTTCGCACCGCTCAGGATTTCGGCAGGCGGCTCGGGCTGCTCTCACGCCGCCAAACCACCTCAAGAAAGTGGCCAAAGAGCAGCTTCATTTGTCAATAATTTGTAATTTTTTTGCACATTTGCAGTGACATTGGTGCTGCAGGGATGAACTTGAGGTAATAATCCATTTAAGGATGTAACCAAGTGGAATGCGGGGGATCAACAGCTTGCGGGTCTGTATCCCAGGCTGAGGGTCCACGGTGACAGATTTTTGACAAGATGAAGTGAGGACAGAAAAGAACGGAAGGCGCGTTTGTATGGCCTCCATCGGAATCACAGCAAACCGGAGCCGGCAATCCTATAAAGAAAAATGGGTGTATGCAACCGGTATGGACCGCATTGTAGTAATCGAGGATGACCCCAGCGTACAGAGAGCGCTTAAGCGCTTGCTTGAACCGGAAGGATTTACGGTGGAGGTAGCCGGCGATGGGCCATCGGGTGTGGCCGCGGTACAGACGACCGCCACCACCGCCGTGATCCTCGATCTGCGCCTGCCGGGCGTGCCGGGACGCGATGTTTGCCGGGAAATCAAGCAACAATTCCCCTCGATTCCGGTTATCATTCTGAGCGCCGCAGCCGATGTAATGGATAAAGTGCTGCTGCTGGAGTTGGGCGCCGACGACTACGTCACCAAGCCCTTCAGCCCGCGAGAACTGCTGGCGCGAGTGCGGGCGGGCATAAGGCGAGCCGGCCGAGCCATCGTCGCGGAAGTAGCTCAGTTTGCCGATGTATCGGTGGATTTTTCGCGCATGCAGGCGACGCGGGCCGGGCAGCCAATTCCGCTGACCGGGCAGGAATTTAAGATGCTGAAATTCATGGTGCAGAACCCGGAACGGGTAATCTCGCGGGAAGAATTGCTCAACGAAGTGTGGGGCTATCAGAATTATCCAACCACCCGAACTGTGGATAACCATCTGCTGAAGCTGCGCCAGAAGCTGGAGAAAGATCCAGCCAACCCGGTACATTTCCGCACCGTACATGGCGCGGGGTACCGGTTTGTGCCGTGACGGCCCACGAACACCTGTTGTCAACATGAAGATGCGCCTGCGGACGAAGCTCCTGTTTTCCCTCCTGCTGGTATCCGTAGGCCTGACCTCCGCCAGTCTGCTGATAGCGCGGCGAGTGATGGAAAAGCAGGTGCGGAAAGAGATTTCGCAGGACCTGCACAACTCCCTTTCCACCTTTCAGAACGTTGAGCGGCAGAGAGAGCTGGGCTTGAACAGGACGGCACAACTCATGGCCGACATGCCCAACCTGCGGGCTCTGATGACAAGTGAGGATGAGCCCACGATCCAGGATGGTTCGCACGATTTTTTCAAATTGGCGGGAGCGGACTTGCTGGTTCTCAGCGATCCCGGAAGCAGGATCATGGCCTTGCACGCCTCGCCACCGGGAATCACGCGGGAGCAAGTGCAGCAGGCGCTGCAACGCTCGCAGAATCAGGATCGTCCCAACCACTGGTGGTATGGCAACAACCACCTGTATGAGGTCTCAATCCAGCCGATTTACTTCGGGGCTCCGGTCGACAACCGGCTGCTGGGGTTCCTGGCGATCGGAGACGAGATTGACGACGCGTTGCTCCAGGAAATCAGCCAGATAGCGGCCAGCCAGGTGGCTTTCCGATACGGCAGCGAAGTCGCGCGCAGCACGCTTTCCGCGCCTCAGGAGGCAGAACTGCTGCGGCAACCGGTGCAGCCGGCGGGCGCCATGGGGTTGGACGAGGTAGAGCTAGGCGAGGAACGGTTCCTGGTAGCGTCGGTGGATGTGGCAAACGATTCCGGACATTCGGTTCGCCTGAGCGTGCTCAAATCGCTGGACCAGGCGACCGCTTTTCTCAGCCAACTGGACTCCAATCTCCTGGGCGTGGGCCTGTTGGCAGTGTTGCTGGGTGCAGGACTGGTGTACTTGATTTCCTATACCTTCACCCGTCCCCTGGGCGACCTGGTAGCGGGAGTGAGGGCGCTGGCAAAAGGTGATTTCTCCTACCCCCTGGCCACAGGGGGCAGCGATGAAGTGGCTGAAGTCAGAGCGGCATTCGACCGCATGCGCAGCAGCTTGTATGAGACCCAGCGACGCCTGCTGGACGCGGAGCGACTGGCGACCATCGGCCGCATGGCGAGCTCCATTTCCCATGACCTGCGGCACTCGCTGGCCGCGATCATGGCCAATGCGGAGTTCCTGAGCGCTAACAACCGCAGTTTCGCGGAGCGCGAAGAGCTCTACGGCGAAGTGAGGGTTGGGGTGAACCAGATGACCGACCTGCTGGATTCGCTGCTGGAATTTTCCCGTAGCCGCGAGTCCCTGCGCCTGTCGCATGCGTCGCTGGAGGACATATTGAAGCGGACAATTCAGGCGGTCCGGGCACATCCTGAATTCCACGACATTGACATCCAGCTGTGTTGCGGGGGCAACAGCGAGGGCTGCTTCGAACCTAAGAAACTGGAGCGCGCATTTCAGAATCTGGTGCGCAATGCGTGCGAGGCCCTGCCGGCGCAAGGCGGCAAGGTGGAGGTTAAGCTGCGTGAAACCGAAGCCGGCCTGGAAGTCCGCATCACGGACAACGGCCATGGAATCCCGGAAGCGATCCGGGAGCAAATCTTTGAACCTTTTGTCAGTGAGGGCAAGAAGAACGGAACCGGTCTTGGTCTTACCATCGTGCAGAAGATCGTGCAGGACCATGGCGGAGATGTGCAGGTAGAGCATACGTCGAAGCAAGGGAGCACCTTTGTGGTCTTCCTGCCGCGCATGATGGAGTCCCAGACCGCAAGCCGCGAAGCTGGGGTTGGAGTGCAACACCCGCTGGAGTAGCAGCGGCTGGATTGCAAGCTGCCACACAGGCGCTACTTCGAGAGGACTGCTTTTTCAGGCGTTTCCCGCGAGCCGCAGCGCGACTGCGCGGGGATTGATCTGCTTACCGGGAGCATACAAGCATGCCACTCAAATCACATTGGCAGTGGGTTGCGGGCCTGATCATAGTGATAGCGTTCACCTGCGGGAGTTGGGGCCAGGATTCCGCCCCATCCTCGGAGCACCCTGACAGCGCTGCTTTGACCGAGGCTGTGAAACAGCTCCAACAACAGGTGGTGGAGTTGCGCGCCGCGGTGGCGGAGGTGCACAAGGAGGCGGAGCAATACCGGCAGGAGACGCTGGCCTTGCGTCGCGAACTTCAGGCTGATGAAGGGGAGCTCCGGCAAACCCCGGCCGCGCCGGCGGCGGCTCAAGCTTATGGCGCTAACACTGCGGCACCCGGCCGGGAGAACACACCCCCCGGCGCCACAGCGGAGAGCGCCTCCGCTCAGAATGCCCCCCAAGACAGAGTGGGCAAACTGGAAGACGAGTACCGCCTGCTGACCGGGGAATTAGGCGAGCAATATCAGACCAAGGTCGAGAGCGCTTCGCGCTATCGCGTACGCCTGTCGGGGATAGCGGTCTTCAACCTGTTTGACAACTTCGGCACGGTCAACAACGTGGATATTCCCTCTATTGCGGAGGAAACTCCGACCGGCCAATCGCACGGAAGCCTGGGAGCAACTTTTCGCCAATCGGAGCTGGGTTTGTCGGTGGTGGGACCGGACTGGGCGGGAGCACACATACGTGGCGACGTACAGATGGATTTTGCTGGAGGCTTCCCCGCCACTCCTAACGGCGCGGTATTTGGCCTGGCCCGCTTGCGCACGGGAACAGCGAGGCTGGACTGGAGCAATACCTCGCTGGTTGCCGGGCAGGATGTGCCTATCTTCTCGCCGCTTTCGCCGACCTCGGTGGCGACTCTGGCTCTGCCCGCATTCGCCTACATGGGAAATCTGTGGACTTGGGTGCCACAGTTGCGAGTGGAACACCGGGTGCCGCTGTCAGACCGCTCGAACATCTCGTTTTCCGCCGGCTTTCTCGACTCGGTGACGGGCGACCCTCCCAGCGGAACGTTTTACCGCGCACCGCTGCCCGGAGAGGCCTCACGCCAGCCCGGATATGGAAGCCGCGTGGCGTGGACACATAGCGTGATGGGAAGGCCGTTAATTCTGGGCGCCGGAGGATATTACGGCCGGCAGAACTGGGGCTTTGGGAGGCATGTGGACAGCTGGGCGGGCACGGCCGATTGGACGATTCCCCTGGGAGCACTGTTCAGCGTGCAGGGGGAATTCTATCGCGGACGCGGGCTGGGCGGTTTCGGTGCGGCGGCAGACCGCAGCGTGGTGTCCAGTGGCCCACCCGAGGCCAGCACCAGCCTGGTTCGGGGGTTGGACGTGATAGGTGGTTGGTCGCAGGTGAAGTTCCAGCCGAAACCGAAGCTCGAGTTCAACGCCGGGGTCGGTCTGGATAACCCTTTCGCGTCCGAACTGCGGACACTAACCTTTGGGCAGAGCTCCCCCTATGGGTACTTTCTGGATGGAGCGTTGGCCAGGAATTCTGGCTACTTGTTCAACACCATTTATCGCCCGCGCTCCGATTTGCTGTTCTCCCTGGAATACCGGCATATCCGCACGGTGGAAATCAATGCGGGACCACAACGGGCCGGCCAGATCAACCTGGTAATGGGAGTACTCTTCTGAAATGTTTATAAGGCGAATGGATCAATGGGTGCGCTGGGCTGCCGTGCTGTGGCTGGTGTTACCCAGCCTGTTAGTGGCGCAGGTTCCGGTGCGGGGACAGGTGCAGCTGATCAGTCGCGCCAAGGGCCACAACAAACGCGACAATTCGAACGTTGTGCTGTGGTTGAGTCCGGAATCGAGCCAGGTATCGCGGACCAGCCTGCTGCGTGACTTCAAACCGGCTCACCCGCTTCGGCTGGTGCAAAAGGACAAAGCTTTTCACCCGCATATTCTGGTTGTTCCAGCGGGCGCGGTGGTGGAGTTCCCCAACCACGATCCTTTCTTTCACAACGTGTTTTCTTTGTTTGAAGGCAAGCGCTTCGATCTCGGATTGTACGAAGCGGGCACCACGCGCCGTGTGCACTTTGACCGGCCGGGCATCAGTTATATCTTCTGCAACATTCATGCGCAGATGAGCGCGGTGGTGCTGGCGCTCAACACGCCGTATTATGCGATTTCGCAACGCTCGGGGGCGTTCAATATTCCCGATGTGCCGCCCGGCACTTACGACCTGCAGGTGTGGTATGAGGGGTCAACGCCCGATGTGCTGAAGGCGCTTGCGCGCAAGGTCACTATTCCGGAAGGCGGGGTGTCGCTGGCAGCCATTCATGTGCTGGAAAACACTTCTCTCATGCCCCACAAGAACAAGTACGGGCAGGATTACGATCCGAGCACGTACGATCCGCTTTATCAACAACAGCAGAATCCGCAGTAAGAGTAGACCCGCCGTAGGCGTACAAACTGGCGCTGCATTTAGGAAACTAAGGCGGGGTCCGATGGAGAGCGGCCCTCCGGTGGAGTGGCGATTGCGGACATTTCACCTTGAATCGCGGCTTGCATGATTTCGTAATACCGCCCCCGTTTTGCCCACAAGGACTGGTGCCGGCCGCGTTCCACAATTCGCCTGGCATCTATGACGAGGATCTGGTCGGCATGTTCCACGGTCGAAAGCCGGTGTGCCGCTATGAAGGTGGTGCGGCCCGCCATCAGGCCGCGCAAGGCGCGCTGGACGAAGAATTCCGATTGCAGGTCGAGATTGGAGGTAGCCTCATCCAGGATCAGCACGCGCGGATCGGCGATGATGGCGCGGGCGATGGCGATGCGCTGTCTTTCGCCGGCGGAGAGGTTCACCCCATTTTCGCCGATGCGGGTCTCATAACCACGAGGCAGACGACAGGCAAAAGCGTCCACATACGCAGCGTGGCAAGCGGAGAGCACCGCCTCCCGGGATGCCCCGGGGCAACCGAAAAGCACGTTGTCGTAAATGGTGCCGTCGAATACGGCGCTATCCTGCAGAACGATTCCCAGTTGCCGGCGATAGGAGTCGAGGGTGATGGTGTTCAGATCCATACCATCCACCGTGATGCGGCCAGAACTGGGCGTGTAGAAGCCGGCAATCAGGTTGATGATGGTGGATTTGCCGGCTCCTGAGGGGCCCACCAGGGCGGTAACCGAGCCAGGCAAGGCGGTGAAGGACACGTCCCGCAGCACCGGTTCTGCGCGGCCATAAGAAAAGGTCACATTCTCAAATACGATTTCAGCCTGGCATCGGCTTAACACAACGGAGCGGCTGCCCGGCTGCGGCTCGGCTGGAATCTGCAGCACTTCCTGGATGCGCTCCATGGTTGCCATAGCATCACTGAATTGGGCGCCCGCCCGCGCCAACTGCACCAGTGGAGGAATGAGGAATCCGATGAAAACAAAATAGGCCACGAGGGTTCCCACGGTCATTTGAGAGGCCAGAACTGACCGGCTTCCCACGTACATGAGGAGAGCGATCACACAACCGGAAAGCAAAGTTGTGAGGAAGGTGACAGTGGCATGAAGATCGGCGGAGCGCAGCATGTTGGCCGATAGCCGCCGAACGCGCCCGGCAAAGACCGCCTGCATGCGCGGCTCAGCGCTGTACGCCTTCACCACGCGCACACTGCGCAGAGATTCCGCCAGGAAGCTGCCGATGTCGCCCTGGATTTGCATGCGTTCCCGGAGCATGGGACGCATAATGCGCATCAGCCGCCGCACCGCGATTCCAAAGACTACGGTGCAGACAAGCACCACAACGGTGAGCCGCGGGCTGATGTACATGAGAATCGCAAGTGTGACCAGCACGGTCAGGATGCTGCCTGCTGACTCCACAATGCCCGGGCCCAGGAGGTTTCGAATGCCTTCCAGGTCGTTCATAATGCGGGAGTGCCACAGGCCGCTGGCGCTCTCTTCATAGTCGCGCAAAGCCAGCTGGGTGATGTGGCGATGAAGCTGCAGGCGCAATTCCGCGACCAGATTTTCATTGGCCCGAGCGCTCAGCTTGGTGCGAAAGTACTCGGCCACGGACTGCACCAGAGTTGCGCCGGCAATGGCTCCCACCAGAGGCAGCAGGGCCCAGCGCTGCCCGGCGCGCAACACATTGTCTACCAGGAACCGGGAGGAGGCCGGCAATACCAGGCTGGCCAACCGCGCCACACACATCAGAGCCAAGCTACAGTAAAGCAGCCGCCGTTGCGCCGCGGTGAGAGCAGCGATGGTTCGCAGCCAGGCCAGCGCGCGCCTCACCGCAACACCGCTTCTACTTGGTTGTAACGCTCAGCTTGTTGCAGGGCCTGCAGGCTCCGATGCCATTCCGGTTTTTCCCGCAAATAGCGCCACGTCTCCCGCAGGTGAAAGGCGAGGCGCTGCCCGGCATAGCGGTACTCGGCGAACTGCGCGCGCAAGCTGCGCCCGGCCTGCCAGACGCCATGCTGCGTAGCAGCGTGCGGACGGTGCAGCGGGAACAGACGCTGCCGTTCCAACTGTTGCCACTGTTTTTCGTCCATGAACTCGCGAAAAAGAAAGAGGCTCAGCTTGCTGCCGGGTAGGTCGTGCAATGCCCACTCGCTGCCGTACTCATTTACCCACAGGGTGATGGCTGGGTAAGCGTCTTGTCGCAGGTGTGAAACTTCCACGCCAAACAGTTTTTCCGCCAGCAAGGTTACGAAGTGGACCGCTCGGGCGACAGGTCCCCTGCCATCAATTCGCTTGTCAACCAGCCGCCAGAATGAGGCATCCATTCGCGGCTGTACTAAAAAACTGGCAATCTCATAAACCCATGCCATCCGGATCCAGAACTGCAAAGTGTGGGAGAGCACGTGCATGCATTGGTAGATGAACCGGTCTTCGGGGGAAAGCGCGGGAAAGACCAGGCCGGCTGCGCGGTGGAACTGGCGCCGCGCCAGCACCTCCGGCAATTGTTCCAGGGCGGCCACCTCGTCGTTCTCCCAAAGCGATGTGTGCAACTCGACCGAATAATTCAGTCCAGCCTTATAGATTTCTGCCCGCGTGGGGAGATCTCCGGTGCGCCGTGTAAATGTGTAGGCGGGAGACCTGCGCACGCGAGAATAACCCATGGTGAGAAGGACATGGCTGGCACGGTGCAGGTCATTGGGGGCAACCACGTAATCGAGGTCACACTGATGGCGTAACCCCGGGGAGGGGCAGTACTCGGGCACCAGCGAATAACCTTTCAGGACAGCGAATTCCACTGCGTTCGCGGACAGGCGTTGATGGATGGCCCGCATCTCCTCAGTCAGAGCGGCGGTTCGCTCACAGTTGTCCTCGAGGTTCTGCCGCAGACGAATAAGCACCTCCTCAGGCAGCACTCTGCCTGCGCGCAGGTCCTCGATGCGGCGAAGGAAGTAGAGCGCCAGGCCGCTGGAGTCCAGCCAAGGCAACACACGCCGCCATTGGCGTGGCCGGAATCCTTCCAGAGTTGAGACACAGCCGCCCTTTTCCCCGTATCCCAGGAAGTCGACGATGTGCTCTGCCAGGCGAGAAGACATGCACATTCCTCAAGAAGCGGGTACGTCCGATTGAGCCGCCTGCGCAGGAGGGGAAGAAATCGGCAAAGTGGAGGTAGCGCTCTCGTGCAGCAGGTGCGAAAGCATGGTCCGGAGCACTGGCTCCAGTTCACGGTCGGAGTTTGTGGCCGCGATAAAACTCATGGCGCGGCCCGCATGACCGTCGCACGCTACAAAAGCGTGCTGACCCACGGTCAAGAACGACAACCCACCACTGGTAAGGCCGCTTGCCGGCGCGAGGCTCACCGGCCAGCGCCGTTCTTCCTGAATGGTCCAGGAAATAGCAGGTGGGGATGAGATTGTGGCCGGCTTCGTAATGCGGCGTAGTGCGCGCATTACTTGCTCCGAGTCGGTCGCGACCTGAAACGAATAACCGCCCGATGAAAACAACCGGACCAGCGGCAGAGTGACAAAGCGACGCAACATGTCGGGCCACTCCCTCCGAGTCAGTCGCAGCGGCGAAGCCGTTACGGAGGGCCGAGGGGACACGTGGTCGCAGAACTGGAGCATGCGGGTTGCGATTTCCTGGGGCGTGCCTCCGCAGCGCACGTGCCAGCATTCCGCCCGGCTAAGGGCACGAATGGTGGCGAGTTGCGCTTCGCGGTTTTCCATCAGGCACGCCGGCAGTTTCTCCAGGCTCTGCTGAAAGTATGCGAAAATTTCCCTGGCTGCCAGGCGCGACACCTCAAAGCCCAAACCGGGCTTCCGGTCCAAAACAAATATTCTGCCTGGCCGGGTAGAGAGCGAGCGTTTGGCGCCAAGCTCCTCAGGGTCCACCTCGAGTGCAAGTTCCCCGTTGAGGTGTATTCCCGGGACGTAACGATTCAGTTCGGGAAAATGGGCAACAGAATCGGGGAGCAGCTTGATATTCGTTGGCAATCCCCAGGCCAGCACCTCGGCGGCCGCGGGAGAGAAGTAGGTCCAATCGTCGGAGATGAAGTCCAGCCCCCGGCGTGTCAGTTCGAACGCGAGAGTGGATTTGCCGGCACCCGACTCTCCGGTGATCAGCAATCCCTCGCCCTTGTAATGCAAGCAAGCGCAGTGCAGTGCGGTGACGCCAGCGACCGGGCCGGCAACTCCCAGCAGAATGGGGAGCACAACTCGCTTCCAGTATTTGCCGTTTTGTGCTGTTGAGGGAGAAAACCGGCCGATTACGTGGGCTGCGCGCAGATCTGCCAGCATGCAATCGTTGGGGCCATAATCGGCAAAGACGAGGTGATCGCGGCCACGGAACTGGGGCACGCTCCATACGGGTTGGGCGCCGGCGGTGGCGTCAACGTAAATGTCCACATTCAAATTCACACGACCGTGCCGGTTCAGGCTGGGAAAGGTTTCGGCCACTGCCTGTAACACATCCAGACAGTTGGAGCGGACGCTCCACCTCGACCCGGCGGCGCTGAAGGTACCGTGAAGAGACAATTCGGGATTTCGAATCATGCGGCCCGTGCACCAACTCAGACGCTCTTCGGGGTTGGAGGTTACGCGATTTCAGGGGCAGGGCGCGGCCGACATCAGCAGTTGGTAAGCGAATAACCCAGGCCGCAGACGCGCCAGCACCTGCCAGGCGGGCCGGAAATGACCGCTCATTCGGCCGCCGATGACCGGATCGAACTTCAACAGCCGATAGCCGGCCGCCTCGATCAATTGGCGCGCCGAATGAACAGTGAAGAAACGCAGATGCGTAGCGTCAAGTGTGCCGGTGGGCTGGTAGTTGAATTGTCCAAGCGCGATTTGCAGGCGGATGAGCCAGTGCGCAACATTGGGAAGGCAAATCACCGCGTAGCCGCCCCCGCACACCAGAGGACGGGCCTGCAACAGTACTTTGTAGGGGTTAACCAGGTGTTCGAGCACGTCCCCCATCAGAACGACGTCAAACTCCGGCTTCAGGTCCCGTGACCAATCCGCGTTATTCAAGTCCCTGGTTAGCACGGCGGCTCCGGTTTTGGCTGCTTTTTGTGCTGCATCCGGGTCGTTTTCTATCGCGGTGACGACGCAGTTCTGCTGCAGCAGGAGGCGCGTGATGTAGCCGGTAGAGCAGCCCAACTCCAGGACGTTTTTTCCCGATCCCACATGGCGTAAGAGCAGAACATCGCGATCGAACCGGTCGGGATGCTCGTATTTTTCATAACGAGCACTGCGAAGCTCGTCGCACCACAAGCTTAGACGCCCCTCAGACATGCTGAGCTCCGCGGGTGTGCCGGTGTATGGTCCAGAGCAGGGGTGGGGCGAGCAGGAGATATAGAGACGAGGGCAGAAGCGCGCCTAAGCCGGAGAGGCCGACTAGGCCCTTCGTGCTCACCAGCAGCAAGACGCCGGCGGCAGGAACCCAGGGCGCCAGCATACTGGCCAGGCTCCTGAGTCTGCTCCAGGCGGACGCGGGGGCCAGGATTGCCAGCATGGCCAGCATATAGAAAACATTGGCCAGACTGGAGACGAGAGCAACGTCGGTGAGCTGAGGCCCGCGCAGCGCAAGCAGCAGGATCGCCTTCCCGCCGAGCACTGACGCTTGCAGCAGGAGGCAGAGTCTCAGCCTGCCCGTGACCACGGCACCCACGCTGATGAGCTGCCCCAGCACCAGCGGCGCCAGGCCGAGGCACACGATGCGCGCGGCAGGAATTCCCTGGGTGTAACGCGGCAGAATCACGGGCACAATAGCCGGCAGCAGCAGAAATCCCAAGCCCAGTACTACGGCGAGGATGTACGAAAGCGTGCGCGCTGAATTCAGCAGCAGGTGTGTGATGTCACCGGGGGAGTGACTGCTTCCCGCCAGTGAGCTGGCGGTGGGAAACAATACCTGCAGGACGACGTCGGCCGTGTTGTAGACCAGATTTGAGACCAGGAGGCTTACACCAAAGAGCCCGAGCGCCAGCATGCCGAGGTGCCAGCTGATGAAGACGCGGTCCAGGGTGGTGAGGAAAACGAACATCATCGTCCACAGCAGCAACTGGAACGCTTTCCCCAAGTGTTTCCAATTGGGCGCAAACAGGCGATAGGCCAAGCGGATACGTTGTCGAAAGATGAAGCAAAGAGCCACGCCATTGCCGGTGAGCACATAGGCGAGCAGCACGCCGGTGAGGTGCTTCCACCATCCCAAGCCAGCGACCAGGGCCAGGTTGCAGCCGGCATACATGTTGAGATAGTCGCCCAACGCGGAAAAGCGCTGGTAAGCTCGCAGCCAGTAGTTCACAAACGTGAATAGCTCCTGGGAGATCACCAGCAGAGCCAGCAGGATGATCTGAGCGATCGTGACGCCGGTCGGCCGCCAAAGCAGGCCCACGGCGCATATGACGGCAGCGGCAAATACGCAGTTGGTCAGGGAAAGGGAGAAAGCGAAATTTGTAACCTGCTCCGCGGCTTCGCCGTCCTTAGCTCCCAGGAAGAAGGGCACCTCTTTGTGCATCAGATTGATGCTGCCCAGGTGTAGCTGGGCGGAGTAGAAAAGCACAACCGCAAAGAGGCTCCACAGGCCGTACTCATCTGGAAACAGGAAACGGGCAACCAGAAAGCCGGTGATCGCCTGCAGAACCTGCGCCACCCCAAAGGAGGGAAACAGGCGTGCGATTTGGACCCAATGCCTACTCTCCAGGGGGTTCGGATTGGCAGCAGCGACGCCCATTGCGAGGACGGATAAGGGAACGAGCCGAGAAGGTTGCACAAAGCACGGGCTTGGCAAGCCCCAGTCACGCCAACAGCACTGACGGCCGGACAAGCACATGGATACAGTAAATTTGCCGCGGTGCTCCGAGCCCCCGACCCAAGCCAAATCCCCTTCCCCGGCGCGGGTTGGAGTGGTGATTCTCAACTGGAATGGCCGCGAAGTTCTACGGGAATGTCTGCATGCGGTTACTCGGGTGAACTTTCCTGCCCTGGACATCGTAGTGGTAGATAACGGGTCAACGGATGGGTCCTGTGAAGCTGTGACCGCTGAGTTTCCGGGCGTAGTGCTGATCCGGAATTCTGAGAATCTGGGTTTTTGCGCCGCGAACAACCAGGGTGTGCGCCTGGCTCTGGAACGGAACAATGATTTTGTGCTGATTCTCAACAACGATACGATGCTGCACCCGGATTGCATCCGCCGCTTGCTGGCGCGGGCCCAGTCGGAGCCGCATATTGCAGCGGTTTCACCGAAAATTTATTTCTGGCAGCCGAGCCAGCGCCTCTGGTTTGCGGGCGGTACCTTCAACTTCTGGACGGGCTGCAACGGCCACGTGGGCTATCGCAAGCGCGAAAAGCCGAAATGGAATGTAGCCCGGCGAATAGACTTCATTTGCGCCTGCGCCATGCTGGTTTCGCGCCAGGCATGGCAGGAGATAGGCGAGTTTGACGAGTTGCTGTTTCGCTCGGCTGAGGACGTGGATTGGTCGTTGCGCGCCCGGAGGGCGGGATATCGGCTGCTCTATGAGCCAGAGGCCGTGATCTGGCATCGCGAATCTTTCGACAGCCTGCGCAATGAGGGCCGGGCCCGCCAGCTGTATTTTTATACGCGCAATCAGTTAGCAGTCATGTGGAAGCATGCGCGTTGGCGACACTGGCTGACGTTCCTGCCATATTTTGTTGCCCGCTCCGTGAAGCGGATGCTGTCCGCCGCTTGCCGGAGAGACTGGGATACGGTGCGTCAGATTCCGCGCGCCTTTGCTGATTTTCCGCCTCTGGCGCGGCGTTTGGAGCGCTGGCCAAAGCATGCTCACGCCGTTTCCAATGTGGGCGATGCCAGCCAGCAGTGGCAACGGGCGTGGACGGAGCGGAATCTGCGGCGCGAGCTCGAGCTCTGCGGCTATCGGCAACTGCGCCACCATTTGGCCGCAGCGCTGGCCTTGTTGCGCGATCCCGTGATAGTGGAGGCCGGCTGCGGCAGTGGCGCCTGGGTTGTTCATCTCAGCCAGAACTTCCGGGGCCGGGTAATTGGCGTGGACAACTATCTTCCCGCCCTCCAGGAACTGAAGCGACATCTGCCGGACAGCGGGGCCGTGGCCGCCGACGTGAGATGTATGCCGTTTCCTGGAGATTTTGCGGATGTCTGTATCTCGCTGGGCGTGGTGGAACATTTTCCTGGCGGGCCACAGCAGGTCTTGCAGGAAATGTGCCGCATTCTACGACCTGGTGGGCTGTTGTTTCTTACCGTCCCTTATTACAACTGGCTGCGGCGGCTGCTGATACATCCGCTGCGCGCCGCATACATGCAAGTGCAGAAGCGAACACGCCGCCGCCCCCTGCACTTCCTGGAGTACCGCTTCACGCGGGAGGGGGTCACCCGCGCCACTGCTGCAGCCGGCCTGAGCGTAATCGAAGTCGCAACTGATGAGTACGATCGTAGCGCGCCCAACCTCAGCCTGGGGCTCTACGTTGACTTGCCTGCATTTCGCGGCAATTACCCCGGGGAGCTGAAGTGGTTGGGCCGCGCGGTTCGCGCCATCGGCAACGCCATCAATCCGTGGCTGATCAGCGGCGGGGTGCTGGTGGTGGCGCAAAAGAAGGCTGTGGGGACAGAAGTTACCGCAGACCGGCGCGAAATTTTTTCCGAAAGTCTGGCGTGATGGAGATCCTATTCGTATCCGCCCATTTGCCATCACCGCGCGCCCGCCAGGCCGGGCAGAAGATCAGCTACTACCTTTGCCAGTATCTCGCGGAGCGACATACTCTGCACCTGCTGTCATTTGCGAATGCAGCCGAAAGTGAAAGTGGCAGAAATGAGGGCTGGCATATATTTGCTTCCCATAAGGTCGTCCCCATCACGACGGTCAGGCGCCTGCTGGGCATTGTTCTTGAGCCAGGTCTTCCCGCGCCGGTAGCGGCAAGAAGCCAACCCAATTTTTGCCGGGACCTTCGATCAACCCTGCAGAGCAACCAGTTTGATGTCGTCATCCTGGATCACATGGCGATGTGGCAGTACGCGGAGCTCGTGACTTCAGGCGCCCTTCGTGCGGGCATTGCGCATGATGTGCTTTCCGAGCTCTGGGCCAGAAAAGCGGAGAACCACCACAGCATCAGAGGGATTGGCGCCCGCCGAGAAGCGCGACGGCTGCAGAACTGGGAGAGGAATGTTGCCCGTAAGCTGGATCTGATTTGTTCCTTCAGCGACAAAGACTCGCAGCAATTGGCGAATCACGCTGAACATGTGCCGCGGTGCATCCTGCAGCCCTGGTTTGCTCGGCCTTCGGAGGGAAGCCTTTCCGACGCTGTCCGGGAACCCAACAGCATCGTCTTTAGCGGCGCCTTCGATCGCCGGGAGAACGTGGATGCAGTGGCTTTTGCCATGGATGAGATTCTGCCGCGTGTTGCCGCGGCCGCGCCGCGATACAGCTTCCATCTCGCAGGCGGTTCCATCGGCAGGCTCTCCCGGCAGGTTGCGCGCGACCCGCGCGCGCGGCTGGCAGGGTATGTGTCCGACTTGCCGGATTTTCTCAGCCGCATGCAGATCGCCCTGCTGCCGCTGCGAGAGGGGGCGGGAATCAAGATAAAGGTTCTGGAGTGCAT
The DNA here is from genome assembly GCA_035935775.1 of Terriglobales bacterium. GTDB lineage: Bacteria > Acidobacteriota > Terriglobia > Terriglobales > Acidobacteriaceae > JAICWP01. Next base: position 18,817 of record DASYWT010000270.1, read on the forward strand.
GGCCGCGGGGTTGGCCGTGGTGACCACGCCGGTGGGAGCAGAGGGCATACCAGGGCAGGCTGGCGTCCATTTTTTTGTGGGCCGCACCGCGGAGGAACTCGCTCGTCACACGATACTCCTGCTTAGAAACCCCACCCTCTGTGCAAGGATTGGAAAATGCGCGCAGGAGTTCATCCGAGACAACTATGATTTCGAAAGATCGGCCCGGGACTTTGAGTGGACGCTGATGCAACGCCTCAGCCAACGGCAGTTTCGAGCGCGTCGAACCGGTGTTCTGGCGAGCCGGGATGAGCCTGGTCCGTGTGCTCCGTGCCAAGGCTCGGGCCATTAAGAAACGCGACCGGATGCTGCGCGATTACCAGCGAGATTCCTCGTATCAGCCAAAAAAGACACAGCACCTGCCAAATGGCAAGCGAGTTCTCAGCCAGGCTTTCCACCAGGATGGCGGCTGAGGAGCAGAACAGAGCCGCACGCAGAGGGCGCAATGCGGGGAAGCGCGAAAGCTGGGGGCGGAAGTCAGCGCGTAAGGCGCCGAAAATCAGGATGAGGAATGCCGCCAGGCCGAAGCCTCCCAGTTCGGCCAGATTCTGCATCAGCGAGTTGTGAATGGAATACTCCGCCACGGGATCGCTGCCGCGAGCACGATCGGGGTAGTTACGCATGCCGATGCCGACAATCGGGCTGGTTCGAAACAGAGAGAAGGCTTCACCCTGCGTGATCCGGCGCATATTGAGGGTGGTGATGTTGTTGGATCTTTCCAGCTCAAACCGCTCCACCAGGGACATGGTTTGGAGGACAAATCCCCTGGATCCGACGTCGGGAGGGGCGAACCGGAAATGGAAGAACGACAGCGCGATTGCCAGGACTCCGGCATAGGCCAGCGCGGTCCATGCGCGGGGCCGGCGAGCCAGTATGACGAAAGCGACAGAGCCCAGAAAAAACGCCAGCAGCGGTGTGCGCGTTCCGGTGAGCACGATCCCCCCCGCAATCACCAGGTATAAGACGAGGGATAAGCGACGCGGCACGCGAGCGTAATGCAGCAGAGCAAAGGGAGCGGCTACGTTCAGCACCGACCCTAGATAGCTGGGGTGGACCCAATTCCCGGCCAGTCGGCCGCGCCAACCCCAGCCCACGATCCACCACAGATCCTCCCTGCGATACAGGGCGGAGACCACGCTACGCAGCGGGGCGAAGAGAACTGTCTGCAACAGGGCGAATACCACGGTTCCGGCAGCCAGCGCAACCAACACCCTCAGCACAAGCTGAACCTGACGATCGTTGTTGAGAAAGAAGTAGGGGTAAAGCAGGAAGCAAACGGCGAGTCCAAGCTCCAGTACACCTCGAATCCAGTGCAAATGCGAGACGCTGTGAAGCCCGGACAAGCAGGCCGCCAAGAAATAGCAAACCGCCGGGATCAGCAGGGGAAACCGTCTCAGGCGGCGAACTTGCGTCACCATGAAAACGGAGAACAGGAACATGCAGGCTCCGACGACAATCAGGGAAGGAGCGACGATGCTGCTTCCAATCGTGAATTCACGAAACAGCCCGCAATAGATGACCGGCAGCAGGACCAGGCAGAGAAACTTCCAGGAATGACGGGCCACCGTGCTACTGGCGGCCGGGATGGAGACGGCGGGAATAGCCACAACCGCAGCGAACGGAAAAAGTAACCAGAAGGAGGCCACGGAAGTCTGTTCCAGTGTAATAGGAAGGACAGAATGGCGTTGCGAAGGGTACAAGAAATTTTTTCGCGGCACCGCCTCTCATCTGGCATGAGAAGTTCCGGCCATACAACCAGCGCTATTCGGAGTGCCGAGCGTGAGTGTAATTGCCGAATCCGCGGCTGAAGGCCGGCGCGATGCACAACCCTACGATGGCTTGACTAACAGGTTTCGCAAGCCCGACTTCTGGGTCAGATGGTTGGGGCGAGCTACCTACCTGGTATTGCTTCTACTGGTCGCCGGGGCGCCGTTCGCACCCCATTTCGTCCAGTTTGCCTCGCGCGTCGCCTTCACATTGTGGCTGGTGCGGGTGGTGGTTCAGCGACGGCCATTGCGGCGCCAGCCCTTGGTCCTCCCATTCCTGGTTTTCTTTGGGGTTGCGGGGCTTTCGGCCTTGTTCTCCTACGACCTTCTGCTCAGTTGGACGCGCTTGGGTTGGTTCGGCATAGGCGTGCTGACTCTGATCGTGCCTGGCACCCTTGAGAGCCGGCGGGAATTAAAACTGCTGATCGCTGTGCTGCTGGCTGCCAGTTTCATCAGCGGTGTGCGAACCGCGTGGCAGTACACAGTCGGGATTGGCACGAAACTGGCTTATGTACGGCGGGATTGTCCGCTGGCAGGCGATGGCTTGTGGTCCGGGGACATGATCCAGGAGATCAGTGGACACCGCACTCGAACGCCGGCTCAGTGGCGGCGCGCGCTGCAACTGACGCGCAACGATCAGAAGCTCAAACTGCACGTGGCGCGCACCTATCCCCTGCAGCACTTTGATGTGGTGATTGCGCGCTCCGACCTGGACGGCTGGCTGGCCGATCCCACCGCTTCCCTGGCTCGAGGCACCCCACTGCGGGCGCAGGGCGGCTTCTACAACTCGATCCCCTACGCAGGCCTGCTTATGGTGCTGGCAGCCCTGGCTTGTGGGTTGTGGCTAAGCACGCCGAAAGCGGCCAGTTGGGTGGTGTTAGGCGCTTTAACGTTCCTCTTATCCGCCAGCCTGTGGCTGACCGTGACCCGCGCCTACATCATCGCGTTCCTCATTTCCGTTCTGCTCATGTTCTGCTGGCGCGCCGAGCAACGGCTGCGCAGGATATCGCTTATTGCGGTCCTGGTGGGAGCGGCCGCGACATTGGTCTGGACTCGCGACGCACGCCACCTTTCGCGGTGGTACGGTGAAGAAGATCAGTCGCGCGTCATGATGTGGAAGGACAGCCCGCGACTGATCATTCGCCATCCGCTACTGGGCATCGGCTGGGACAGCGTCTTTTCACACGGCCTGCGGTGGAACCTCCAGGCGTATAAGACTTATCCCCAGAAACTGAGCCATTTTCATTCCACCCCTCTGCAGATTACGGTTGATGCCGGAATCCTGGGCTTAGCGGCCTGGATCTGGCTGCTGGCGGCCTGGTTCCGGCTGCTTCTCCAGAATCTGCAGCTAGCCAAGGGGAAGGATTGGTTCTCTCAGGGGCTGGCATTGGGGCTGTTGGGCAGCGCCACGGGGTTTGTGATTGCTTCTTCCGTGCATTACACGCTGGGCGACGGCGAGGTCATGGGAACCCTATGGTGTCTGATGGGATGCGCCGTGGTTCTGCACAGCCAACTACGAAGTCAGCAGAGTGCGATGAGCGCGAGTCTCAGTAGGCATTCTTTGGCGAAAGCAGATGCAGGACGGTCAATAAAATGATGCGGAGGTCAAAACCGAAGCTCCAGTTATTCAAATAGTAAAGGTCGTGTTCGAGGCGCCTGGCGATGGAGGTATCGCCTCGCCAGCCGTTCACCTGGGCCCAGCCGGTAATGCCAACTTTCAGATAATGGCGCGTGTCGTATAGAGAGACGGTACGCACAAATTGTTCCACAAAATAGGGCCGCTCCGGCCGGGGGCCGACTACGCTCATTTCACCTTTTACAACATTGATGAACTGGGGCAGTTCATCCAGGCTGGCCGCGCGCAGCCAGCACCCGATCCGGGTGCGCCGAGGATCGCTGCGCTCGGTCCAGCGGCAATCGCTTTCAGCCGGCGTGGCCTGCCGCATGGTACGGAACTTGTACATGCGGAAAGTCCTGCCATTCAGCCCGACACGTTCCTGCCGGAAGAATATCGGGCCCGCGGAGGTCAGCTTTATCGCCAAAGCGATCAGCGCCATTAGCGGGGCGGTAAGACCGATAGCCGCGCCGGCAAAACAGAAGTCAAAAACCCGCTTGCCCACGACGTAGGTAAACGACTCCACCGGCAAGCGCTGCTCCAGTCCGCTGGCGCCGACGCTCACGAGGCTACCGCCCGAGTCACGGCCAGGCTCGGCCGGGCAGACGCGGTCTCGAGCATTTTGAAACGCTCCAGATTGTAATAGGCGGGATTGTCCCAGTCCTTGAAAGCCTCCATGTTGCCGATCAGGTGGTGCACGATGGCGCGAATGTCGTCGCGGGGGTGAAAGCTGAGCACGTTGGCCGCTTTCTCAATGTTCACTTTGTAGCTGCGCAAGTCATCCATGTGCCGGATGCATAGGCGAGGGCGGAACCCCAACTGCGCCTCGATTTCCAGCTTTACCAGGTCGGCAATCTCGCCCACAGTGTAGTTGGCGGAAGCTATGTTGTAGATTCCGCCGACCGCGGGCCCGCCCTCGATGGCCCGAATGTAGGCGCTGGCCGCGTCCTCGATGCTCAGCACCGGGCGCCAGATGGCAGGATTGTTCACCGTGATCAGCTGGTGGCGCAGGGCATGCATGAACATGGTGTTGACAATCAGGTCCAGGCGCATCCTGGGGCTGTAGCCGGAGATGGTGCCCATCCGCAGAGCAATTACCGAGAAGTCGCTATCTTCAAGCTGCAGTACCGCCTGCTCACCCTGCAGTTTGGATATGCCGTAGGGAAAGTGGGCCACCGCAGGGCTTTCCTCGTCGTACAGCCGATTTTCGGTATAGCCGTACACGGAGCAGGAACTGGCATAGATGTACCGCCGCACCTTCGCCTTCTTAGCTATGTAAGCCAGGTAGGCAGGAGCGGCCGCGTTGTAAATGAAGTTCTTGCCTGGCGAGAATTCCGCCATGGGATCGTTGGAGAGGCCGGCGAGGAAGATGACCTGCTCGTAGCCATGCAGGTCCTGTACGCTCAGGTCGAACAGGTCCTTATGAACCACGCCGGCAGCCGGCGGCAAATTGTTTCCAAACCAGAAGAAATCCACCACGTCCACTTCGTAGCCACGCTCCAGCAACTTCGGCGCCAGGCTGCTGCCCAGGTAACCCGCGCCGCCGGCTATCAGGAGTTTCATCATGGGTCTAATTCTCAGCCGCGTGGCGGTACTGAAAACTGCTGGCCAGCGGAGATTGCAACCATTGCTCCAGGGTCGGGGCCCGCCGGTCCTTTTCTGAGACCTTGACGTCCTGCAGCGGCCAGGGAATGGCGAGAGCGGGATCGTCCCAGCGAATGCCCGACTCACCGTGCTGGTTGTAGAGGGCGGTGCACTTGTACTGCACCTCGGCGATTGCCGAAAGAACGCAGAAACCCCGGGCAAATCCCGCCGGCGCCCACACTTGCCGCCGGTTTTCAGCGGATGCTTCAATCCCGAAGCATCTTCCGAGCGTGGGCGAACCCTTGCGGATGTCCACGGCCACCAGGTAGGCGGAGCCGACAGTAACCCGCATCAGCTTGCCCATGGGCGCTTCATACTGAAAATGCAGGCCGCGCACGACGCCGCGCGTGGAGCGCGAATGGTTGTCCTGCAGGAATTCGTGCGGCAGGCCCAGGCTTTTGAACTGGTCGGCGCGGAAGCTTTCCATGAAGAAGCCGCGCTCGTCGTGAAAGGCCTCGGGAACCAGCACGACGACTTCGCCCAAAGCGCGCGTTTCCACATTCATTCTCATGCTGCGACCTGCGTGACCCCCACCGGCAGTTCGGCGGTGGCTCTCACTCAAACAGCCCAAAAGTGCTGAGCCGCCGCTTCAATGGCTTGGGGAGTAACCGCTCGTTGCGCCCGAGCACCAGGCCGGCATACTTAGCGGCATCCTGCCAAATCCCGGCTCCCCTTTCTCCGATTCCGACGTGATTCTGGGAAATGTCGAGTTTCGCGCGTACCGACCGAAGGCCGTCGCGGAGCAACATCGCCTTACTGGCACGGTCCCATATGTCCAGGCGGCGGTAGATGACTCCCATATCGAAGTACCGCCGGAAGAGCCGGGCAGTAGTGAAGTCGTGGCTGTGATAAACCGCAGCCTCCGGCTCGTACACGATTTTCCAGCCGGCGTTGAGGATGCGCGCGGCGATGGCGACATCCTCACAAACGTTCACATCGGGCGGGAATCCGGTCTGGCGCCACACTTCTTTTCGGATGGCGCAGTTCACAGTGGAGAAGTGGCAGTAGCGATATCCCAATTCCGCTCTGTGAGCAGCGCTCTTTACCTGGCGAGTATCGCCATACATTGTGTCCAGCACAGCACGGCGCTCGATGCTGGCCTCCGGCCGCGGCACGTGACGGCCATAGACCGCGCCCACCGTGGCATCGGAGAAGTTGCGGAGCAGCGCAGCCATCCAGCCGGCAGAGCAGGGAAGCGCATCGGCCGCCAGGTAAACCAGGTATTCCCCCTGCGCAAGGTCCGCCGCCAGATTGCGAGTGCGGGCATGATGGAACGCTGCGGTCGCAAGCCGGAAAAGCTTTAACGGGTAGCGGCTGGCCATCTCCACCGTCTGGTCACTCGACCCCGAATCCACAACGATGACCTCAGGCGGGCTCAGCCCCTCCTGAGAAAACACCACATCCAGACACTGGCGGATGTTCCGCGCTTCATTTTTGGTCAGGATAAGGACAGAAGCGGTCGGCTTTTCCGGAGCCGCCGCCAAGTGCTTTCTCGCGTGCGGCCCGGAAGCATGCGCTGCAGCTGCGGGCGAAACGTGTGTTTCGCAGGCCAGTCTGGTTTCTGTATTCATGTCCTGCTTGTTGCACCGTGACTGACGCCGTTGCCCGCCGCCGCGTTACGTAATTTTCTTGCGACATCTTTCCTGTAACTTCCTCACCCGTTTTCGGTCAGAACACCACAAGCGCGATGTGATCGCGATTCCCAAGATTGCCGGTAGCTCGTAATCCGAGCAGACGAGTAGAGGCTGGGGTCCAGTGCGGAACTCAAAAAAAATCGTCTTCTTTTTTCCGTCCTTCTCCAGTATGGAGGCTACGGCGCCGCTCGGGCTGCTGGCCATCGCAACGCCGCTGCTGCGGGCTGGCTACGACGTTCGCATCGTTGATTCCACAATCACTCCCAATTTCAAGCAGCGTGTGCTTAGTGAGGCAGCCGATGCCCTGTGTCTAGGCGTTTCCCTGGTCACCGGGCCCATGATCCGGGAGACAGTGGAGATTGCGCGAGCCGCCAAGGCAGCCGACCCGTCGCTGCCTGTGATTCTGGGGGGCTGGCACCCCTCGCTGTTGCCCGGTCAAACGCTCGCCGCCGAGTTTGTGGACATTGTCGTTTGCGGGCAGGGGGAAGACGCCATGCTGGAACTGGCTCAGCATCTGCAGGCCGGCGAGGCGCTCGACGACATCCCCGGCATAGGTTTCAAGCGCGACGGCAAACTGGTGTTCACCGCTCCCCGCCCGCTTCGGCCGCTCGCCGAGATGCCCCCTAAGGCTTACCATCTCGCGGACTTCGACGCCTACGAACGAGTTTGCGGCCGGCGCTGGGCCATGTACACCTCCAGCCTGGCCTGCCCCTTTAATTGCTCTTACTGCACCAACGCCGGAGTTTATGGCCGCAAGTGGAACGCTCTGTCGCCCGAACAGTTCGTCGAGGAGACAGTGGACCTCACCCGGCGCTACCGGTTGGAGTTGCTGTGGGTGGTGGACGACAACTTCCTGGTTGATCTGGACCGCGCCCGCTACATTGGCGAAGGCCTGGTCCGGGCCGGCGCCAAATTCAAATGGAGCATTCAGGCCAC
>DASYWT010000271.1:0-7395 GCA_035935775.1 Terriglobales bacterium
GGCGCACTTCCTGGTCAATCTTAATGGCCGTATCTTCGCTGTAATCGCGGTGCTGGGCGATTTCGCGGCCCAGAAAGATCTGCTCCTCCTTCTTGCCGAAGGTGAGCGGTCCCAGGTTGCTCATGCCGAACTCGCACACCATCTTGCGGGCCAGTTCGGTGGCCTGCTCAATGTCGTTGCCCGCGCCCGTGGTCATGGTGCTGAGGAACAGCTCCTCGGCCACGCGGCCGCCCATCATGATAGCCAGGCGGGTTTCCAGGTAGTCGCGGGTGTAGGTGTGCTTGTCGTCAATGGGCAGCTGCATGGTCACGCCCAGCGCCATGCCGCGCGGGATGATGGTGACCTTGTGCAGCGGGTCGGCATGCTCGCGCAGCACCGCCACCAGGGCGTGTCCGCCCTCGTGATAGGCCGTGACTTTCTTCTCCTCATCGGAGAGCAGCATGGACTTGCGCTCGGCGCCCATGAGGACCTTGTCCTTAGACACCTCGAAGTCATACATCATCACCATCTTGCGGTTCTGGCGGGCGGCGTTCAGGGCGGCTTCGTTGACCATATTGGCCAAGTCAGCGCCGGAGAAGCCAGGGGTCCCACGAGCCAGAATGGAAAGATCCACGTCATCGGACAAAGGAATCTTGCGGGTGTGAACGCGCAGAATCTCTTCGCGGCCGCGCACATCGGGCCGCGGCACCACCACGCGGCGGTCAAAGCGGCCAGGACGCAGCAGCGCGGGATCGAGCACGTCAGGCCGGTTGGTGGCGGCAATAAGGATGACGCCTTCGTTCGATTCAAAGCCGTCCATCTCGACCAGCAACTGGTTCAGGGTCTGCTCGCGCTCGTCGTGACCACCGCCCAGGCCGGCGCCACGATGGCGGCCGACCGCGTCAATTTCGTCAATGAAGATAATGCAGGGGGCATTCTTTTTGCCTTGTTCAAACAGGTCGCGGACGCGGCTGGCGCCCACGCCCACGAACATCTCGACAAAATCGGACCCTGAAATCGAGAAGAATGGGACGTTGGCCTCACCCGCCACCGCGCGGGCCAGCAGGGTCTTGCCGGTTCCCGGGGGGCCCACCAGGAGCACGCCCTTGGGAATTCTTCCGCCCAGCTTCTGGAACTTCTGCGCTTCGCGCAGAAATTCGATAATTTCGCGCAGTTCCTCCTTGGCCTCATCCACCCCGGCCACGTCCTTGAACGTGACCTTTTTCTGTTGCATCGAGAGCAGGCGGGCGCGGCTCTTACCGAACGACAGGGCCTTATTACCGCCGGTCTGCATCTGCCGGATCATGATGAACCACAAGGCGGCCAGAAGGATAAGGGGGGCCAGGTTGAGCAGCCAGGTCGGCCAGCTGCCGCTCTGCACGTCTTTCACGTTCATGCTGACGTTGTGATCGCGCAACGTCTTGTACATATCCGGATAGTTGGTGGGAACAGTGGTATGGAACTGGGCCTTATTCTCGTACTTGCCGGTAACCTCGGCCCCGGTGATGGTGACCTCGGCCACCTTGCCCTGGTCCACATCGGTCAGGAACTGGGAGAAGTTAATATCCTGTGTTTTGGCGCCGGCGCCACCCGCCTTAACCACCTGCCACAAAAGCACGCCGGACAGGATAATAACCAGCCAGAACACCACCGTTTTGACGGTCGAATTCACGCAAAACTCCTAATAACTAAGCACAAAGGTCGAAAAATGGCCTTGGAGTGAACAGTCAAAAAGCTATGCACTCCAATAAATTAGATGCTCTATCCGCGATTTGGATAGAAGCAATAACTCACATCTTCCCATTGTAACCCGGTTGGGGACATATTGGCCGAGCGTTTTGAATGACCTAGGTCACCTAGGGCTGAGCTGCCACCAGGCAAGGCAAGTTACGCTCGAGCAGTGGGTTACCAAGACCATAACCAACCAGAAATTTGTCATCTACGAGAAAGCCGAAGTAATCGGGCTGCAGGGCCACACGGCGTGCGGACTGGCGGTCGAGCAAGGTAGCCAGACGCACCGAGGCAGCACCCCGGGAACGCAGCCCATTCATAACGAAATCGGTGGTCACCCCGGAATGGACCAGGCCTTCAACCAGCAGTACATGGTGGCCACGCACTTCAATTTCAGGGCTGAAGAAGATCTCTTTGCTGGCGGTGGTGCCCTGGATGCGATCGCGATACAGAGGCTTGATGAACTCGCACATCACAGGCACTTCCAGAGCGCGAACCAGGTCGGCCATAAACATAAAGCCGTTCTCCAGCACCGCCAGGACATGCAGCGTCTTGCCTCGGTAATCGTCACTGATCTGGTGGCCCATCTCGCGCACCCGCTTCTGAATTTGCTCGGCGCTGATTACCGGCTTCAGGTTGGCGGAAGCGGCAGCGATGGTGTTAGCTGTCAACGTCGTTTTGCCTCTCGGTCCGGGCGCGGGCGCACCGTCCCTCAGGGGTATTCTGCCCCATGCGCGGTTTCGTGCAAAGCGCGCTCCTCAATTCGCAGGCCCTGCGCCTGGCCAGAAGGGGCCAGGAGTGCCTGAGGCGGGCGGAAGCCCCGCAACCAGATAATCTCTTCCTGGCCGGAGGCCGTGCGGGTAATGACGGGCCAGGTGCGGCGCTGCGCCTGGGGGATTTTGCGCTCCTGGAGCAGTTCCTTAATCTTTCGGGGAGCACGGGTGTGCTGCGGCCAGAAACGGTCCCCAGGACGCCAATTGCGCACTTGCAAGAGGCGGGGGAGACAGGCCGGGTCGTACACCTCAACGGCAGTTTCCGGGGAAATTGGGCCCACAACCGCCCGAAAAATGGTCCCGGTCTCGGCCACCGCGACTTCTCCGGGCAGAGAAAGTGGATAAGCAAAGTCGCGAACCGGCGGATCCTGGCCGACTGCGGGACGCTTAAATTCGAGCCTGTCGCGGCGGCGCAGGGCTCGCCAGCCACTGGGCAGCACGATTTGCCTTTCGCCGCCGGCAGGCGTCTGGATCAAGGCCAGCAGCTCTTCTACATGCTGAAACTCCAAGCTCATGCCGAGACGTTCCCCGGCTGCCCGCACCAGGCGCCGCTGCAGAGCCAGGGGGTGCTGTTGGACCGCGCCGATGCTCAGGCAGCCCTGGCCGGCGTTCGTCCAGACTTGGGAGAAGATGCGGGAAGCCTCGGCTGCCCAGTAATCTTCCTCAGCGCGGGCGATTTCAGCGGTTTCGGCCAGCAATTCGTGAATACGCGGATTGAGCTCGCCTTCCAGCAACGGCAGGATTTTGTGGCGAACTCGATTGCGGGCGAAGCGCAGGTCCTGATTACTGGCATCCTCCCGCCAGGGCTGAGCGAGGTGTTGGAGATAAACGAGGACTTCAGAGCGGCGAATCCGCAGAAGAGGACGAATGATCGCAGCCGGCAAAGAAGTGCTGTGCTTGCCCGTCGCGGCGCGGGCGCTGCTGTTCGCGTGAACCGGCCACTCCCCACTTTCAATTGACCACTTGGGGTAGATCCCGGCTAAGCCAGTGGTACCCGTGCCGCGAGTCAGGCGAAGCAGCACTGTTTCAGCCTGATCGTCGAGAGTGTGGGCGGTGGCGACTCTATCAAGCTGTCCCTGAGCCAGTAGTTGTAGGAAATACTGATAACGCACTTCGCGCCCCGCTGCCTCCAGGCTAAGCCGGTGCTCGACGGCATGAGCGGGAGTGTCGCCGGAGGACAGGTGCAGGGGCAGGCCCAAGTTGTGGGCCAATTCGGATACGAACTGCTGATCAGCATCGGCATCAGCGCCTCGAATCCGGTGGTTCACGTGAACGACCGAGAGAATAACGCCCAGTTCACTGCGTAGCTCCAAAAACAGGCGCAATAGAGCCACGGAGTCGGCGCCGGCGGAAACCGCTACGCCCACCCGGTCGCCGGCGCGAAGCAGGCCCTCGTCGCGGATGTGGCGAAGGACGCGCCCGGCGAGGTCGTGCACGCTTCCATGGTACTGCATGGAGGTGGTTCCTCATTCTGCCGCGAAATGTTGATGGCAAAAGCGGATGAATTGAGCGGGGCGCACTGATGACTGTTTCTAAATTGGTTAAGAGCACAAAAGTGCCATCTGGAGCCACTTTTCGGGGATTTCCGGAGCCAAGCAGTACGCCCACCGTTGGTAATCTTCCCGCGCCAGCGACAGGTCAACTAGCATTGAGAACACCAGGGGATCAGTGGCGGGGCATTTCGCCCGAGGTCCAAATTCATGCTGCTGAGCCTTTTGGTTTTCGTGCTGCTCAATACCACCGTTCCTTCTACCCCAGCGCCGAACCTTTCCACGTCCCAGTTGAAGATGCCGAGCGGGCAGGCGTCGAAGGAAAATGCAGCCATTATTTATTCCGACCACGGCGGATTCATGATTTCGGTGCCCAAGGGCTGGGTGCTCGATCGGGCCACAGGGCAGAAGATGGGCACCTGCTGTGTCCTCTATCCGCAGGGTTCCAGCTGGGACCAGGCAGACAGCGTCATCTACCCCAATATCGCTGAAAAGCAGTCTGGGCAGACGCTGCAACAGCTGATGGCCAGCGATCTGGACGGGTTTCGCCAGCGCTTCCCCAGGATGAACGTGGTGGAGGCGCGGGACTTGCCGGCAGGCGACAGCGCGGCAGCCAAGGTGCGCTTGTTCTATGGCGTCAACCAAGGCTCGTTTGAGCTGGTGGCTTATGTTGACGAGCCCCAGGTAGTCGCCCTGCTGGTGCTCAGCTCGCGCTCCAAAGAGGCTCTGGGCGAGGCCCTGCCCGCGTTTCGCGAAGTGCTGAAATCCTACGTGTACATGGACATGACCACGGGCGCCAGCGTGGGGCTAACCGCAAGATAAACATTCATCGAAATGACTATGTAGGGACAGCCGCCCCCGGCTGTCCGGGCGAGCGAAGCTCGACTGCTCCCTAGCCGGGCTGCGCCTGGCTGCACAGCCGAGGGCGGCTGTGCCCACACATGTATTGCCGGCAAAGGCGGCTGTGCCTGCTCCTACGCGGCAATCATTGTTTTGACCCAAAGCCAGGAATAGTGTTCCGGTTGAGACACCAACCCTTTACGAACCGGATTATTCAGAATGTATGCGATCTTCTCATCCAAGCTCTCAGAAGAGCGCGGCACATGGTCGAAAGATTCTTCCTGCCAAATGCGGCCATGGCGACCGAGGTGATGATTGATGCGGTGAGATGACACTCCCTTGATTGCATCCATGATTTCCGCTAGGGAATAAACGCGCTTTGCTTCGGTGTTGATCAGAGGAGTAAGGATGAGGTGGGCATGGTCCGGCATGACCACGGCGACGTGCAGATCAAATTTTATGTCGTGGTCATGGAGGCAGCAGTCGAGCACCATAGACCGAGCCCCGTCAGGAAGAACCCAACGATTCTGGGTACAGAATGTGATGAAGTGCGGTTTGTAATCGCGCTGCAGGTGGGGAAGAGTGCGGCGATAGAAATGGCCGGGCATGAGTGACCGAACTGTCTTTCGCTACAGGCAATTTGTATCTCAGTTGCGAAGGGTTGTCAGTGATCGAGATGCATGTAGGGACAGCTGCCCTCGGGCTGTCTGGGCGAGCGAAGCTCGCCTCATCCCTTAGCCGGGCTACGCCCGGCCGCACAGCCGAGGGCGGCTGTGCCCACACAGGCATTGCCGATGAGGGCGGCTGTGCCCACACAGGCATTGGCGATGGGGGCGGCTGTGCCTACGTAGGTATTGCTGGGGAGGTCGCCAGTCCCACATGGACAGGAGTTAGTCCAGGCTGGCGGACTTGGATGTAATGAGTCGGGTGAGGCGGGCAAGAAATTCAGTTGCGGGAACCTGCCCTTCGTCGCCTTTGCCGCGGCTGCGGACGCTGACCTTGCCGGCCTCAGCCTCCTTGTCGCCGACCACCAGCAGAAAAGGAACCTTCTGCAGGGTGTGCTCGCGGATCTTGGCATTCATCTTCTCGTTGCGGGCATCCACGTGCACACGGGCACCGGCGGCCTTTAGCTGGGCGGCGATTTTTTGCGCATACTCGTGGTGGCGCTCGCTGATGGGAATCAGCACGGTCTGCACAGGCGACAGCCATACGGGGAAAGCACCAGCGTAGTGCTCGATCAGCACGCCGAAGAAGCGCTCGATGGAACCAAACAATGCGCGATGCACCATGACGGGCTGGTGGCGCTGGCCGTCTTCACCCACGTATTCCAGGCCGAAACGCTGCGGCAGGTTGAAATCGAACTGGATGGTGGAGAGTTGCCAGAGGCGGCCGATGGCATCCACCAGCTTCATGTCAACCTTGGGTCCATAGAAGGCGGCTTCGCCGGGGATAATCCTGTACTGAATGTTGCGCTGTTTTAGCGCGTCCTCAAGAGTGCGATTGGCGCCCTCCCACTGCTCGTCGCTGCCCAGGAAATTCTTGCGGTCCTTGGGATCCCAGGTGGAAAGCTCGGCCGTGTATTGCTCGAAGCCGAAGGCATGCAGAGTTTCCAGGGCGAAATCCAGGCAGCCCAGAATTTCGTCGCCAATTTGCTGCGGAGTGCAGAAGATATGGGCATCGTCCTGGGTGAAGCCCCGCACGCGCAGCAGGCCGTGCATGACGCCGGAGCGCTCGTAGCGGTAAACAGTGCCCAGCTCGCCGAGGCGAACGGGCAGATCGCGGTAGGAGCGTAGCTGATCCTTGTAGATCAGGATGTGGAAGGGGCAGTTCATGGGCTTGATGCGGTAATCGGCATCGTCGAGCTCCATGGGGGTGAACATATTCTGCGCGTAGTAGCCTTCGTGGCCGCTCGTCTTCCACAGATCCACGCGGGCGACATGCGGCGTGTAAACCAGCGAGTAGCCGCGCTTGAGGTATTCGTCGCGCATCCAGTCTTCCATGGCCTTGCGGATGATGCCGCCCTTGGGATGCCAGAAGATGAGTCCCGGCCCGGCCAGTTCCTGAATCGAGAACAGGTCGAGCTGCTTGCCTAAAACGCGGTGGTCGCGCTTCTTCTGCTCTTCCAGTTGGTGAAGGTAGTCATCCAGTTCCTTCCTGCTGAAGAAGGCAGTGCCGTAGATGCGCTGCAGCTGCGGGTTCTTCTCGTCGCCCAGCCAGTAGGCGCCGGCAATGTTCAAGAGCTTGAACGCTTTGATTTTGCCGGTCGAGGGAAGGTGCGGGCCGCGGCAGAAGTCGGTGAACTTGCCGGTGCGGTAGATGGAAATCTTTTCATCGGGCTTGGTGAACTGCTCGATGAAGTGGCACTTCATGAAGTCGCCTTCCCGGCGGAATTCCTGCAGCCCCTGCTCGTGGGGCAGCCACTCGCGCGCGTAAGGCTCGTCGCGCTGCACGATTTCCTGCATTTTCTTTTCGATCCGCTCCAGGTCCTCCGGGGTGAAGGGAGTGGGACGGTAAAAATCGTAGAAGAAGCCACTCTCGGTGGCGGGACCGTGACCCAGCTTGGTTTCCGGGAAAAGCTCGAG
>DASYWT010000272.1:0-3751 GCA_035935775.1 Terriglobales bacterium
GACTCGCGCGAGGTTCCGGCATAAATAGAGAGGCAGC
Organism: Terriglobales bacterium; assembly: GCA_035935775.1. Classification (GTDB taxonomy): domain Bacteria; phylum Acidobacteriota; class Terriglobia; order Terriglobales; family Acidobacteriaceae; genus JAICWP01. The sequence goes on from DASYWT010000272.1 coordinate 38, forward strand.
CGGTATCGCGGTAGGGGTTCAGGTCGCTGTAAATAGCGTAGACCAGGCCCTGGCGCTCGCGGACATTCTGGAAGAGGCGCGAGCTCATGCCCCCGCCCAGCACAGTATTCAAAATGTAGGAGCCGTAGCGCTTGGGGTGGGCCAGCTGGTAGGCGGGCGTGCCCACACAAATCTGCACCTGCTCCAGCGCCTTTTTATTGCGCATGATAATGCGCGGGTTAATCTTAGGTGGCGCCGTATGGTAGCCGTTGGGCCTGGGCTTCAGGTGCTGGAATTTTTCCACCACCAGGTCCGCAAACTGCTTGTGGTCAACATGCCCGGCGGCGCAGACCACCAAATTGCCGGGATTAAAGCGCTCGCCATAGTAGTCGAACAGGATGGGCTGCTCGAAGCGCTTAACCGTGTCCTTGGTGCCCAGGATCGGCTTTCCTAGTGGATGGTCCTTCCAGAAGTTCTGAGTGAAAATCTCGTGGACCAGGTAGTCGGGGTTGTCTTCATCCATCTTGATTTCTTCCAGGATGACACCCCGCTCGCGGCCGATGTCCTTGACATCGAAAATGGGGTTCAGCACCAGGTCGCTGAGCACATCCATGGCGATGGGAAGGTGCTCGTCCAGGACCTTGACGTTGAAGCAGATGCACTCCTTGGCGGTGAAGGCGTCCATGTTGCCGCCAATGGAATCCACCTGGCGGGCAATATCTTCGGCGGTACGCGACTTGGTACCCTTGAACACCATGTGCTCGACGAAGTGGGAGATGCCATTCCACTGGGGATCCTCGTCGCGCGAGCCGCTCTTTATCCAAATCCCGATTGAGACCGAACGAATGTGCTGCATTTCCTCGGTGATGATGGTCAGGCCGTTAGGCAGCACTGCCCGGGAGATGTTGCTTAACTCTTGGACCATATTGTCACCTGAGGCCAGTTAAGAAGAGAAGGAGCGGATAAATCAGCCTCTACAATTGTGACACAGCCGGCGTACTCCTGCTATAAGCTAATTACCCATTTAAATTAAATAGCTTACAGAACAACCGCCGGGAAATCGCGATGCTTGGCCGATTTCGTGCCGCCGCCCCGCCTTACAATGTGATGGTAGCCTGGAGTAGCTTGGGGAAGGCATGACGACCGGACAAGAACACACGCTGTTAGGCCTTGATATTCAAGAGCTTACGGACCTGGTGGAGAATTCGGGTCAACCCGCGTACCGCGGCCGGCAGCTGTTTCAAGCGATTTACGGTCAGCGGCTGGAGTCTCCGGACGAAATCTCCACGTTGCCACAGAGTTTTCGCCGTTCGCTGCTCGAACAAGGCTACGAGATGGGCCAACCCGCGATCCAGAAACGATTTGTTTCCAGCGACGATACCGCGCGGTACCTGATGTTGTTCGGCGATGGGGAGAGCGTAGAGACCGTGTGGATGCCGGAGGGCGACTCTGGCGAAGCGGGAGATGGCAGCGAGGCTGGTGACGAAGAAGAGAAGGGTCGCGACTGGCAGCGCGCCACGATTTGCGTTTCCAGCCAGGTGGGCTGCGCTGTGGGTTGCCAATTCTGTCTGACGGCCTTGCTGGGCGTGAAGCGCAATTTGTCGGCCGGGGAGATTGTTGGGCAGATTATCGCCGTGCTCAACGATCAGAAGGCGTTTCCCGGGCGGGAGCGGCTGAACCTGGTGTTCATGGGCATGGGCGAGCCCCTGCTGAACTTCGCTAACTTCATGAAGGCGGTGCGCTTACTGGTGGAGGGAGTAGGGATTCCCGAGTCGCGCATGACCGTTTCCACGGCCGGGATAGCGCCTCGTATTCACGATCTGGGCAAGGAGGCGGTCCGGCCCAAGCTGGCGATTTCGCTGAACGCTTCCAATAACGAGCTGCGAAGCCGGCTGATGCCGCTAAACCGCAAGTGGAACCTGGAGGCGCTGCTGGAAGCCGCGCGCGAATTCCCGCTCCGCAGCCGCGAACGGCTGACCTTCGAGTACGTGCTGCTGGATGGGGTGAACGACGGAGTAGAACACGCCCGGGAAGTCCTGGAACTGATTCGCGGGGTTCGCGCCAAAGTGAACCTGATTGCCCTGAATCCCGGTCCGGGGATTGAGTTTGCCACACCCGCTCAGGAACGGGTGCTCGCATTTCAGCAGGTACTGATGCAGGGCGGGGTGCCGACATTCATTCGCCGGCCGAGGGGCAGGGATATCTACGCGGCCTGCGGGCAGTTGAAAAGAAGCACTTAGCAGATAGCAATTAGTATTTGACCAAACCCCAGCCCTGAGCAATCAGCACTCAGCGTTCAGCCTGCCCTAAAAGGGTGGTGTTAGCGCTCGCTGTGGGCTGCCGCGGGCTGTGGGGAACCATGCCGCGACTGACGCAGGTTGTATATTTCCGCGTCTGCGGCTTCGACCAGGGAATCGGCCGTGCTGGCGTCAGGGATAAATTGGGCGATGCCGCAGCTCAACCCCAGCTGGTAGCCGAAGTCCTGGTTGTGCCGGTTCCATTGCGCCACTCCGCCCTGCAGGCGGTCCAGCGCGATTTGCGCCTCGCGGCGGTCGGTTTCAGGCAAGATGGCCAGAAATTCATCTTCCCCGTAACGGACGAGAACGTCAGCGGCGCGAAAGTTCCGCTTGAGCATGTGGCTGACGTCCAGCAAGATCCGCTCGCCCACCACATGGCCGAAACGCTCGTTCAGCGCCCGGAAGCGGTCAATATCCACCAGTACCACGGACAGCCGAATGCCGGTGCGCTGCGCACGGGCCATTTCCCGGCCCAGCACCTCATTGAGGGTACGACGATTGAAGAGGCCGGTTAACTCATCAATGCGCGCCACCTTTTCCACCTGCAAGAGGCGGGCCGTGAGTTCGCGGCGGGTGCGGTTCAGGCGCATTCTTTGCTGGGCCATATAAATGGCGGCCAAAAGCAGCAGAACCAACAAGCCAAAGAAGAGCACGGGCACATTCTGCTGGGTCCTGAGGGTGGTGCCCACCTGCCAGAGCACCCGCGGTACGAGCAGGGCCAGGAAGCCGGCAGCCAGCATGAGGGCAATTACACCGACCAGGCACCAGAGCTGCAGGTCGCGGCCCTCGAGAGCGCGTAACTCGGCTTCAAGCTGCTCCGGATCTTCATGCGTCATCTGCGGCGGCCCGCTCATAACCATCAGCCCTTCACCCCTGTCTTGGAACTCTCCGGCTCGCGAACAGCCGGCACCGGCGGCTTGCTTAGACCTGCCTTCTTCAATTCGCCCCAGGAGGTATCGCGGCGGAGGTACCGCCACAGCCCCTGCAAGCGCCAGAGCAGGTTGAGCTGACGATAGGGAAAATGTTCCAGAAAACAGAACACGAGCAGGCGCAGAACATCGCGCCAGTTGCCGTAGCGGCGATAAGTGATCTCCTCCAGCAGGACGCCGCCCACGGAGAGGGCGGTGGCGAAGGCATAGCCAAACAGCAGAAATTCAAACGCCAGGCGAGGGCTGAGGCTGCCGACCAGAGCGGCGCAAAGAATGGTGAAGTAGCCCAGCAGCTCCATGACCGGCGCCAACAATTCGAAAATCCACATGAAGGGCAGAAGCAGCAGGCCAATGCGGCCATAGCGGCGGCGAAACAGCATGTCGCGGTTGAGCCAGAGGGTGTCCATCAGTCCCTGCTGCCAGCGTGCCCTTTGCCGGGCCAGTGACTTGAAGTCGGAGGGCACTTCGGTCCAGCAGGTAGGATCGGGAACAAAGCTGATGCGGTATTC
>DASYWT010000273.1:0-10091 GCA_035935775.1 Terriglobales bacterium
GCACCGTTGAGCCGAAGACGATGCGTGCGGCTCAGAGTCCGTCGCTCTTTTCCCTCCATTTGCAAAAAAGGGCAATACGTAGGCCCGCATTGTGGGTTACGCCCCTCAACGCACCATAAGGAATTCGTCATCGCTGCAGCCCGAATGTCTGACCTTCACCGCGATGATTTTCGTTTTTAACCTGACACCGTTTTTAACCTGCCACCGTTCCAGCCGAAGGACGAAACGGTTTTAGTTTAACCTGGCACCGTTCCAGCCCGAAGGGCGGAATGGGTTTTAGCCCAGGGCGTGAGCCCTGGGAAAGGCTCGCGGAAAATCGTAGCGGCGCGACTGAGCGAACGCGAGGAAGCGCCTGGCAATCCCAAAAATGGAAACACGAGGAGCCCGGTGTATACTCACGGCCCTTCAGGAATGGGGAGAGTCTGATGCAGACCTTAAACGTCGGCGCAGGTCAGACCGACCAGGAGTACCAGACGGCTCAAGGTCAGCCTCGCGCTGACCTGCTCGCCGAGAGCCGCTATCCCGTCTACTTGTCGTACACCGAATACTGCTTCTGCGGCGGGTTCATTTTGATGGTGATGTCCTGCACCGGCTGGTTGATGTCGTAGTCCTGCCCGAAAGTTTGCAGCCCGGGCGCAAGCACCTGGATGCGCAGCTTGCCGTAAGGCGCGCCGTCGAAGCTGGTCTTGCCGTCCAAGTCGGTTTTCAGTTCGAAACCACCCTTGGCCTGGTGCCCTCGTTCGTCCAACTCGTGCAGCACCACCGCGGCATTGCGCACCGGCTTGCCATTGCTGGCTTTCAACACCAGGAAATTCAGGGTGGCAGCCTGGTCCTCTTTTTTCTTTTTCTTGTCCCGCGCCAGGGAGAGGGTGGCGAGCAGCGCCAGAAGAGCAATTACCGAAGCCGTTTTCCGCATGGCGTTATTGTAGGCAGCCTGAAGTAACAGTTTCAAGTTTCGGGGGCAGTTTCGAGTTGTTTCCGTGAGAGTTGGCGGTTGAAACTTGGATTTCTCCTATTGCTGCGTCGCCGGTTTCCTTCGCAGCACTGGTCCACCGTCGTCTTGATCCTTCTCTTTACGATCGCGGCGCACCAGGTGGGGCGGACCCCCGCTGTCCGGACGGTGTGCCTCCACATCGCGTGCCAGCCGCTGCCGGATGTCATGAAACTCGCTGGTATCATCCACGTATTGCGCCTTGGGCGGCAGCATGCTGGCGATTTCCTGCTGCGCCCGCCTGATGCGCTCTCCGGTCATGGGATGGGTGCTAAACGCTTTGGCAATCCTGCCCTGGTGCTGCTTCTCCCCCACCTTCAACTTTTCGAAGAACTGCACGAAGGCTTGGGGGTCATAGCCCGCCGCATAGTCGTATTGCAGCCCCAGCAGATCAGCTTCCCGTTCCGCGTCCCGGCTGAACTTTAAGAACGACATGGGCACAGCCAGTCCCGCCACTTCGCGCACCGCGTAGCCAATTGGCCCGCCAACGAAAACCAGGGGAATCGAAACCAGGTTGAAGATCTGCGCTCGCGTGGCGTTCCTTGTCGCGTGCCGCGCCGCTACGTGCGCGATCTCGTGCGCCATTACTCCCGCCAGCTCTGATTCGCTGTCCGCCGCCATGATGAGCCCGCTGTCCACGTAGAAATAGCCACCCGGCAGCGCGAAGGCATTGACTTCATCGTCGTCAATCACCTTTATGGTGAAGGGAACCTTGGCGTCGGAATGTCGCACCAGCGCTTGTCCGATGCGGTTTACGTACTCGTTGATCACCGGGTCGCTCACCATCCGCGACTGGTTCTCCACCTCCTCCGCCAGTTGGTGACCCAGAGCCTGCTCCTTCTGCAGGGAGTAGAAGTTAACGCCGCCGCCCACATTGCGCTGTCCGATCAGGCTGACATCGTCTTCCGCCTTCCTGAACTTCAGGTGCTTGTTCGCCGTTCGTGTAGGAGCGGGAACTGGCGTTACTTCTGCGGGCGCCGGTTGAGCGGTGGCGCTCGCCGGCTGCGGATCGCCCAACGGTGGCAGGGGTGCAGCGGCAACGGTAGATGCCGTCGTGGCCGGCGTCTGCGCCGTTTGCTGGCCCCATACCAACGGCGCGCACCCGAGCAACAAAAGCAGCGCCAGCATTGGGCGCCGCATGCAATGAATGTCGCTATCTTTCTGATTTATTGCGTAGTTAGGTTTGACGCCAGCCAGATGCTGCCGGAAGAGGCGCGGGTTACGCATACCACCAACCTGGGATGTGCTGCCTTGGCTCTCGCCGTGGGGTTGACGACAGCACCCCGCACTTTACCACTTTGATTCCTACTGTCCAGTGGCCGTTCAACCCTCATTTGGCTTAGAGACATTCTCACCCTGCCTCGGTTGTCGTTCACGGAGAGCGGACCGCCGAAAATTGTCCTTCGTAAGTACCCTTTGCGCAATAACTTGTGAGTAATGCCCCCGGCTTGACAATCATCCGCTAAAGTTTTTAGAATTAGCACTCAGTTGGGCAGAGTGCTAATAGTTCCGCAGCACGAATTTCCCGGCAATAGACTTTCATCAGACGGCAATTTCAACTTTCAACCATTCGCAACGCAAATTTCCGAAAGGAGTCAAGGAGCATGGCAGCTAAATTTACCCCACTGCACGACCGCATCCTGGTGCGTCGCGTGGAAGAGGCAGAGACCACGCGCGGCGGCATCATCATCCCCGACACCGCTAAGGACAAGCCCCAGGAGGGCGAAGTCATTTCCGTCGGCAAGGGCAAGAGCAACGAGAAAGGCGAAGTATTTCCCCTGGCCGTAAAGGCGGGCGATCGCGTCCTGTTCGGCCGCTACGCCGGCACGGAAGTGAAGATTGATGGCGAGGATTTCCTGATCATGAAGGAAGAGGAAGTCCTGGGCATCCTGGAAGGCGCCGGCCGCAAGGCTGAAAAAGAGCACGCAGCCGCTGGCAAGCGGTAGTTTGTCATCCTGAGCGAGCGCCGCTGTTACGCGCGTGAAGGATCTGGGCGAGCCACCGGCGCGGCGAGCGTTAAGCGAGCCATAAAGCGCCGAGGCGAGCTTCCAAATTACATTCTGCGGCTGAGCCGCAACAAAATCTTAGGAGACGACAAGTATGGCAAAGCAGATTGTTCACGGAGAAGAATCCCGGCAGTCGATTCTTCGCGGCGTCAACCTCCTGGCCGATGCGGTCAAGGTGACGCTGGGCCCGAAGGGTCGCAATGTAGTTATCGAAAAGAAGTTCGGTTCGCCGACCATCACCAAGGACGGCGTCACCGTTGCCAAGGAAATTGAGCTGAAAGAGCCCCTGGAGAACATGGGCGCCCAGATGGTGCGCGAAGTCGCCAGCAAGACCAGCGACGTGGCCGGCGACGGCACCACTACCGCCACCGTTCTCGCCCAGGCCATCTACCGCGAGGGCGTCAAGACGGTAGCCGCTGGCGCCAACCCGATGGCGCTGAAGCGCGGCATTGACAAAGCTGTCTACACTATCTGCGGCGCGATTGACAAGGAAGGCAATCGCGGCAAAGGCAAGCTGGACGAGTTCTCCAAGCCGGTGACCGGCGAGATGATCGCCCAGGTGGGCACCATCTCCGCCAATAACGACGAGACCATAGGCCGCATCATCGCCGAGGCCATGAAGAAGGTGGGCAAGGACGGCGTCATAACCGTGGAAGAGTCCAAGACCATGGAAACACAGCTCGACGTGGTCGAGGGCATGCAGTTCGACCGCGGCTATCTCTCTCCCTACTTCGTCACCGACCCCGAGCGCATGGAAGCGGTGCTTGAGGATCCCTACATCCTGATCCACGAAAAGAAAATCAGCTCGATGAAGGACCTGCTGCCCCTGCTGGAGCAGATCGCCAAGAGCGGCAAGCCGCTGCTCATCATCGCTGAGGACGTGGAAGGCGAAGCCCTGGCCACCCTGGTGGTCAACAAACTGCGCGGCACGCTGCAGGCCATCGCCGTCAAAGCGCCCGGCTTCGGCGACCGCCGCAAAGCCATGCTGGGCGACATCGCCATCCTGACCGGCGGCAAGGCCATCACCGAAGACCTGGGCATCAAGCTGGAGAACGTGCAGATGTCCGACCTGGGCCGGGCCAAGAAAGTCACGGTGGACAAGGACAACACCACTATCGTGGAAGGCCGCGGCAAGCACACCGAAATCGAGGGCCGGGTGAAGGAAATCCGCACCCAGGTTGATAAGACTACCAGCGACTACGACCGCGAGAAGCTGCAGGAGCGGCTGGCGAAGCTGGTGGGCGGCGTGGCCGTGATTAAAGTCGGGGCCGCGACCGAAACCGAAATGAAGGAGAAGAAGGCCCGCGTCGAGGACGCGATGCACGCCACCCGCGCTGCGGTGGAGGAAGGCATCGTGCCCGGCGGCGGCGTGGCCCTGGCCCGCTGCATCAGCACCCTGGACAAGATGAAGTCCGAGGGCGATGAGCAGATTGGCATCAACATCGTGAAGCGCGCCCTGGAAGAGCCGCTGCGCCAGATCGCCGAGAACGCCGGCGAAGAAGGCGCCATCGTGCTGGGTAAGGTGACCGAGTCGAAAGACGCGAACTTCGGTTACAACGCCCAGAGCGGTGAGTACGAGGACCTGGTAAAGGGCGGCGTGCTCGACCCGACCAAGGTGGTGCGCACCGCGCTGCAGAACGCCGGCTCCATCGCCGGCCTGATGCTGACCACCGAGGCCCTGGTGGCGGAGATTCCGGAAAAGAAGGAAGCTCCAATGCCCGGCGGCCACGGCCACGGCATGGGCGACATGTACTAATCAGCAAGAACTTTGTGGGCACGGGCGCCTCGCCCGTGCGGGGCTGGCGCAAGCCAGCCCTTTGTTTTTCTGGCTATCGGCTATCAGCTCTCAGTTCAAGCCCCGCCGCGATGCGGGGCTTTTTTTGTTTCACCACAGAGACACAGAGGCACGGAGAAAAGCAAACCTCTGCCTTTCTAAACGACCTTTCACGAATGTCATCTTGAGCGGAGCCGGGCGGTCCGCTTGCGGATCGCCCGGCGAAGTCGAAAGACTTCGAGTGCGCTCATGCCACCACTGCAGTCGGCGGGAGTTTTTTTGAGCTTCTCCGGTCAGGCGGGAGAACTCCCTGACGCAGTTTGTCACTTCCGGCGGTGTTAGGTAGAGGTCCTTCGCTGCGCTTAGGATTTCGGCAGCGGGCTCCGACGCCCGCTGAACGCCTCAATTTCGACTCGGGTGTTTGCCCTCGCTCAACATGACACACGTAGAACTGGTGGGCTCTACGCCACGTATCCCAACCCAATGAGAACCATGGCTACCACCGACGCTATGATGAACAGACCCACTGCGGCCAGCCCTACACCCAGTAGCCGCAGGTTTTTCGGTCCACCAAAGTGGCCGGCGTCAAGCATTTCGAGCTCGCCGCCCTTGTTCCATCGGTTGCAGAATCGCAGGAATCGGTCTTGCGCCAGCAGAGCTTGCGTCCCCATCTGCAGAAAAAAGCAGCCGAACGCGATGGCCAAGAGCGCAGTCACGACGGTGGTCAAGAAATTCATCGGGAGTTACCTCCATCATTTAGAGATGGAACGCATAGCTGCGGGCACGCCTGCCCCCAGGAGCGCGGAAGTGGGCACTCGGGCTACATCCGAGGCAAAGTAGCAAACCAGAGTCACGCTCGCCCAAAGGAACAGCTTCTTCATACGAACCTCCAGTTGGCGATGCGGCGCAGGTGAAGTTGAGGAAACTTTAGACCAAGTGCACAAAATGGCACAGGCACTGAAGTGGTCGGCCGGAAGGACACGCCCCAGCCTTTCCACTGGCCGATGGGCGAGTGGTTGTTTTTTCATCACCGAGGCAATGTGGGCATTTCGTCCACTTCAGGCAACTTCCGGCACATTCGTCAAAAGGCATTGTGGCGCAACCCTTTGCACCGCATGCAGATGCTGGGGCGCCGGCGGTAACCTGGTTCGCTTGACGGTAGTAATGTAGACCAGCTGCTCAAAGCCCCCCATAATTCCACCGAAGAGGATGGAGTGGGGCGACGAACCTTATCTTTCGTGGCGGCAGCGCTGCTTATGTTGGGGCTGCTTTCGACCGCACGGCCCCTGGCCGCGCAGGCGCACGCCGATCAAAGCAAGATTCTTGCATTGGAGAACGTGTGGAACCTGGCCATCGTGCACAAGGACACCCGCGCTCTGGAGCAGTTGCTGGCGGCGAATTTTGTGGGCACAGATTTTGACAGCACCCTCATGAATAAGGCCCAGTTCATCGCTTCCATCGGCGACAAGAACTACCATCCGCAGCAAATGGTGAACGAGGCTACTGATGTTCGCCTGCACCCCGATTCCGCCGTGGTCACCGGCATTTATCGCGAAAAGGGCATCAATAACGGCAAGCCTTACGACTTCCGCGCGCGCTTTACCGATACCTGGATTTTTGAGAATGGAGAATGGCGGTGTGCGGCCAGCCATTCCACCATCCTTACGGCCAAGCAGACCTACTGAATCGGCCGGTGGTCAGTGGACCGTTGAGGCCCCGCCGCGTGCATGATTTCAGCAGCCAACCACCAACCACCTCCCTACCGCTTCCTGTAGCTTCGCATCCAGCGTCTTCTCCCGGGAAATGCAGATAATTCCCAGCGACTCGCGTTCCTGTGCGATTTCGGCTCGCGATCGCTGATGATCATGGAGAGAGAAGGTGGCCGGCATCACTGTTCGGCGTGTGCCGTGTCACAGTGGCCATGTGCGGCGGCAAGAGACAATGATGCTCATGAGGGTCAGAGCCGAAAGCGAAAAGCACGAAAGCGTCGGGCGGCACGTTGAAGATGAATTGTTGTTCCAGGACCGGCACCCGGAACTTGCCGCCTATCTTTCCGAAATTGAGGGCACGTACGCCCGCTGCCAGGGCCGTCCTCCCCAAGACCTGGAAAACGCCTGGCGGCACGTATTCGAGCAGTGCTTGTGGTGCCGGGAAGAGTTTGAGCAGCTCAGAAAATTGAAGCGGTCATTCGTGGGCTGAACCCTTCACCACCAGGACCGGAGGAAAACACATTCAGATCAGGACGTGTGCCGGCGCTTCGGCAGCGGAGCGGATGCGCTGCGCAAACAGCGCCGCAGAACGGGGATAGACCTCCTGCCACCAGCGCGTGTCGCCGGCCTTCTCCAGTTCGAGCTGAACCGAGCGGCGCAAATTCTCGTGCGCGCGCAGCATGAGCTCATGAGTCAGCAGCGTGGCTTCGCGCCCAATGTGCTCAGCCCTCGCTTCGCCCTTGAGCTCCTGAAGGATTCGCTTGAAGACATCAGCCAGGTTCTCCAATTTGGCCGCACCCGCCCGGCCCCGCGGGTCTTCATAGATGTTGTGCACTAGCCGGCCGTGTTCCGCAAACGCCTTGGCGAAGCGGCGCAAGCCGGGAAACGCCTCCTTGCCCAGAAAGTTGCAGAGGATGGTCTGGCGCCCGCGCGGACCGCGGCACTCGACGATAGCCAGGCGCACTTCCTGCACATCGCATTCGAAACTCCGTCCCAGTTCCTCTACCAGCCTGGTTTCGCACGCTTGGCCAATGGGCAGTTCGAGCCCGGCCACACTGTGCCAGCGCTGCTGGAAATCCTGTTCCCAAGAGGAGCCGGTCACGCCTACCCAGCTCACCAGATAGCTGGCGAACACGGTGCGCTCGGCGAGTTCCCAATCGCAATCCACCGTGGTCAAGACATCGGCAGGGAAGAGGTCGCGGTGAAAATCCTGGCCGACTGTGGGAATAGGGTGGAACGAAGGGATCACGCCGTTGTTCATGCTGAGCAGGCCGGGCTGGTGGAAGAGCACCGCCCGGTCGGACAGGCAAAAGGCGTGGCTGTTCTGTACGCGGATCCGCTCCGGGGGGATGCGGCGTACGCTGCCAGCTCCGCCCAACCAGCCGAGGGTGATGGAAAAATCGTGCAGGGCTTTATCCTCCAGCGCGCCGCCGAACACCACCTCGCGATCGGTACGCAGCGCCTTGCGCAGCGCCCCGCTGCCGGCGCGCCACATCCACAACCGCTCGACCTGCAGGCGTTCTTCCTGGAGATACTGCGCCACGCCGCGGAAAACCGGGCTTTCGGTCTCGATCAGGTCGCAGTAGAAGTTGCATTCGGCAGAGAAGTGACGCGCGCTTTCCAGATCGGAGAGTGCGGTGAAGATCGGCTTTTCGCCCAGGTAAATGGTGCGCGCATCGCGGTCGGCGGCAATCTGCACCAGGTGGCCGTTGTGGAAGATGGAAGGAGTGGCGTCGTAAATGATGACCCGGCACTGCGGGTCGGCCATGCGCAGGCCCCAGAGAAAGGGCCGGGCATGGTGAAACTCGGCAATGGCGTGCGGGCGCTGGTTCAGCAGCGCCGCCATTTCCTGCCATTCCGGGTGACGGCGCGAATCCGGCCGGGCCAGGTCCAGGTCCACCACCAGCAGGCGCTCAGGGTCAAACACCCTTTCGCCCAGCACGCGGTTGAGCCGCTGCAGGGTGCGGATGCCGTTCATCCCCATGTAGCCCGCGCCGCCCAGCACCACAAACGCGATTTTCAGGTTGCGCTCCGCCATGGTCTGGTACGCCAGACCCAGCTTAGCCGAGCGCCCAGTCCGGTGCCGCTGATGCGGGTCACATGGGCATGTGATGTGGCCCGCCCCCGAAGTGGCGAGGCCTACCAGATGCTGACGCTAACCTGGTCTATCCAGGCGTTCCAGGGGCTGCCGTACCGGTCGCTGTCCTGCTGGAACTGGATGCCGGAATCGTCGGTGGAACCGGAACCGGCGGCGTCCATCCAGGCGTCAATTTTGGATTGGTTTCCGTCCACCGCCAGCGCGACAAAATGCAGCTTCTTCTGGTTCTGGTCGCGCTCGCCGTACCAGGTAATCGTGTGCCACTGGTTGGGAGGGAATTTGTTGCACTTCACCGAGGTGTTCTGCCACTTGTTGTCGGGGCCGTTCCAGACGCCCCAGTAGCCGCCGGCGTAATCGCATTGCGTGCCGAACAAGTATTTGAAGCCGCCACTGAAAAAATAAGAGTCAAATTCGACTGCCTGCACCACATAGGCGCCGTCTCCGCTTTTGGTCTTAGGCGCATTCCACAGGAAGTGAACGGTGTAGAGGATATGATTGGCCCAGTTCTGCGGCCCAAAATGGTAGGCAAACACATCGTCAGCCCAAGGGACCCAGCCCCCGATGTAGGTCTCCATGCTGTTGCCGTCGAGGGAGGGGCTGCTGACGCCTTGCTTGAACCAATAGCTTCCCACCGGACCCGTGCCGTTGGGATTCCCGGCGCAAGCGCTGCAATCCGACCAGCCATTTTTCTCTTCCACCTTGCTCCAAGTCTTGGCCGAGGAAGGCGGGGTGGGGATCAGGCTGCCAGACGTGCTGCTCGCGGTGGAACTTGTGACGTCGGCTGTGGCTGTCGCCGAGGCGTATGCGCCGGTGTTGTCCCAAACTCGTGCCAGAACCTGATGTTTGCCGGTGGTCATCTGCACCATCTCACTGAAGGTGCCGGAGGACGTGTTCTGCTTGTCCACCAGGTTGCCATCCACATAAAGAGCCCATCCGGTAAGCGGGTTGGGACCGTATGCGACAGCGTTTACTGTAGCGGGGGAAGAGGAGCCGAGCGGCCTTAAAGCTACCGAGAGAGTCGTGGCCGAGGCCGCCGCAGTTCCAGAACTGGATATTGTTACCGCTGCCGATGAGCTGCCGGAATCCCCCGAGCTGTTAGTGGCGGTGGCTGTGATCTGGTGCTGGCCGGCGCTGACCGGAATGGATTCGCTGATCTGGGGCTCAGAGCTCGCTTCCTGCCACACTACCGACGAATCCACCGCTACCTGCCACTTGGCGATGGGGTAAGGGGAGGCCGCGCTGGCCACAACCTGCACCGGCGACGTCGGTTGCATCGGCTGGAGCGTGACGGAGATGTTGGAGGGTGCCGTGTTCTGCCTTGAACTGGAACTCATGCCTGCCGAGCCGCAGCCAAGAGCGGCCCCCAAAAGAAATAGCAATAAGCAGGTAACAGCAGAACGCACGCGTGCCTCCTTGGGAATTCGCTAAGCCCGCCGCTAACTGGCTGTGCGGGATACAGTTAACAGGAACTACTAAGGTTGAAGTAGGAAGAGATTGTGAGCCAAGGCGGGAG
>DASYWT010000274.1:0-4605 GCA_035935775.1 Terriglobales bacterium
TCGCCGGCCTGCACACCGAACTCGAGCGCGCCCGCGCCCTCTACGATTACGTGTTGAGCAACATGCGCTATGACAAGACCGGCGCAGGCTGGGGGCATGGCGATGTGCTTTACGCCTGCAGCGCCAAGAAAGGTAATTGCACCGACTTTCACTCCCTCTTCATCTCCCTGGCGCGTTCCCAGGGTATTCCCGCGCGCTTCGAAATCGGTTTTCCGCTGCCTGAGGATCAGCATTCCGCCGAAATCCCCGGCTATCATTGCTGGGCTGATTTCTATCTGCAGGGAGCGGGCTGGGTGCCGGTAGATATCTCCGAGGCCTGGCAGCAGCCGTCCAGGCGCGAGTACTTCTTTGGAGCGCACGACGCCGATCGCGTGCAGTTTACCCTTGGCCGCGACCTCGTCCTCAGCCCGCGCCAGGAAGGCCCGCCGCTTAACTACTTCGTCTATCCCTATGTGGAGATGAACGGCCGCGAGTACAACAACATTTCCAGCGACTTTTCCTTTGCGGATGTGCGAGGGACTACTTCAGTGGCAGGGAAGTGACCAGTGACGCGCCGGCGTACAAGCGATAGACCATGACATAAATCACCACCCCGGTGACGGAGACATACAGCCACACAGGAAACGTCCAGCGCGCGATGGCACGATGGCGGTCGAAAGTGCCGCGCCACGCCCGCGCCAGCGTGATGATGACCAGCGGCACAATCACCGCCGCCAGGATCATGTGGCTGATCAGAATGGAAAAATATACCGGCCGCACCAGTCCGTGTCCCTGAAACCGGATCACGCCCGCGTGCGCATGGTAGTAGATGTAGCAGACCAGGAACAGGCTGGAAGCGACCACCGCGGCGATCATGCAGGCGCGGTGAGCCGCCACCCGGCCTCGCTTGATGAGTCCGCGCCCGGTCACGATCAGCACCGCGCTGGTGCCATTCAGCGTGGCATTGATCGCCGGAAATACCGTGTAGTCGAGCATCAGTTCTCTGTTCTCGGTTCTCAGTTCTCAGCACCTGGTACGGGGCGCTAATCCACAACTTGGGCGCCGGCTAGCCTGGTACTCCGAGTTGTCTTTCGGAAGGGCGCGGCTTCAGCCGCGCCGCAAGCTCTCCCCTCTCAAGCTCTCCTCTATTGTCATCCCGAGCGAGCGCGACCGAGCGCAGCGACGGAGCGCGAGTCGAGGGACCTTGCGGTTTCAGCATCACGCAGCCGGCTTTGTGGTGCGCCGGTTGACCATCAGGAACGCCAAGCCGAACATGGCCGCAGTAAACAGTGCCAGAATCAGCAGCGAAGCTCCCACGGAGAAGTCGAGCGAACCGGTTCCCGGAAACAACAATCCCCGCAGCGCCTCTACTCCGTAGGTCAACGGATTCACCCGCATCAGCCAGCGCAGCCATCCCGAAGCCCCGGACAGGGGAAACAGCGCCCCCGATAGCAGCCACAAGGGAATCAAGAACAAATTGATGATGGCGTGGAACGCCTGCGTCGAATCCATTGGCCAGGCAATGGCGAATCCCAACGCCGTCAGCGAAAACGAAACCAGGAATACCGTCAGCACCAGCAATCCAAACTGCGCCAGTCCGAAATGCACACCGATAGCGGGCGCGAACACCAGGAAAATCAGCCCCTGCGCCGCCGCCAGCGTGGAACCGCCCAGCACCTTGCCCAGCACGATGGCCGAGCGCCGCACCGGCGCCACCAGCACGGAAAGCAGGAACCCCTCGCGCCGGTCCTCAATCACCGACATCATGGTGAAAATCGAAGTGAACAGCACGATCATGATCAGCGCGCCGGGATAGAAATATTCCAGGTAATGCTGCCCGCCCGCGGAACTGCCGGCGTTGAACGAGGTGCCGAACCCGGAGCCGATTACCACCCAGAACAACAAGGGAGAAAGAATCACGCCCACTACCCGCGTGCGCTGGCGATAGAAGCGCACCACCTCGCGCCACCACAGAGACACGGCAGGCAGCATGCCCAGCGTACGTGCCTGGGTCGCCGCCGGAAAAGTTGTGCTTTGAGTCGCCACTAAATGCCTTTCTGGTTGCCGGCCGCGGCCCTCGCCTTCGCGGGTTCGGACCTTTCCTGCCTGTCCGCCTTAATGCCCCGCACTCCGGCAACTGTGTTCTGCAGAAAAATTCCCGACATCGCCAGCAGGATCAGGCTCATGAACAGGCCGCCTACCGTGAACGATAGCCCGTTGGCATACAACTCCCCGATTCCCAGCAGGGGGAGCACTCCCAGCACAGCGGATATTGCCACCCATACCAGCATTTTGCCTCCCTAGGTTCGTGCCCCACCCAATTCCAGAGCGCTGTAGCGCCGGCGTCGCGCCGGCTGTCCGGCGGGCGTCTCGCCCGCCCCTGAAACTGCTCTAATGTTGCTTCTTGGCCTTCCTCTCTTCTCCATTGGCCTCGGTCCAGAAGCGGTGCCCCGTGCGGTGAATAAACACGTCTTCCAGCGTCGGCTTGCTGACCGACACGGACTGAATTTCTCCCGGAAACGCCTCCACCACGTCGGTGATGAAGCGGTGCCCGTTTTCGCGCTCGATCCGCACCTTGCCGGCGAGCACGGCGGCTTCCACGCCGAAGCGCGCCCGGACGCGTTGTGCCAGCGACTCCGGGTCATCTGCTTCCAGCAGGATCACATCACCGCCAATTTCATGTTTCAATTCGGCCGGCGTGCCCAACGCCACCACCTTGCCCTCGTTCAAAATCACAAGCCGGTCGCAGCGCTCGGCTTCTTCCATCAGGTGCGTGGTGACGATGACGGTAACGTGTTCTTCGTCGCGCAGAAGGCGCAGGTACTGCCACAGGTCCCGGCGCGCTCCCGGATCAAGCCCGGTCGTGGGCTCATCCAGCAGCAAGACCGAGGGATGATGGAGCAGGCCCTTGGCCAGTTCTACCCGCCGCTGCATGCCGCCGGAAAAGGTTTCTACGCGCTCGTTGGCGCGGTCCGCCAGCCCTACCCGCCCCAGCATTTCCTGAATGCGGGCCCGCAACGCCGCCCCGCGTAATCCGTACAAATGGCCCTGATGGCGCAGGTTCTCAAACGCGCTCAGCTTCACGTCCACGCTTTGCGCCTGAAACACCACTCCAATCTGGCGGCGCAAGCCGTTGGGGTCTTTGGCCGCATCGCGCCCCAGGATCAGCGCGCGGCCTTCGGAAGGCAGCATAAGTGTGGAGAGAATGCGGAACAGGGTGGTTTTGCCGCTGCCGTTGGGGCCCAGCAGGCCAAACAATTCGGCCGAACGGACCTGGAAGGAAACCCCGTCGAGCGCAACCCGGCCATCGTAACGGTGCCGAATATTGTCTACTACGATAACCTCGGGAGTGCTGCGGGCCGGTCCAGCGGCCATTTCCGCCGCCGGGGCGAATTCAGTGGCTTTCGGGGTCACAAGACATTCTATCGCGCCGCCGTATTGATCATCATCAAGGCGAACAGCAGCGGCAAATAAAAAACCGTGGCTTGCAGCAGGTGGCGTGCCGCCGCCTTGGAGCGCGCGGCAGTGGCCGGCAGATGCAAGCGTGCCAGGCGCACTCCGCACCACAACAGCGCCACACCCAGCACGAAGGCGCCTACCAGATAAATTCGTCCCGACATGCCCAGGAAGCTGGGCGCCAGGCTGACGGGAATCAGGGCCAGCGAATAGAGCACGATTTCGCGCACGGTGGAGCGGCCATCGGCCTCGACCACCGGCAGCATGCGGATGCTGCCGCGCTCGTAATCTTCGCGATACAGCCAGGCAATGGAGAAGAAGTGCGGAAACTGCCACAGGAAAACGATGCCGAACAGCACCAGGGCTTCCCAATCCAGGCGATTGCGCGCCGCGGTCCAGCCCAGCACTCCGGGCATGGCGCCAGGGAAGGCGCCCACGAAGGTGCAGATGGGATGAACCTTCTTCAGTGGCGTGTAAGCCGCCAGGTACATGATGGAAGTAGCCAGAGTGAGGGTGCCGGTCAGGGGATTTGTGGCGAAAGCCAGATAGAGGGCGCCACCGACTGTCATTACACTGCCCGCGATCAGCGCGTGCGCCATGCTCATGCGCTTGGCCGGGAGAGGCCGCAGGGCCGTACGCCGCATGTGGCCGTCGGTCTTGTGCTCCATCACTTCATTCAGCGCGGCCGTGCCCGCGGCAACCAGACCAATGCCCACTACAGCATGCACCAGCCCCCACGACATGGACGACACGCCCGACTTGAAGCAGCCAAAATAGAAGCCGCACCACGCCGTCATCATGATCAGCGAAGTGACGCTGGCCTTGGTCAGTTCGCCGTAATCCTGCACCAGCCCGATGACACCGCCGCGGGACGTTGCCAACCGATTCGAGGACGCGAAGTTGCCTTCCCGGGCTACAGGCTGGGTTGCACTGCTCATGCGTTCACGGCCTTCCTGAAATGGCTCGGCGAAACTACCTCGAGCTCCTGCTGCACGCGTCCCCTATGCCGCCAGGTCTGCATGGCCAGCACCACCGCGGAAGCCAGCACCAGCGCTCCCACGGCAACGTGCGCCACCGTTGAAACTACCATCGGCAACTCGGGTTGTACGGCATCCTGGCCCCACTGTACGCGTGTGAGATAGGCGGCGAAGCCTAGTCCGAGCTGCGTTA
>DASYWT010000275.1:0-12022 GCA_035935775.1 Terriglobales bacterium
AGCGTCACGCCACTTCGGTGGTCAACTACCTGGCGCCGGGGGTGCCCGCTTATCGCCTGGTGAATACGGCGATAGACGGCCGCTATCGCATCGAGAAGGAAATCTGCACCGACCCCTGCCGCCACGTTTGCCTGCAGAAAATACGCTTCCGGCCGCTACAGGGCCGGCTGGCCGACTACCACGTTTACGTGCTGCTGGCGCCGCACCTGGGCAACTTCGGTTACGGCAACACGGGTTTCATTTCCGATTACAAGGGCACACCCATGCTTTACGCGGAGCGCGATGGATATGCCCTGGCGCTGGCTTCTTCCACCAACTGGCTGAAGCGCTCCGCCGGTTTTGTGGGCACGTCCGATGGCTGGCAGGATTTAGCCCGCAATTACGAAATGACCTGGGAATATCCGCGCGCCGAAAATGGCAACATCGCGCTCACCGGTGAGGTGGATCTTGCCCATTGCGGCGGCGAGTTCGTGCTCTCGCTTGGCTTTGGCCGGGGCACTACCGAGGCGGGCGGCCACGCGCTGGCCAGTTTGCTGGAAGGATACGAAACTGCCCGAGGCGAGTATGTCCAGGGCTGGCAGGAGTGGCTGGAAAGCGTGGACCCGCCCGATAGCGACGGCAACCACGACATGTTCCGCATCAGCGCCTTCGTGTTGCGCACGCACGAGGAGAAGACCTTTCCCGGCGGCATCATTGCCAGCCTCTCCATCCCCTGGGGCTTCTCCAAGGGTGACGAGGATCTGGGCGGCTATCACCTGGTGTGGCCCCGCGACCTGGTGGAAACCGCGGGCGGGCTGCTGGCGTTTGAAGCCCGGCAGGATGCGCTGCGCGTGCTTGGCTACCTGCGAGTCACGCAGGAAGCCGACGGGCACTGGCCGCAGAACATGTGGCTGGACGGAAGCGCTTACTGGCAGGGCGTGCAGATGGACGAAACGGCGCTTCCCATTCTGCTGGTGGACCTACTGCGCCGGAAGGGCGCCCTGGAGGATGAGAACTTAAGCGGCTTCTGGCCCATGGTGCGGCGCGCCGCGAGTTTCATTGTGTGCAATGGCCCGGTCACGCAGCAGGACCGCTGGGAAGAGGACCCCGGCTATTCTCCGTTCACGCTGGCGGCAGAAGTTGCCGGCCTGCTGGTGGCGGCCGAGTTGGCGGAAATTCATCAGGAGCCGGCGCTGGCGGTTCTTTTTCGCGAAACCGCGGACGCCTGGAACGCCAATATCGAACGCTGGATTTACCAGGTGGGCGGACCGCTGGCGCGCAAGCTCAACATTGACGGCTATTACGTGCGCGTCGCTCCTCCCGATACCGCCGACCCGGACTGCACTTCCGTGCTGGAGGGGTATGTGCCCATCAAGAACCGGCCGCCGGCCGATACCCTGGAGCCGGCCAGCAGCATCGTCAGCCCCGACGCGCTGGCGCTGGTGCGTTTTGGCCTGCGCGCTCCCGACGATCCCCGCATCCTTTCTACCGTGAAAGCCATTGATGCCCTGCTGGAGGTGAACCTGCCCCAGGGACCTTCCTGGCATCGTTACAACGACGACGGTTATGGCGAGCACGAGGACGGCTCGCCCTTCGATGGCACCGGCACGGGTCGCGCCTGGCCCCTGCTGACGGGCGAGCGCGCTCACTACGAACTGGCGGCGGGCAGACGCTCCGCTGCGGAATCTCTGCTGCACACCATGGAAAAGTCCGCTGATGAGAGCGGCCTCATCCCTGAGCAGGTATGGGATTCGCCCGACATCCCCAACCTGGAGTTGTTCTTCGGACGGCCCTCAGGCTCGGCGCGGCCTCTGGTGTGGGCTCATGGCGAATATCTCAAATTGCGCCGTTCCCTGCGCGAGGGCAAGGTCTTCGACTCGCCGCCGCAAACGTACCAGCGTTATGTGGTGGAGAAGCAGCCGTGCGCGATTTTTATCTGGAGCTTCAATCACAAGGTGCGCACCATGCCGCCAGGCAAGCGCCTGCGCCTGCAGATTCTGGCCCCCGCCCGCGTGCACTGGAGCACCGACGCATGGCGCAATGCCCAGGACACCGACTCGCGAGATACCGGAGTGGGAGTTCACGTTGTGGACTTAGCGACCGACAAGTTATCCGCCGGCAACCGCGTGGTGTTCACGTTCTCTTGGACACAGGACAAGCGCTGGGAGGGGACGGACTTTGAAGTATGCGTGGAGTAGGAGCAACAGTCAGCAATCAGTAGTCAGGAGTCAGTAGTCAGCACTCAGCAGTCAGCACTCAGCACTCAGCCAGGCAGCAATTAGGAGCTATCTCATAAATGTCTTTCGGAAGGGCACGGCTTCAGCCGTGCCGTCCAGAGCGGCTAAATATACGGGCTTTAGCCCCTGAGGGACGTAGTGTTCGCGGTTTCACGATTTATGAGAAGGCTTCTAGTCATTAGTAATTAGCAATTAGCACTTAGCCCTTTACGATCGCTTCGGAATCAGCACCACGGCAACGGGCTAAATGCTGAGGGCTAAATGCTAAGTGCTAATTGCTTGTGGGCTGAGTGCTGATTGCTGAGTGCTATCAGAGGAAGACTTCCAGTCCTGTGCCGTTCACGCGTACCAGCACTTCTGATAAGTCGCGAACCACCGCCTCAGCATGCGCCAGGTCGGCAGCGGGATAGGTGGTAGCCAGCGCGATAGCGATCATGCCGGCCGCGTGCGCGGCTTCGATTCCGGCGGGGGCGTCCTCAAACACCAGGCATTCCTCGGGGGAAAGACGCAGCAGTTCCGCACCTTTGAGGTAAGGCTCAGGATGGGGTTTGCCCTGGCGGACCTCATCAGCGGTCACGAAAGCTGCCGGTTGCGGCAAACCGTTGCTGGCCAGCCGCCGCGTGGCCAGGTAGCGGGTGCCGGAAGTCACGACAGCCCAGCGCTCCCGGGGCAACGAAGAAACCAGCTCCAGCGCTCCCGCAATGCGACCAACACCGTCCGTGTCATCGGCCTCGGTGGCTTCCAGGCGTAGTGTCTCGGCCTCAGCATCCAAGTGCGGCGCGAGCAGGCGAATAGTCTCCAGGGTGCGCCGACCGTGCGCCAGTTGCACTGCTCTTTCCGCCGGCACATCGTGTGCTGCCGCCCAGAGTGCCCACTGACGCGCGACGGAGGCGGTGGAGTCCACCAGCACGCCATCCAGGTCAAACAGGATGCCGGCACAACGAAACACCCGCTGTGAAGCAGCGGGAATCATAAGGAAGGCGCTGGAGCCAGCGCCAGCCGCTCGCGCACGGCCAGGTGCTTCTGGCGGAAGTGCGCGCCGGCGCGCTCGCCCCAGGCACGTACGAAGTAGTAATTCAGACCGCCGCCGATAAAAGAGCTGGCCACCGGGATCAAGCGACCGGACCATTTCTCCACCACTTCGCCGCTGGCTTGCACCGCGATGCGCCGGATGACGCGGGGCACCAGGCGGCTCACTACTTCCTTTTCCAGGAATTCGCGGCTCAGGTCCACGCCGGCGGCGCTGGCAGTAGCCAGCCAGAGCTCGGCGGTTTCCTCTTCAGTGTTGTATTCGAAACCGTAAATCAGGCTCAGCTTCTGGATGGTACGCAGGGTAATGGCGGCCAGAATGCTCAGGTCGGGCAGCACGGTCAGAACGCCGCCTAACCCCAGGCCTGCGCCTTCGACGGCGGCGATCTTCATGGCCCCGCGGATGGTTTGGGTGGCAACGTCGTCAAGCTGAGCGATATCGAGCGAGTAGACGCCGCGATAGGTGGAGATGGGCAGCCCGTACGCCGCTTGCAACTGCAGCAGGAAGCGGGCAGGGTCCACCTTCACCGTTTGATAAGCGTCGGTAAAGCCGCGGCGCAGGGCCCCTTCCACGCGGCGCATCAGCCAGGAATTGCGGTTCACAACCGACATCTTGTACCACCTTAGCGCATCCTCAGGGGGTGAGCAAAGCACCGCCGGCGCTGGCCGTTTTTCGAGATTTGCTAGCATACGAACGCGACCACAGGTGGCCACAGGGACTAAAGCCCGTATTGATGGCTAGCCTTATTCCCACGCAAAGCCGAGGCGTAGGCCCTCACAGGAAGTCCTGGACCTCCACGTGGACTCATCAGGATCGGGTTAATGCATCGAGCCCTAAAACGCCACATGCGCGCGTTCATGAACCTCTGGCCTCCCTTTCTTGGGTCGGGAATCCGCGTCACCCACCTGCAGCCGGATTGGCGGGCGGTGGATGTGGAGATGAAGCTGCGCTTCTGGAATGCCAATTTTGTCGGCACTCACTACGGCGGCTCTCTCTATTCCATGACCGACCCCTTCTACATGCTGATGCTGATCGAGAATCTGGGCCGCGACTACATCGTCTGGGACAAGTCCGCCAGTATCCGTTTCCGCAAGCCCGGTAGAGGCAAAATGCTGGCCAGCTTCCGGCTCTCTGAGGAGCAGATCGCATCCATCCGCCAGCAGCTTGAGACCCAGGAGAAAGTCGAGCCCACATTCGTTGTCCAGGTAAAAGATGAGAGTGGCGAGGTTGTGGCGGAAGTACAGAAGCTGCTGCACGTCCGCAAGAAAAATCAACCAGAGCGGCGCGGGAACGCTGAAGGAGAATCCTGGCAAGCATCAGCAGATTAACCACCGGCAGAGCGCGAACTCGTCGCTTCTGGCGGGCTGAGGGCGGGACGCCCTCAGGACAGCCGGCGAGACGCCGGCGCTACGGCGGCAGGCAATATGCTAGCATCGCAGTATCCCGACAATGCCAACCGGAAAGCTACAAGTTGTTCCCCTGGGCGGGCTAGGCGAGTTCGGCATGAACTGCATGGCCGTGCGCTGGGGCGAGGACATCATCGTTATTGACGCCGGCCTCATGTTCCCTGAAGCCGAACTGCTGGGCGTGGACATCGTCGTCCCCGACATCACCTACCTGATTGAGAACCGGGAAAAGGTGCGGGCCATCGTGCTCACCCACGGGCACGAGGACCATATCGGAGGGCTGCCGTGGATTCTTTCCGAGCTCAACCTTCCGGTGTACGGCACCGAGTTCACCCTGGCCTACGTGGAAGACAAACTGGAGGAGCACGGACTGCTCGATGAGGCAGACCTGCGTGAAATCAACGCGGGTGAACGATTCACCATCGGCCCTTTCACCATCAATCCCATCCAGGTGACGCACAGCCTGGTGGACTGCGTTTCGCTGGCCATCCACACCCCCCTGGGCGTGATTATTCACACCGGCGACTTCAAGGTGGACCCCACGCCCACCGACAACCGCCTGTTCGACCTGCACGCCTTCGCCGAATACGGCAAGGACGGCGTGCTGGCGCTGTTTCAGGATTCCACCAACATTGAGCGCCCGGGCTATACGCCCAGCGAGCGGGCGGTGCGGCGCAAGTTCGACGAGGTGTTTGCCTGGGCCGAGCGGCGGCTGTTCATTTCCTGCTTCTCCTCTTCCATTCACCGCATCAAGCTGGCGTTCGAGCTGGCATTTGAATACAACCGCAAAGTGGCGCTGGTGGGGCGCTCCATGGCGGACTCGGCGGAGATCGCCTCCGACCTGGGCTACATTGACGTTCCCGACGGGCTGCTGATCCATCCCGGTGAGGTGAAGAATTTTCCGCCGCAGAAGGTTTGCGTGCTCATCAGCGGCACCCAGGGCGAGCCCATGTCGGCGCTCTCCCGGGCCGCAGTGGACAATCACAAGCACGCGAAGATTGAAGTGGGCGATACGGTGGTGCTTTCCTCGCGCATCATTCCCGGCAACGAGAAGGCGATCTACCGCATGATTGATCACCTGTTCCGGCGCGAGGCCCACGTGATTTATGAGGACGGCTCGCACCCGCCGGTACACGTGAGCGGCCACGCCAGCCAGGAAGAGCTCAAGCTGATTATCAACCTGGTGAAGCCGCGCTACTTCATTCCCATCCACGGGGAATTCCGCCAGCTTAAACGGCACGCGGAACTGGCGGCCTCCATGAAGGGTGCGGTGGGCAAGGTGATGGCGATCGAGAGCGGCGACATCCTGGAGTTCGACGAAATGGGCGCGCGCAAGACCGGACGCGTGCCTGTGGGCCGCGTGTGCATTGATTCGGGGTCGCGCACCGACGTGGTCGAAGATCTGGTGATTCGCGACCGCCGCCACCTGAGCGAGGACGGCATTGTCCTGCCTATAATCGCCATCAACAAGCTCACAGGACGGGTGGAGACCGCGCCGGAGATTGTGATGCGGGGCTTCGCCGCGGGCGAAGATGGCTTCCTGCCCGATGCGCGCCAGATCGTCCTGCAGACGCTGGAGGCTTCCAGCGACGAAGAAAAGGCGGACTACGGCGTGATTAAAGAAAAAATCCGCCAGGATTTAAAGCGGTTTATTGTGAAGCGCTCGGCGCGACGGCCGCTGATCATGCCGGTGATTCTGGAAATCTGACGGGCCGCCCCTAAGAGGGGCTGTCCCATTTTTGTGTGTCATTTCCCAGGGCTGATGCCCTGGGCTCAAAACTGTTTCGGCTGCTGCGCAGCCTGGGGCGGTCGCTGTCCCCAGTCGTTATCAAAGGCTTCTGCTTTACGAAAAGCAGGTCCTTCGCTGGCGCTCCGGATGACAAATCAAGAATGGATGGCAAAACCGCGGCGCCAGCAAATAGTGGCTTACCCAAAGTACTAGGACCCACGTTACCCACTAACTTTCTTGGACCAGCTACACTAGAGTTAAGTCTTCGGAGACCTCGGCCATCGTCACTCTCGAGCAAATCAGGCAAGCGCAACAGCGGCTGCAGGATGTTGTGGTGCGCACCCACCTGGTGGTCTCGCATATTCCGCAGCAGGCGAATCCCAGCGACCAGCGGGAGCTCTACCTCAAGCCGGAGAACCTGCAGCCGGTCGGGTCCTTCAAACTTCGCGGCGCCTACAACAAGATCGCTTCGCTTAAGGAGGAAGAACGCCGCCGGGGCGTGATCGCCTATTCCAGCGGCAATCACGCGCAGGGAGTGGCCTATGCCGCCCGCGCCCTGGGCGTGCGGGCCGTCATCGTGATGCCGCGCAGCGCGCCCGCCATCAAGCGTGAAAGCACCGCCGCCATGGGCGCGGACCTGGTGCTGGTGGGACCGGGCAGCGAAGAGCGCCGCACGCGCGCCGAGCAACTCGCGGCCGAGCATGGCTACGTGATCGTGCCGCCTTATAACGACGAAAGCATTATTGCCGGACAAGGCACCATTGGCCTGGAAATTCTGGAGGATCTGCCCGAAGTGGAAACCATTCTCGCGCCCGTAGGCGGAGGAGGGCTGGTCAGCGGCATCGCCGCCGCGGTGAAGCAATCGGGCAGCCACTGCAAGGTCATCGGCGTGGAACCGGAACTGGCGGCGGACGGCTTGGCCAGCCTGCGGGCCGGACACGTAGTCTCGTGGAGCGCGGAACAGACCACCGCTACCATTGCCGACGGCCTGCGCACGCAAAGCGTGGGCGAAATTTCTTTTGCCCATATCCGTGAGTATGTGGACGGAATTGTGGCCGTCAGCGAAGGCGAAATTCGCCAGGCCATGCGCCTGCTGGCTCCCAATCCCAAGCTGGTGGCGGAGCCCAGCGGTGCCGTGACCGTGGCCGCCTTCCTTTACCGGCGCAACGAACTTCCGCAAACCCGCATCAACGTGGCCGTCATCAGCGGCGGCAACGTTGAGCCCAAGATGCTGGCGGAAATTGTGGAAGGCCAGGAGCCAGTAGCCAGGGGCCGCTAGCTTGCGCTGCGGTTAGAACTCAAAAGAGGCCGTCTCTTTACCCGCCGAAATTGCGGACAGCCTCTTTTTCCCGTTGAGAGTGACAGTTACTTGTAGCCTCGCCTGCGCGAGCCTTTACCTCAACCCCGAGCGCCCTCCTAAGACAGACAATTAAAGTTCTGCGGCGCTGACGGTTGTGTCAGAACCGTTGTGTCTGGGTAGCTATACGCTCCATCCAAAGCGCTCGACGGCGACTGGAACTCGAACCACTGTTGCAGGGCTTCGTTCTGAGGATGGTAGAGGAAACCGTTCAACATGATGGGGAAGGTAGCGTGCGGCAGGCCTTCGATCACGTCGCCAGTCTCCAGCACCTCTCCACAGTTTCCGTTGGGGGCGAGCCAGAAGGGAGTCAGATCGTGCACATTGTCGCTGGCTACAAAGGGATCATTGTAAGTCTCGCCAATTTCGTGACTGACCGCGGTGACGTCCGTGAAAGCCGACCCGAAGAGCCCGGGGCTGATCCAACTCGAATAGTTCAACACCCAGCGTTGCTCTGGATCGGTTCCTGGCGCAAAGAAGTACGTGTGGTAGCCGAGAACACAGCACTGGGTAATATCACCAAAGAAGAGATACACATTGGGAAACAGAAACGTAGAGATGTCTTTCGTTGTGATGGCATTGGTCGTAATGTCGGTGATTACTTCTCCAGCAAAGCCATTGTCGAAGACAAAGTCGGGCGGATTGTCGTTCACCAGGATAAAGAAACAGCATGTTCCATCCGCGTTCAATGAGAAAACATAGTTGCATCCGGCGGCGTTGGGTCCGGTGGGACAAGTTGCCGACTGCGAGATATGCATGGTGAGGCCCGGCTGCGGAGATGCTCCCAAAAGCGTGTGCCAGTTCGGCTTCATTCCGTTGAAGTATTGCGCACGCTGGATGGCGTCAGAAATCTGCGTTGGGGTTGTCCCACTGGAATAGTTAAAGTTGGAGAACACCGGTGACGCCATTGTGGGGGCCACAAATTGTGTCGCGTCGGAGATCAGCGGGTGGCCCCCCACGTACCGTAAGTTCCCGTTGGCGTCATCCAATTCAATGCTCACCGGCTGGATTGGGGCGTTGATGACCGTCGTGCCTCCCATCTGCGGAGGGTTCCCCACCGTGTTGGTGTACCAGTGGCGGTTTGGGTTGCCGTTAAAATCGAACCCATCTGCAAAGAAATGATCGTTGAAGTTGGGGATGGAATCGATCCCGTAAATCCCGAAGCGCGAGTGAGCCTGCCCGTTGGTCAGATCGTGAGGTGTAGCGTGAAACACTTTGCTGGAGGCATGTGCCAGAAAAGAGCGCTTTACCATATCTCGATTCTGGGCAAAGGCTACGCCAGTGATACACACCAGCGTCAGCAGGTAAAAGGAAAAGCTCGTCGGTCGCATCGAAATCGTCCCTCCTGATTGTGACCACTGTCCACATTACAGAACGGCCGACAAGTGTACTCCATCCTTTTACACCCCCGAAAGTGTGCAGAACTTTTCATTCTTTACCCAGACACCCACAAGTAGAACCGCCCCCCAAAGCGCCAGTCTGCAGAAAGTATGGGCCAAACCCGCTTCCCTGTTGGGTTTAGAGCAATCCCTTTACAAACCGTAGCTAACCGTACAAGTTGTTGACCGGCGTTGGTTCTATAATTCAGGGTTCCGAAAGACTTTGAGGTAGGCGGATGGTTCAAGCCAGGATTCGTTTTGCCCCGGCGCTCTTCCTAAGTTTCGCGCTGGCAGCTTTCGCCGTTGCCGAGCCGCCCAAAACTGCTCCAAAGTTTTTTCCTTACCCGGTCGAAAGCAAAACTCTGCCCAACGGCCTGAAGGTAGTGGTGATTCCTGCGCCCGAATTTCGCGGCATGGTGACGTACGCCACCGCCGTCTTTGCCGGCTCGGGCAATGAAACCCAGGCGGGCAAGACCGGCCTGGCCCACCTGTTCGAACACATCATGTTCCTGCATGAATATGAGGGCCAGCCCGACGGTTACGAACGAGTCATGCGCCGCATGGGCGCGTTCAACAACGCTTTCACCGACTACGACTTGACCTTCTACCATCCCACCACTTTCAGCACCAACCTTGTCGGGCCGGTGCAGGGTCCAGAGGGGCCTGCGCCCGGGCTGATCCAACTGGAGGCCTCGCGTTTCGAAGACCTCAAGCTCGACCGCAAGACTTTTCAGGTGGAAGCGGGGGCGGTGCTGGGCGAGTACCGGCGTATCTTTTCCGATCCCGGCGAAAAGATGATTGAGGAAATGTCGCCGGTGGCCTTCCCCCACCATCCTTATGGGCACACCGTCATCGGGTATGAAAAAGAGGTGGAGAACATGCCCAACGCCTGGGACGCCGCCTGGGAGTTTTACGGCAACTACTACAAGCCCAACAATGTGGCTGTGGTCGTGGTGGGCGATGTGGAGCCCAAAGCAATCTTCGCCCAGGTGGACAAGTATTATGGCGACTGGAAGCCATCGCATCCCCCGCAGATTCCTGCCGAGCAGCCGCCGCAGGGACCGAAGAACGTACACGTGAACTGGGAAGCGGATGTTTCGCCGCGCCTGGTGGTGGGGTATCACACACCGGCCATGCATCCGGGCAGCCAGGAAACCGCTGTCACTATGATTCTGCCGGAGCTTCTGGTCTCGCGTTCCGCGCCGTTGTTTCAGAAGCTGCGCTACCAGAAGCAGACGGTAACCAACTTCTCTATCCTCGATGGCGTTGAATTGCTGCAATCCACCGACCCGCACCTGCTGCTGCTCGACTCGGAGCTTCTGCTCGACCGCTTCCGCATAGAGGGTCAGCCCTATGTCAGTGACGTGCAGAACGACGTGCTCGCTGGGGTGGAGGACCTTCAGCATTTCTCCGCACAGCCCGGATCAGCCCGGGTGCTGAAAGTGGTAAAAAGCAAGGTGCGCAACGATTTTCTCGCCGGCCTGGACTCCACCTACGACATCGCGCAGACTTTCGCCTGGTACTACCGCTTCAACCGCGATCCCAACGTAATTGACTCGCTGATGCAGGCCATTGATTCGCTCACCCCAGGCGACATTGATCGCTACGCACAACAATATTTCACTCCGCAGAACCGCATTGTGACCACGTTGTGGCACGGGCCGGCAGCGGAGCCTTCTACGTCCACAGCGGGGGCCAGGTAATGCGCCGCGCCTGGTTGACCGTGGTCGCGGTGCTGCTGTGCGCGGCTGGCTTGAACGCGCAATACCATCCATCGAGCAAACACATCAAACCGCAAAAACTCCGCGTCTTCCCTACCAACCTGGTGACGGTGGGCTCCAATTCCCCGCTCTACCAGCTCCAAATCATGGTGCCCGCCGGCTCCGCCGACGATCCCGTGGGCAAGGAAGGCACCGCCAATCTGGCGGCGCGGGCTTTGATCGAGGGTGGTTTTGGCGATCCCAAGGCTCCAGTAACAACGCAGAAGCTCGCTGAGATCACCCGCCCCTGGGGTGACGCCGCTTTCCCCACCGTGCTGGTGGATAAGCAGGCCACCACCTTCTCCGTCACTGTGCCGCGCGCCTCCTTCGCCGAGTATGTCAGGCGCGTGCTCAAGCCGATGTTTACCCAGCCCCTGTGGCTTCCCAAAGAAGTGGACCGCCTCCGGCGCGACACGCTGACCAGCATTCAATCGGGCCTGCGTTTCGAAGACCAGGAAAGCCTGGGCCTGCTGGCGCTGGACAACTACATTTTTTCCGGCACGGCGCTGGACCATCTCGCCCTGGGAACGGTAAAGGGTCTGCAGGCCATCACTCCCGCCGATCTCAATGCGTTCTACAAGAAGTTCTACACGGTGGGAAATATGTACGTGGCCACCACCATCAACGGCCAGCAGGATCTGAGCCGCTTGATCGGGGCCCTGCCCCCGGGCCAGCCTGTGTATCGCCCGGCCAACCTCGCTCGCTTGGTGGTGGCGCCGGGGCGGCACCTGCTCATCATCACCCAGCCCAATGCCATCGCCACCGGGCTGCACCTGGGATATCCCATTTCCCTGAAACGTACCGACGCCGATTATTGGCCACTTTTTGTAGCCAATGTTTTTCTTGGGGCGCACCGCGACAGTTTTGGCCGCCTCTACCAGGACATTCGCGAGCAACGCGGCTATAACTACGGCGATTACTCCTATATCGAGTACCAGTACGGGCGGCCGCAGTTTCAGTTTCCGCCACCTGCCACGCCGCGTGAGCAACAGTATTTCAGCATATGGATCCGTCCGGTTGGCCACCAGTACTCGCACTTCATTCTGAAAGCGATGACCGCAGAACTGGACCGGTTCGCCCGCCAGGGCATGACCCCGGAGCAAGTGGCGGGCGCTAAGGTTAAGGCGCGTGCTCTCTATTTGAAC
>DASYWT010000276.1:0-27476 GCA_035935775.1 Terriglobales bacterium
CTCTGTGTCCTCAGTGTCTCTGTGGCTAATCCTCAATTACCCCTTCGAATAAATCTTTTTCAAGTTTAAGCGCGCCCGGCGTGCTGCTGGCGGCCAGGTGAAACTCCTCCTGCGGGCCGCGATGGCGCACGGCCTTTTCAAAAAGCGGAAACAGCGGCGCTTGGCTCGTATGGCACTGGAAGGCACGAATCTTCTCGTCCAGAAATTTGCCTATGTTGATCGTGATGGTGACCGGCGGCGGCGAAATGGGCTGTCGGCCGGGCAAACTAAAGGGAGCGGCCGTGTAGTAGAGCTTCTGCGGACGATAAAGGCTAACCCCATCCTGTAGTTGTTCGGGGAAGCGGTTGCTGTGTCCCGCCCACTGGAACGCGAGACTGGCGAATATGCCGGCCATGCCGTGGTCGGTATGACCGGTGATGCCGCCATCGGGACCGTAAGTCACGACCACCTGGGGGCGAATCTGGCGCATGCGGCGCGTCAGTTCCGCCACCACGCTGTAGAGGTCAATGCGATGCAGATGGGCGTCGGCGTAGTCGAGCACCTCGGCTTGGGTTACTTTCAGGACCTGGCACGAGGCGGCAAACTCCTTGCGGCGCAGCGTGGCCAGTTCCTGGTCGGTGCGGGCGCCGCCACGGTTGGAGGCGGCCTGCCCGGGCGTGAGACAGATAATGTAGGTTTCTACGCCGCGCTCGTGATAGAGCAGCAGCGATCCGCCAAAGTTGCCGGCTTCGTCGTCGGGGTGGGCAGTAACGCAAAGCAGTCGGTGCATGTGTTCCAGAATAAATCAGGAGGGAGTATTTCGTGGCCAGAGCGGTTTCCGGATATCCCGCTGCCTGGCGACAAGGGAATTTCCCGCGTCCATCCCCGTCAGGAGGAGGGAATGCTCTTAATAGGGCAGCTTCGAATTTGCCCCAACAAACCGGCAGCCAGCAGAGGATGGGGGCGGAAGCATTGTGCTGCTCAGACAACTACCGCATATTTCCGCAGCATCTTGCATTATTGGACTCAGAGTTTCTGAGCCGTGTTAGGATCAACCAGTCTCAGGTGAAATCCAATTAGGAAAACTTCAGTTGCAGCACCCCATTCCGGGAGATTCCAGTCTGGAAATGCCTATGCCTGTCAATTCCTACCGTCAGAGAGGCGAAACCGCGAATGAAGGTACACCTGGTTAATCCAAGCGATGTTTCCTTCGGTACGGCTGTTATCACTCCCCGCTGGTTATACGTGCTTGCTGCGGCCACTCCCCGCGAGTTTAACGATCCTGCCCTGGTGGATGAAACCCTGGAACGTATCAATCTGGAGACGGTGCAGAGCGGGGATGTCGTGGGTATCGGCATCCACACTGCCAATGCGTTGCGCGGCTACGAAATAGGGCGGCAAGCCCGTGCCCGGGGAGCCTACGTCATTTTTGGGGGGATTCATGCAACGCTCTATCCCCAGGAAGCGGCGGAAATAGGAGCGGCGCACGCGGTGGTGAGCGGAGACGGCGACCTGGCTTGGCCGGCGGCGCTGGCCGACTGCCGCAAAGGGTTCCCCAAGCCTCTCTACCATGGCGGTCGCCTCGAGGCGAGCAATTTTCTTCCTGCCCGCTGGGAGCTGGTTCCTCGCGAGCGCTACATGTGGGCCTCCGTGCAGACGGTGCGCGGCTGCCCCAAACACTGTTCTTTCTGTTCCGTGTGGCGGACGGACGGGCAACGGCCGCGGCAGCGCTCCTCTGAGTCCGTGATCGCAGAAATCGTGCAGCTACGGCGCCTGGGCTTTCGCTTCATTGCCCTGGCTGACGACAATTTTTATCCCGTCACCCTCACCGACCTGCGCCTGGCCGCGCAGCAGGGCAACATGGTCCGCCTGCAAGAGCTGCAAGCTCTGCGCGAGGAACGCTTCGAATTGATGGCTCGTCTGGCACAACTCCCCGCCGACATGGTTTTCTTCACCCAGATCACCATGGAGGCCGCGGAGGATTCAGGTTTTCTCGACGCCATGCGCGCGGCGCGCATCAAAGGCGTGCTGGTGGGGGTGGAATCGGTTACTCCGGAAGGCTTGAAAAACGTCCACAAGGATTTCAACTGCGCCGGCGAAAGCCTGGTGGAACGTTTGCAAACCTTCCGCCGCCACGGCGTGTTCGTGCTGGGATCGTTCATCTTTGGCTTGCCCAGTGACCGTCCCCAAACCTTTGCCGCCACCGCTGAAATCGCGCAGCGCGCGGATGTCACCTTTGCCCAGTTCGTGATGTTGACTCCCTTTCCCGGTACGGTGGACTTCAACCGCTGGGAAAAGAGCATGGGCGATCATCCGCCACAGGTAGCGGGTGTGCCCATAACGCGGCGTTGGTTGATCCCGCCCGCCGTTCGCCCCAAACTGTATTGGCCGCATCCGGTTATGTCAGCCGATGAAGTGCGCGGGCGCACGCAGGAAGTTTGGGACACCTTTTACAGTCTAAGATCCATCTGGCAGCGGGCGCGCTTCCTGAAATCGCGGCGCAGCCAGCTGGCTTTTGTCCTTATCTCCAAGATCTACCGCCAGATGTACGCCGATACCGGAATTGCCACCGACAGCGCTCGTGTTGCCTGGTCGGCGCACTGGGCACGCTGGCTGGCGAAGCCCTGTCGACGTTTGTTCGCCGCGCGGCCCATGCCGCATCTCAAAATCCCAGAGCGTGAGGCCCTCATCACCGGGCTGGCCCAGTGAGGCTGTTCCTCTGACGGCGTTGGGCGAGGCGCCGACTTCCGCATGCCCCAGCTAGAGACGCGGCTTGGCTGCGCTGTGCAGAAGCGCGTGCTTTACGGGTTGATGACTCAATCCCCTGCGACCGCCTCAGCCTCGGATTCGGCTTCTTCCCCCCACGTCCGCCAGCATGAATTCCAGCACCTCTTGTGGGGCGGGCGCCATCCAGACAGGGGCGAAAGACTGGCGGTGCAGAGGCCGGTGGCCCACTCAAGCCCGGTTTTGGCTTGAGTGGGATAAGGAACCGTCGGTTGAGGACTGAATCAGTCCCCTGCCACTGCTTCCACCGCTTCATCTGCTACTTCCTCTGTCACGTCCGCCAGCATGAATTCCAGCACCTCTTGTGGGGCGGGCGCCATCCACACTGGAGCGAAGGACTGGCGGTGCAGGGGCGACGGGCCGTACTTGCGCAGGGCGGCAATGTGCTTGGGAGCACTGTAGCCCTTGTTGGAGGCCAGGTCGTAGGCGGGGAAGATGGGCGCCCACTCCCGCACCAGGCGGTCGCGTTCCACCTTGGCG
Source organism: Terriglobales bacterium (assembly GCA_035935775.1). Classification (GTDB taxonomy): domain Bacteria; phylum Acidobacteriota; class Terriglobia; order Terriglobales; family Acidobacteriaceae; genus JAICWP01. Next base: position 3,244 of record DASYWT010000276.1, read on the forward strand.
ATGATGGAGGCGGCGGCGATGGAGGCGGAGAGCGCGTCGCCGTGAATGATCTTGGTCTGCGCGCACTCCCAGGGGATGCGCAGGGCGTCAATTAGCAGGTGGTCGGCAGCGGGCGAGAGGCAGCGCACGGCTTCCACCATGGCTTCCACCGACGCCCAGTAAATGTTGAGCTGGTCAATGCGGGCGTTGTCCACCGCGGCCACGGAAATGGCGATGGCATGCTCGCGGATGCGTTCGGCCAGCACCTCGCGGCGCTCCGGCTTGAGCAGCTTGGAATCGCGTAGGCCGCGGATGCGGTAGCTGGGATTGAGAATGACCGCCGCTGCCACCACTGGGCCAAAAAGCGAGCCGCGGCCCACCTCGTCCACGCCCGCCACCAGCCTTGCGCCCGTCTCAAATGCGCGCTTCTCGTAGCGCGTGGTGCAGCGCAGCGATTTCAGCAGGCGCAGCTTGGCCGCGGCCTTGGAGAGCTTCTTGCCTGCGCGGGCAGTTTTTTTTCGGGGCACGGTGGGATTGGCTGACTTCAATATCGCGCACATCAGTTCTGCGCGCAAGATGATGTTTTGCCAGAGAGAAGTTAAGATGATGCCTTGACCGTGAGATGTCACAAGGGCGGTGGGACGAGAGCCTTCGGAGCGAAAGGATGACCGACCCCCCTGCCCGCAGTCTGGTGCTCCGATATTTTGCAGCCGCCGTTGCCGTCGCCTTTCTGCTGTGCTGCCCCGCAGTTGCCCAGACTGCCGACACGGGGCATGTTTCAGGCGTTGTGACGGACAGCAGCGGCGCGGTGATCAAGGGCGCCAAAGTCGTGCTCTCCAGCGGCGATTTCCAGGCCACCCGGATCACCGACAGCCGTGGCCGTTTCAGTTTCGATCACGTGCCCGTGGGAGAGGGAACCGCGCAGGCCAGCGCTGCCGGCTTCCAGACTCGCCAAATCTCATGGAGTGCTCGAGGTGGCGCGCTGGCGATCACTCTGACGCCGGCGGGAGCTGCCGAGGAAGTAACAGTCACGGCCAACCGAACGGGCACGCGGGTAATTGATACGCCCACCAGCGTGGTGGTGCTTTCGCCGCAGGACCTTCAAGCCACGGCCGCGCTCACCACCGACGATCAGTTGCGCCAGGTTTCCGGTTTCAGCCTGTTCCGCCGCACCGACAGCCGCACCGCCAACCCGACCACACAGGGCGTTTCCCTGCGGGGCCTGGGCGCCAGCGGGGCCAGCCGCGCCCTGGTCCTGGCCGATGGCTTTCCCTTAAACGACCCTTTCGGCGGCTGGGTGTACTGGGACCGCATCCCTGGCGCGGAGATTGCCAGCCTGGAGGCGGCCGGCGGAGGCGCTTCCCACCTCTACGGCTCCGATGCCCTGGGCGGTGTAGTCAACCTGCAGCGCGAGCCTGTGGACCGCAACGCGTTCACCCTGGAAACCTCCTACGGCAACGAGGACACACCGCAGGTGTCTTTCCTGGGCAGCCACACGGCTGGCAATTGGGCGGGCTCGATTGCCGGCGACCTGTTTCGCACCGATGGTTACGTTGACGTACCCCTGAGCCTGCGGGGCCTGGTGGACACGCCTGTGAACTCCAAGCATGCCAGCGGCGAAGCCGCGGTGGAGCGCAAATTCCGCCAGAACACCAGCGTCTTTGCCCGCGGCTCGCTGCTCGGCGAGGAGCGGCAGAACGGTACGCCGCTTACGCCCAACCGCACCACCATTCGCGAGCTGGACTTTGGCGCCAACTGGAATTCGCAGCCTTTGGGATCGTTTGCCTTCCGCTCTTACGTGAGCCGTCAGGTATTCAATCAGAACTTTTCCGCCGTCGCACTGGACCGCAACAGCGAAACCCTTACCCGCGAACAGCGGGTGCCGGCGCAACAGGTAGGCTTCTCCGCCCAGTGGACCCGCAGCCTGGGCGCGCGCCAGAACCTGGTGGCCGGCGCGGAAGAGTGGAATGTGCACGGGGAAAGCGACGAGATCGGCTTCACCAATGGCCTGCCGAGCAGCCGCCTGAACGCCGGCGGGCGAGAGAACAACTGGGGCGCCTACGGCGAAGACATGATCAGCGTCACCCGCAGCACGCTGCTGACTTTGAGCGGGCGCGTGGACCGCTGGCTGAACTTCCGCGCCTTCTCCGCCAAGCTGCCGCTCAACGGCCCGGGCGGGACCGTCACCCCATTTCCTGACCGCAGCGAATCCTTCTTCAGCCCGCGCCTTGCGCTGCTGCAGCGGGTTACTGGCAAGCTCGCGCTGACCGGTTCGGCTTACCGTTCCTTCCGCGCACCTACCTTGAACGAGCTTTACCGCTCCTTCCGGGTGGGAAACATCGTGACTACGGCCAATGATCAACTTCTGGCCGAACGCCTCACGGGAGCGGAAGCTGGCGCCATCGTCACCGGCGGGGACCAGCGCTTCCTGCTGCGCGGTAATTTCTTCTGGAGCGACATTACCCGACCCATCGCCAACCTGACCCTGAGTGTCACCCCCACGCTGATCACGCGGCAGCGCCAGAACCTGGGTCGTGCCCGCTCGCATGGCGTGGAGGTGGAGGCGGATGAACGGCTAAGCCGTTCCATCACACTCTCCGGGTCCTACGAGTACACCGATGCCACAGTGTCTAGTTTTCCCGCCAATCCCGCCCTGGTGGGTCTGTGGATTCCGCAGGTGCCGCACCAGCACTTCACTCTGCAGGCGCGGTACGGGAAGCCTTTTGTGCTGGTGGGGGTACAAGGAAGATACGCCGGCACCCAATTCGATGACGACCAGAACAAGTTGCCTTTGGCGCGTTTTTTTGTGCTGGATGCCATCATTTCCCACCCCCTGCGGCCGGGCGTGGAGGTGTTCGTTGCGGGTGAGAATCTGCTTAACCAGCAGTACCAGATCGGGCGCACGCCGGTGGTGACGGTGGGGCCGCCGCTGCTGGCACGGGCGGGATTACGGCTGGATTTCGGGGGGAGATAGCTCGCGGGCCGAACCCGCGTGCCGTTCCTGCGCCTGCTAAAGCACAGATCAAGAGCCGCGGGCGAGGGCGCCCGCGCCACAAAATAAGCTGCGCTCACCCGCGCAGCCGAGAGCAGCTGTCCCCACGTAAGTATCAATAAAGACCGGCTGTCCAAACGTAAGTATCAAGGGAGGGCAGCTGTTCCCATGTAAGTATCAATGGTCGTCGGAACTGACCACTGGCAACTGGCCTCTTGCCACTGGCCTCTGACCACTGGCCACTGGCAACTGACCACTGACAACTGGTTTACTCCTCTTCGCGCAACCGGGCGGCCTTCCCCTTCAGGTCGCGTAGATAGTAGAGCTTGGCGCGGCGAACACGCGAGGAACGCAACACGTCTACCCGGTCAATTACCTTGGAGTTGGCGGGGAAAATGCGTTCCACGCCCTGGCCGAAACTGATCTTCCTCACGGTAAAGCTGGCCTGGGGCCCGGAAGTGCGGGCGATGACAACACCCTCGAAGGCTTGCACGCGCTCCTTGTCGCCTTCCTTGATTTTGACGTGCACGCGCACGGTGTCGCCGGGGCCAAACTTGGGCAGATCGGTGCGCCGGCTCTTGGCCAGCAGCTTTTCAATTACGAGGTTGGACATAAGCTTCTTCCTTTGACTATCGGCCAGGTTGGCCCTGGCAACATTCTAAATTCTTTTGCCCGAAATTTGTGCTACCAACTGCTGATCCTCCGCGCTCAGCTCCACCCGCTCCAGCAGTTCAGGGCGGTTGCGCAGCGTCTTTTCCAGGGCTGTACGCCGCCGCCAGCGGCGGATCTGTTCGTGGTCTCCCGAGACCAGAACCTCGGGCACAGCCAGGCCGCGAAACTCCGCCGGCCGCGTATAGTGCGGGTAGTCCAGCAGCCCGCCGGAAGCGCAGGTAGACGAGGGGGCGGTCCTGCCCGCTTCCGGCCGCTCCCATTCCTTACCCGCAGAAAAGGACTCCTGGCGGGCCGAGGCCTCATTGCCCAGCGCTCCCGGCAGCAAACGGGTAACCGCATCTACCACCACCGCGGCAGCGAGCTCGCCCCCGCTTAAAACGAAGTCACCGATGGAAAGCTCACAGTCGGCCAGGAAATCATTCACCCGCTCATCCACGCCTTCATAGCGCCCGCAAATCAGCACTACCCGGTCCCGGGCCGCCAACCGCTCGGCAATCTTCTGATCGAAGCGCTTACCCTGGGCGGAAAGCAGAATCACCGATTCCTTTGTTTTACCTGCCAGCCGGGCTTCCCGCGGCGAAATGTCCCGCGCTTCCAGGCATTCAAAAATCGGCTCCGGCTTCAAAACCATACCCTCGCCTCCGCCGAAGGGACGGTCATCAACGGTGCGATGGCGATCATGGGTGAAGTTGCGGAGGTCAACTACTTCGACCTCCACCAGGCCAGCTTCGCGGGCGCGACGAATGATGCCGTGTTCCAGCGGCCCGCGGAAGAAGTCCGGGAAAATTGTTACGATTTCGAACTTCATATAGAAAGATTCGAGCTGCGTGTTTCGAGAGCCACAACAAAAACTGGAAACTCGAAACTAGAAACTCTCTCCCCGCTGCCGCCGCTTTTCTTCCTCGGTGAGCGGAGCATCTACCTCCAGCAAGCCTTCCGGCAGAGCCATTTCGACGCGGTGTTTCGGCAAATCAACGGTCCGCAAGTATTCGGCCGCAAAAGGAATCAGAAATTCCTTCTCGGCAGAGCGAACCATCAGCAGCGGCGCTTCGCCGGCCCCAAACTGGACACCGGTGATAGCGCCAATTGCGGTTTCGGCCTTTCCCTGCCTTATATCCCATACCGTGCAACCCACCAGATCGCCGACGTAGGCCGCCCCCGGCTCCAGGGGCGCGCGTTCGGCAAGCGGAATCTGCAGTTCGCAACCCACCAGTTGCTCGGCGTCGGTGATGGAATCAACGCCCTGAAACTTGAGAATAAAATATCCCAAATGCGGCCACGATTCCTCCAACTGCAACTCGCGGCGCGTCCTTCCCGGCCCCAAGGCATAAATTCGCCGGCGCTCGGCAAAACGCTCAGGAAAATCGGTGTGGAGTTCGGCGGCGACTTCGCCCCGCCGCCCTTGGGTTTTGACCACCCGGGCGATGGTGATGAACTCAGTGGTTATTCCAAAATCTCCAGCGTGAAACGCTTGCGAAGCTTCATGCCTGCGGCGCTCAGGATGGTGCGAATGGAACGTGCGGTACGGCCCTGTTTGCCAATCACTTTGCCCAGATCATTGGGGGCAACTCGTAGTTCCAGTACCGTAACTTGTTCTCCATCAACAGCCTGCACGGAAACGTGCTCGGGCTCATCCACCAGCGCGCGGGCAATCTGCTCCACCAATCCTCGCATATCCCCACCCTGATCCGTAGCCATCGGGACCACTCCTTGCGTGCGGGTGATATGCCGGCCTGCCAAAGTGAGTCTTATGCCGCGGTTTGCGAGGTAGGAGCCTTGGCGAGCAGTTGGCTGACCTTATGGGACAGTTGAGCGCCCTTGGAAACCCAATGCTCGATGCGTTCGCGCTTCAGGTCGAGGCTGGTGGGGTTGGTACGGGGATTGTAAGTCCCAACCACCTCCAGGGCACGGCCATTGCGCGCGCGCTCCTTTTCAATCACAACCACACGGTAATAAGGCTGTTTGCGCGCACCCATGCGCGCCAGTCGAATCATCAACACGAAAAGGAACCTTTCTTCTGATTCTTGCCAGAAATGTACAAACCACTATTATCCGTAAAGTTCAGCGGCTTGGCAACCCTGGCCTGGCGCACACCATACCGGTATCCCCCGAGGAGATTCCAAACAGCGAAAGCTAACCCGCGGGACGGGTGCTTGTAAAGGAGAAAGTTAAATTGTTCGGTTAGCAGAACATAACCGGCGATTTCACTTTTGAACGATTCAAAATCGGGAAAATGGCCCGGACGCCTCTGCCCATGCGGCTTTCAGGCGGATGCCACGCCAGGGCGGGGGCGATTCCGGCTTTGGAATCCTAAACAGGCCCGGCCGGGTCTCCCCCTGCGTCCCGCAGGTGGCGCAGTATTTCGGCCGGCTCGGGGCGCCGGGTGTAATCAGGGTCGGCGCTGGCGAAAAGCACGGCTCCATCCCGGGCCACGATGTAGGTGGCGGGGATAGGCAGTTCCCAGCTCGAGTCTTCGTTAAGAAACGGCAGGTTAACAAAAGTACGGCTGTATACCGCCTTTTGCTCTTCTGGGACGGGGTAGACCAGACCAAAACCTCTAGCCACATGGTTATGCGAATCGCTGAGCAGAGGGAAGCGCAGTTGGTGCTGGTCGCGCATGAAGAAAGACTGCTTTACCGTCTGCGGAGAAATGGCCAGCAGACTTCCCCCGGCTTTCTGAATATCGGCCAAAGCTGAGTTCATGGCTTCAAGCTGGGCGACGCAAAAAGGGCACCAGCGTCCGCGGAAGAAACAGATTACCAGCCTCCCGCGGCTGAGCAGGCTGCAGGATGACAGCATGTTCCCATCTTGATCAGGCAATTCAAAGCTGGAAGCCTCGGCCCCAACCCCCAGAATTTTCTGCGCCATGCCGGAGGCGCGCAGCCCTTCGACGGTTTGCTGATTGACCTCCTGAACCTCTCGCGGGACATACTGCTCAGCCAGCGCCTTGCGCTCTTCCAGTTCTTCGCGCAGAGTGGCAGCATGCTGTCCCGCTTTGGACTCTTCGAGCCCGCGCCATTTCATGGAAGACTCCAAGAAGAATTCTAAATTACCGGGAGAAAGCATTCAGCATTCAGCCCGCGTGGGGCGGGCAATGGGCAGTCGTAGCACCGCCGTCCCGGCGGCTGTCTCGCGGGCGTCGCGCCCGCGAAAAGGGCCGGCAGGATGCCGGCGCTACTACATTCACTGCAGCTTCATGCCCGCCAGCTTGCGGGCGAAGCTGGCCTTGCCCATGTCCTTGAACATCTTGCGCATTTGCGCGTACTGGCGCAGCAGCTGGTTGACTTCGTGAATGGTGGTGCCGGAGCCGCGGGCAATGCGCTTGCGGCGGCTGCCATTGATCACTTCGTGGTGGTCGCGCTCGTAGGGAGTCATGGAGTTGATGATGGCCTCGACACGCGAAATTTCCTTTTCATCCACCTTATCGGCCACGTTCTTCAGGTTGGAGAAGGGACCAATCTTGGGCAGCATGCCGATCAGGCTCTGCAGCGAACCCATCTTCTTCACCTGCAGCAACTGGTCACGGAAATCGCCCAGGGAAAAGCCGTCGCCGGCGAGCGCTTTCTGTGCCAGCTGCTCGGCTTTCTTCTTGTCCACCGTGGCTTCCGCTTTTTCGATCAGCGAAAGGATGTCGCCCATGCCCAGAATGCGGGAGACAATACGGTCGGGGTGGAAGGGCTCCAGGGCGTCGTATTTTTCGCCGACGCCGATGAACTTGATGGGCGCGCCGGTCACGTGGCGGATGGAGAGCGCTGCGCCGCCGCGGGCGTCGCCGTCCATCTTGGTTAGCACCACGCCGGTGAGGGACAGCTTTTTGTGGAACTCGTCCGCGGATTTGACCGCGTCCTGGCCGGTCATGGCGTCAGCCACAAACAGGATTTCCTGGGGATTGAGCAGCGATTTGAGCGACTGCATCTCCTCCATGAGTTGCTCGTCAATGTGCAGGCGGCCGGCGGTATCCACCACCAGCACGTCGCAGCCGCTGTTGACGGCTTCGCGGCGGGCTTCCCTGGCCAGGCGCTCTACTGTGGCCGTGTTCGCTTCTCCGACTTCGCCTTCGTAAAGGTTGGCGCCGACCGCCTTGGCCACCACCTTTAACTGCTCGCGCGCGGCGGGACGGTAAACGTCCACGCTGACCAGCATGGGCCGGTGCCCGCCTTTCTGCAGCCAGTGGGCCAGCTTGCCCGAAGTCGTGGTCTTGCCGGAGCCCTGCAGGCCGGCCATGAGCACCACGGTGGGCGGCTGGGAAGCGAATTTAAGGCGCGCCGTATCCTGGCCCAGCAGGTTGATCAGTTCGTCGCGCACGATCTTGACGACCTGCTCGCCGGGAGAGAGCGCGGTCATCACTTCCTGGCCGACGGCCTTTTCCCGGATGTGGTCAATCAGGTCTTTGACCACCTTGAAGTTGACGTCCGCTTCCAGCAGCGCCAGACGCAACTCGCGCAGGGCTTCGCCGATGTTCTCCTCGCTCAGCTTGCCCTGGCCGCGCAGGTTCTTGAAGGTGCGCTGCAGTTTCTCGGTTAAATTCTCAAACATATAGGCGAATAGTTCCTGAAAGTAAGATGCGCGAGTGGGTCGGCAAACGCGCCAGTCGGGGCGTCTCTATTTTACCAGCCCGCGAAAGCTCACTCTGGCAACTCACCCATCGTGCCAGGCAAATTTTTCATCCTGTCATCTTGAGCGAGGGCGCATGCCCGAGTCGAAAGACCCCTGCGACCGCGGAAAGCGCCAAAACGACGGACGAAGTTCTGAGCGGCTCCTTCGCTGCTCTCAGGATTTCGGCTGGCGGCTCAGACGCCGCCAGAACGCCTCAACTTCGACTGCGGTTCCGCTCAGGATGACAGAAGTATGGAAATTTCTCGTGAAATCAGGCAGGCGTCTAGCCGACCCAATCTCCATCGTTAGGGAGCAGCACTTGCTGTCTCGTGCCGGCAGCCTGCACTTCGCCCGCCAATTGCTGACGGGTGAGCAGGCAGTGGTTGATGGCTTCCATGTGCACGGCGATCACTTTGGCTTGGAGCGCGGCGCGGCAGACAGAGATGACGTCGGCGGCGGTCATGGTAATGGGGTCGCCTTCCAGGAAACGGGCGGCGCCGGCGTTGACCACGATGGCCGCGGGGCGGAATTGCTGGATGGCCTGTTGCACCTCCGCGCACCAGATAGTGTCGCCGGCGATGTAGAGCGGATCTTCGCCCGGCCCGCGCAGCACGAAGCCGGAAACTGGCGCCATTTTCCTGCCAATCTCGCCGGTGCCGTGCTGCCCGCCCGTCCGGGTCACCTCCAGGGCGTTCCAGATCAGGCCGGTCTGCAGCGCCTGCACATGGGTGAACCTCTGCTCGCGAAATTTCGCCTCATCCTCCGGCTGGCATAGGAGGGGGACCCCCTTGGGAAGTTCACGGACCGCGGCGTCATCCCAATGGTCGCGATGCGTGTGCGTGACCAGTACCGCGTCCAGATCCTGAACAATTTCCTGCGGCGAAGCCGGCAGCGGCACCAGCGGATTGGGACGCGGGTTAGGCGAATTATCAATGGCAGGCATGGCGCCGGGCGGGCTGAGCATGGGGTCTATGAGCAGCTTACGGCCGGCGTACTCCACAATCAGCGTGGCGTGACGAAGCAGGCGGAGGCGCATGGAAGTGACGATTGTAGATTTTCGATTGCCGATTGAAAAGCAAAAGTGGCCACCCTCCCGGCGTAAAGGAAAGCCTGTTTATTCCTCTGTGGCCTTTTTTATGATCGTGGTAGCAGCTGAGCTGGTTTCTTCCTTGTCCATGAAAATCAGGGCGGTCCAGGGAATGCCTTTCTCAACGGGTCCACCCTTGAGCGGTTGAAGTCCAACTACTTTAGGAATGCGAGAAACCTCTACGATGGCAAACACTCCGGTGCGCCCATTCGCACCCACCCGGTCACCTTTTTTAGGGATGCGACCTTGCTGGGCGCCTGGTTTCCTGGTGTGTTCTGCCCAATGTCTCTCCAGGTCTTTCATGTTCTTCGATTTCATGATCACAGCATGGCACATTTGCCCTGCCGGTTCTAGAGCGGAGCATTCAAATGCACCATTACCAGTTTATCCGGTTTCACGCGCCGCCAAACTCCTCCCTGGCCGCAACCACCGTGTTGCAGTGGATAGCCACGGTATCCTCCACACGCCAGGCGTAGCCGCCGGCGAAGGTCACCATCACGGGGATATTGCGTGCGTGGGCCACGCGAAACACCAACTGGTCGCGTTTCTTCAGGCCATCTATGGTCAGCTTCAATCCGCCCAGTTGGTCTTCGGCATAGGGGTCGGCGCCGGCCACATAACAGATCAGGTCTGGCGCGAACTGGCGCAGGCCGGAGCTGAGGGCATTGTCCAGCCAGGAGAGGTACTCGTCGTCGCCGATGCCGTCGGGCAGGTTCACGTCAATCGAGGAGGGCGGCTTCCAGGAAGGATAGTTGTGTTCCTGGTGCAGAGAAATGGTAAAGACGCTGCCTTCCGGAGCCTCTGGCCGTGAGATCTCCTCGGCAGGGAGCCCGAACATGGCGCCTGACCAGGAAGGCAGCGGGCGCGGTTCCGCGTGCGCCCGCCCGAAAATCGCCGCAGTGCCGTTGCCCTGGTGGACATCGCAGTCCACGGTCATGGCGCGGGCGATTTTGCCCTCTTTTTGCAGCCGTCGAATGGCAACCGCCACGTCGTGAATCATGCAAAAACCTTCGCCGTGGTCGGGAAAAGCATGGTGGAAACCGCCGCCTATGTTGACGGCGCACTTTTCGGCCAGAGCGTGTTCCGCAGCCAGGATTGAACCTCCGGCGGCCAACCAGAAAGCCTTTACCAGTTCAGGCGAGTAGGGTACCTCCAGCGTGAGTTCCTCGCGCGCCGAAAGCGTTCCAGTCTTCAGCTTGTGGACATACTCAGGGATGTGCACCAGCAGGATGTCCTCGTCGTCAGCCGGCTTGGGGACAAGGAAGTCAGCGGCTTCAGCTACGTGGTTGGCGAGCAAACGTTCCTTGATCAGCCGGTACTTCTCTGCCGGGAACACGTGGTCGCCGACCGGAAGGTAGTACCCGTCGCTGTAAACCAGCTTAAAGGGCAACATAGGCAATGGCTGGAAACAGAGATGCTTCGCTTGCGCTCAGGATTTCGGCTGACGGATCCCGCTTCGCCTACAGCTCCAAACCGCAGCAACTCCGTCCAGCGTTGAATGTGAGTTGCATTCCGCGCTACACATATTATGCAAATTGGTAAGGCGGGGATACTGCTCTGCTTCTGCTGTGGCCAGCAGAGGCAGCTTCTAAGACGGCAGATTGGTATTGAATTGGCAGCAAGGTTCCGGAGAGAGGTCATGAGTGTAATTGGGAAGTTACGCACGGCAGAACACGAGGGCTGGGAAGCTGCCTGGCAGGGGCTCTCGCGCGCCTGTACCAGCCGGGAAGAGGCGCAAAGCCGGATACGCCGCAAGATGCGCATCCATCCTCGCTCCGCCAAGCCCCCGGTCCCCGTGTTTGTACCTGGGCTGGAAAAGGGGTGGAAGGCAGCGCGCCCCCGGCCTGTTGTCAGCGCAAAGGAACGGGATCTGCCGCCCGAGGAGGCGGAAAGCCCAGAAGAACAACCAGCTTAGGCCTATTTCTTCCGCACTGGTGCGGGCGGCACCGGGCGGCGGATGGGAATGATGGCTTCCTTGGAGGGATCGGCGGCGGCCGTCGCCCGCGTCAGCACTTCCTGCTGGATATAGGTTACGAACTCCTGAATTTGCCGCTGCATTTCCTCCATCCGCTCCCGCATCTGCAAAATGATGGCGATGCCGGAGATGTTGACGCCCAGGTCCCGAGCCAGGGAGAGGATGAATTCCAGCCGTTGCAGGTCCTCGTCAGTGTAGAGCCGGGTGTTGCCCTCGGTGCGAGAGGGCTTGAGTAAGCCTTCGCGTTCATAAAGGCGAAGTGTTTGCGGGTGAATGCCGTACATTTCGGCGACTGCCGAAATCATGTACGCCCCCCGGCCTTTGCGCTTGCTCGCCATTCAGATCCTTCGGTTCCCTCAGGATTTCGCCAGCGGGTTCGGACGCCCGCTTACGGCTCAATTTAACCACAAACCCTTCACCACAAAAGACACGAAGTACCACGAAGGATTGTAATTTGGGTGATTTGGCTGTTGGCTTTTAGCTCTTGGCTGTTAGCTACCATCGCGCCGGGCAGTCGCTTTTGAGCCAATAGCCACAAGCTAATAGCCACAAGCTAATAGCCAAGAACCGTCTTTTGTGGTGAAGGATTAGGTTTCGGGCGCGGGCGCGAGCAGGCCGGAGTGGCGCAGGATTTCTTTGATGCCGTAGGCCGCCAGTCCGGCGCCGATCAGGAGCAGGGCGAACACCAGCGAGCTCATGCCCAGGATCTGTTCGCCTTCACTGTGCACCAGGGCGAAGCCCAGGAGCAGCACGGGGAAAACGCCAACCATGGCCGCCCCAAACATGCCGCCGGGCACGCGGAAAGGCCGCTTCAGGTTGGGTTCGCGCACCCGCAAAACCAGCAGGGCCACGAACTCCAGGGCCAGGCTGAGGCCGTAGATCACGATGTCAATGGTCACCAGGCGCTCAAATCCCAGCCCCAGGCACAGGGCCCAGCCCACCGCGCATACCAGGATGGCGACGTAGGGCGCCCGCGTCTTGGGATGCTGGCGGGCAAAGACGCGCGGCAACATGCCGTCCTGGGCCATCGCCAGGGGCAGGCGGGAGTAGCTCATGACCAGGGCGTTGAACATGCCAAAGCCCGACATCATGCCGCCGAGCACCAGGGCCACGCGCAACCAGTTTCCGCCCACCATCCGGGCTATATCGGCCCAGGAGCCGGTTTCAAAGGAGGCGGCGGGAAGCGCCGTCGTCCATGCCGCCAGCACCGGCAGAATGTAGCTGAGCGCCACGATGGTCACCGCCGCCAGCAAAGCGCGGGGATAGGTGCGCTGGGGCCGGTAAACCTCGGTGGCCACGGTGGTGGCGTTGTCCCAGCCCATGTAGTTCCACATGGCGATGAGCAGGCCGCCCACAATGCCCACGGTCGAGCCGCTGGGCGTGCTGGCCGTGGCCAGGGCGCCATGGTGAAACGGGGCCAGCACGATGATCAGGGCAAACGGCGCCGAAAGAAGGAAGAAGAGCCATAGCGACGTTGTGCCTACCACCTGCACCCCGGCGATGTTCAGCAGCGCGCACACGGCCACGACTGCCACGCCTACAATCACGCCCCGGTGTCCTTCCTGGAACCAGGGGAAGAGCCGGTCGAGGTAGGCGACGAACAGGGTGGGGTAGATGGCCATATCGAAAATGGAGGCCACCAGCGAGAGCCAGGCTTCCTGGAATCCCCAGAAGTTGCCCATGGCCCGCCGCACCCAGGCGTAGTAGCCGCCTTCGGCGGGGATAGTGCTGGAGAGTTCGCCCAGCATGAGCGCGGTAGGCAAGCTCCACAGAAGGGGAGTGACCAGCAGGATGAGGACGGCGGCTCCGTATCCGGCACTGTGCACGATGTCTTCCGTGCCGTAGGTACCGCCGGAAACCATGAAGAAGGTGGCTGCTACCAGCGGCCACATGCCGAGTTTGGACGAGGCCTTCTTTTTCGAGGTCAGCGGGGTTACTGCGGGCGCGAAATCCTGGCTACAGCGGGCTGGCGTGCTGGCCAATTTCGATGGCTTCCTCCGACGTTCTCATGAGATGCCAGTGCAAGCGCAGAATACACATATTTCAGAAGCTGTGAAAAAAATTTTGTAAAAAAAAACACGCCAGAGTGCCGGGTGTGGCGTTGGACATCCGTGCAACAACCTTTCACCGCCGCGAGGCCCGAGATTTCACCGCAGAGACGCCGAGCGCGTGGAGAAAAGCTCTTTTGCCTGATATCCCGAGCGAAGTTGATTGGAACGTGAGCGGTGGGAAGATGGCGTCCAGCGTGAGCGGACGCTTCGTAACAGGGCACGACTTCAGTCGTGCCGATCAGAGCCACCATGTAGCCGGCTTTAGCCGCTGTGTTACCTTAGCGCCTGAAGGCGAGTCACACTACTGGGCGGCAAACGGCATGGCTAAAAGCCATGCCCTGATACGAAGCTTCGCGCCCGCTGCTCTGTCAAGTGGAAAACCCAATCCCGAGCTGCTGGCACCGCCAACTGGGGGAGGAAATGTAGCTCGTAGGCTGAGCTCAGAGGACAGAGCTAACCCTGGCCGAGCCCTGGCGGGGCTGAAGTAGGGGGAGGCGCTGACAGATGAAGCGGCATGCCGCCGTTGTTCCTTGACACACGAAACGTCTAGAATCGTCTGTCATGAGCGCCGAGAGCAGAACTAAACCCGCCGGCAATGTCAAGCTCCCTATCTACATGGATAACCATGCCACCACCCCCGTAGACCCGCGGGTGATGGAAGCCATGCTGCCTTACTTTATGGAGAAGTTCGGCAACCCTGCCAGCCATAGCCACGAGTTCGGCTGGACGGCGGAGGCGGCGGTGGAGCAGGCGCGGCAGCAGATCGCGACGCTGATCGGCGCCCAGGCCAAGGAAATCGTTTTTACCTCCGGCGCCACCGAAAGCGACAACCTGGCCATCACCGGAGTGGCTGGCGCCTGCCGCGACAAGGGCGACCACATCGTCACCGTGATCACCGAGCATAAAGCTGTGCTCGATACCTGTCGCCACCTGGAGAAGGCTGGTTTCCGGGTCACATACCTGCCGGTGGCCAAGGATGGGCTGCTGGACTTGGACGAATTGCGGCGGACCATCACCGACAAGACCGTCCTGGTGACCGTGATGGCGGCCAACAATGAGATTGGCGTGCTCCAGCCACTGGCGGAGATTGGCCGGATGTGCCGTGAGCGCGGCGTGCTCTTCCACTCCGACGCCGCACAGGGTGCGGGCAAGATTCCCATCAATGTGGACCAGCTTAATCTCGACCTGCTCTCCATCTCGGGGCACAAGATGTATGGCCCCAAGGGGGTAGGCGCGCTCTACGTGCGCAGCAAGCCGCAGGCGTGTGTGGCGCCCATTATCCATGGCGGGGGGCACGAGCACGGCATGCGTTCCGGCACCCTGAACGTGACCGGCATTGTCGGCCTGGGGAAGGCCTGCGAAATCTGCTGTCGCGACATGGAAGAAGAGACCCGGCGTCTGGCTGCTTTGCGCAACCGGCTGAAGGGCGCCATTCTGAGCCGCCTTGAAGACGTCCACGCCAACGGTAGCCTGGAGCGGCGCCTTCCCGGCAACCTGAACCTCGCCTTCGGCCACGTGGACGCGGAAGCGCTGCAGATGGGGCTGCGCGACGTTGCCGTTTCCAGCGGTTCGGCCTGCTCTTCGGCCTCGATCGCACCTTCGCATGTGCTGAAGGCCATTGCCATGGCGGAGAACTATGCCGCCATCCGCTTCGGCATCGGCCGCTTCAACACCGAGGCCGAGGTGGACTACGTGGCGGATCGCATCTGTACGACGGTAGAGAGCTTGCGGGAGTTGGAAAACCGGGAGTCAGTAGTCAGGAGTCAGTAGTCAGCAAAACGGCAGTTGGTAGTTAGTAGTTGGTAGTTCGTACCACTGAGAAACCCAAACCACCAACCACCAGTTACCAACTACCGCCCGCTGGCTCGTGATACATGGTTTCGGAAGGGCGCGGCTTTTAGCCGCGCCGAAAGGCGGAAAGACGTGAGGGCTTCAGCCCCTGAGGGCCGCCCATCGCAGCGCGGTTCCTGAGGTGTTGCTGACTCCTGACTCCTGACTCCTGACTACCTTTTACAATGGACAACCACGATTCAATCCGCATAACACCCAAAGCGCTCGAGGAGATTCACGCCGCTTTGAGCCGCGACGGCGTTTCGCCCCAGCGCGGCGGCATGCGGTTAAAGGTGGAAGGCGGGGGCTGCGCCGGGCTGACCTGCCGGGCGCTGGTCGAATCGGCTCCCCACGAGCGCGACCGCATTCTGCAACTGGACGGCGCCCGGCTGTTCCTCGATCCCCGCTCCTTCATTTTTCTTTTTGAATCCACCCTCGACTACCAGGAAACGCCACCCGCGGGCTTTACGGTGAAGTCCAAGCACGGCACCAACGGCTTCTGCGGCTGCGCTGCTGCCAGCCCGAATTCCTGATTCAACTGCTGGGCGCCTTGCCTGGTCATCAAAACGGAGGCCGCGAAAGTGGGTCACGCTTATGGGCGGGGGTTCCGGGAAGTCATGGTTCCGCCGCGGCATTCGCCGCGCACATGGCCTTGAAATCCGAGTAGCGGCCCCAGTCCAGGGTGACCGATGCACGTTCGATTTTCAGGCCGGAGCGGAAGGTGCTTCCCAGTTCACCGCGATCTTGCATGACCAGTTGCGGCCCCTGCCACCGGCCGTAAAGGTTGAAGAAACCCCGCCGCTGACCCGAGTTGAAAATTCTTCGTTCGAGCAGGCGAAAGTTCATCAGGCTGCCCTCGGTGCTTCGCCAGCCGCCGTAAATCGTGCCCGACAGCTCGAGGGATTGCATCGCGCCCCGCGAGGTACAAAGCCAGCCTGAGCCCTGCAGGCCGCCGGTGGGGCGCTGTCCGTCCAGGTGAAGCCGGGAAAAATGAGAAGCGGGAAAGAAGGAAACATACAGCGGATAAGTTCCGCTCTTCGTAAGCAGCTTGCCGGAGCCCGACCAGTACAACAAGGGTGTCCAGCGCCCGCCGATGTGGAAGGCCCAGGGGTTCGTCACGGCAATTACCCCATAAAGGACAGCCACCCCAAGGACCAGAGTCACGAAGAGCGTGGCGAAACAGCCGCGGCCTTGTCGAGCCGGCATGCGGGGAGTATATCCCGACCCGGCATCGCCGAATGGAAGAGCGACCAACCCATCGTTGCCATATAGACCACGGACGGGGCCCTTGACTCTCCAGGTTGCGGCTGCTGCCGACGCCTCCAGGAAATGCGGGACCAGGGGCTCAACATAACAAATACATTTGGTTGCATACTCCAGCAAAATTCCCGTCCAAGGGAAAACACAACACGTCCTTGAAGACTTTGTACCCAAGCCATATCTGACGACTCCTTTGCCAACGGATTGCGCCGCGTTCGTCCTTCCATAAATTGTGGGCCCATTTCTGTTGCAAATTCACAACGAGGTGCCGAATGAATCGCAGAGTACTGTCTGTGTGCTTTTGCGCCGCATTTGCCTTTTGCGTCACTTCCGCATATGGGCAACAGCAGCGTCTCCCGCAAATGAAAGTCACCTTCCAATCGCGTCCTATGCACGGAACAATTTCAGCAGGTCCAAATGCAGCCGCACAACTTCCTGTATTCAATTACACGGTGACATCCAGCCGGGACGGCAATAGCTACTCGGGGGTGATGGTGGGTGACGATCCCTTCAGCACATCCGGGAGCGTAAACGTGCCGACGGAGGTGGTGCCCATCATCCTCAATATTGGCGGCACGCTCATGGATCCAACCGTGCCCGACACGCACTGCCTGGGTGGGCGCGTGCCCGATACAGTAATCCAGCAGTCGCCCATGTTCAGTGCGGCGAAGTTTGTCTTTGGAGGCACCAATGTGGGCACTACGCAATACATTGATGCCTTTCAACGGGCGAACTTCTTCACGGTGGAGAACACTCGCACCTTTCACACCATCCTGGGCCTTAACATCCTGGCTCCCGTCCTGGTGAACGTTCCGGCCGCCGATGGCGCCACCTTTGCCAGCCGGCTCTTTGTTGGCGGCTGCCCCGGCGGCGTGTTCGCCACCGTCAACATCAACTTCTTCGCTCCGCTGATTGAAGGGCAGATTTTGCCTTCGCTGGTGGCCAACGGAGAGGTGAATCCCGGTACCTTCCCCATTTTCGTGATCTACAGCACGGGTATGACCGTCGGCCCTCCGGGAAACTTGAAGAAATGTTGCATCGGCGGCTTCCATAGCGCGCTCCTCGCCTCTAACGGCGCGGTGCAGACCTTTTCCATACTCGACTTCGACACCACCGGAGTCTTCGGCACGAGCGGTCTGGATACCGCCATCATGTCCCATGAGGTCGGAGAATGGATGGACGATCCGGTGGGCAACAATCCGACGCCTGCCTGGGGGCACACCGGACAGGTGGGGGGATGCCAGAACAACCTGGAGGTCGGCGATCCGCTGACCGGGAACCTGGTTCCGAACGTCACCCTGAGTGGGTTTACCTACCACCTGCAGGAGTTGGCGTTCTTCTCCTGGTTCTACGGCACTCCCTCCATTGCCGTGAACGGAATGTTCTCCGACAATGGAACCTTCGCGACTGATGCCGGGCCAGTTTGTACAACCAAGTAACTGCGATAGTTCAGGGCCGGGGATCCCCCGATTTCCGGCCCTTCTTCATTCTGGTCTCGAAGCGGATGTCCATCTGGCTGTTCGCCGCAGCCGATAAGCTGGATAATGAAATCCTAATCTTGTTCCTCATGCCCGGCCCTCTCCAGCACGTGGTGATCATCGTCAAAGAGAACCACGGCTTCGACAATTATTTCGGCACTTTTCGCGGGGCGGAAGGAATGACCATGCCGCATTCTCCCAATCCGCCCGCGCAGGATCCCGACCATCGCCATGCCGCCTGGCTGACCAGGAAAACCACCGCGGTCCGGCAGCAATTCCTGGAAGCGGACATCCCGCAATACTTCGCTTATGCCCGCCAGTTCACGCTGTGCGACCACTACTTTACCGATGTGGCCGGGCCCTCCACGCCCAACCACCTGATGCTGGTGGCTGCAGATTCTCCGGTGATTGACAACCCACCCTCGACGCCCGCGCCGAAATACAACCTGCCGTCCCTGCCGGCCGCTCTGGATAAGGCCAAGCTGAGCTGGGGCAACTATGGCGGCTACGTCTTTGACTACCTGCCGGCGCTGAAGGGCAGGAACAAGTTTCCCTCCACGCAATTCGCGCAGGACGCAGCCGCGGGCAAGCTACCCAACGTTTCCTGGGTCTATGCGCCGCACGATGCCAGCGAGCATGCGCCCGATCCCCAGGATCGGGGCAATCCGCTGGTGGGCAACGTGACTCACGGCATGCAGTGGACGGTGCAGCAAGTCAATGCGGTAGTGCGGGGCGAGCTGTGGCCGCTGACGGCTATCTTCATTACCTGGGACGACTGGGGCGGTTGGTTCGATCACGTGGACCCGCCGGAAGTGGAGAAGTGGACCGACGGAACCCAATTCCGCTACGGTTCGCGCGTGCCCTGCCTGGTTCTGAGCCCGTACGCCAAGCCCGGCTATATTTCCAAGTCGCAACACTCTCACGTCAGCCTGCTCAAGTTCTGCGCCGGCATATTCGGCTTGCCGGCATTGAGCCAGCGCATGGCGCAGTCCGACGACATGAGCGACTGCTTCAATTTTCAGCAGGCGCCCTCAGGCCCGCCCAAGTAACCGCAGCCATTGAAGAACTCTGCCGGGCTGAATTGCAGAGTGGCACGGCTGAACAGCCTGTTGAGTTTGGTGATGACGGCCACCAGAGAAGGCGTCAAGAGGCGGGCCTGCGTGAGCCCGCGGAGCGGGCGAAATGGTAAAGCCCAGGGCGGGAGCCCTGGGAAAGCGGCCATACACGCGCCGAGCCCTGCAGGGGCGGCACAATCCCAGAATTCGTAATCCGATTGCATTGCAGGTGGAACGCAAGGTCTCTCGACTCGCGCTCCCCGCCTTCGGCTTCCCGCGCTCGCTCGGGATGACATGCAAACACGCTTTGCGGCACGGCTTCACGTCATGCTCTTGCGAGCGGCTAGCCGCCAAAAAGTTAGGTTCTGCGTACTGCGTACTGGTACAATCCCGGCGCTTGGCAAGGCGAACCACGCCGCTCGCCGGGAGGGACTCGTGCAATGAAGATCTGGGCTGATTCCATTCTTCTGCTGGCGGCCACGACGGCCATACCAGGGCTGCTGGCGCTGGCCGCCGCCACCCCCGACCAGCCGGCGGCAGAAAGCGCCGCGACCAAAGAAGTGCGGCAGTTGAACGAACAGGAAGTGCAGGCAATGCTGCATTCGGACGCCGATGCCATGGCGCGCCTGTGGTCCAACGATATGGTGGTCAACAATCCGCTCAATAAGCTCGTGGATAAGAAGCAGGTGCTGGACATGGTCAAGTCCGGTTTCCTGGCGTTCACCTCCTACGAGCGGCAAATCGAATACATGCGCGACTACGGCGATACCGTGATCGTCGCGGGTAACGAGACGCTCGTCTTCAGCGGAAAAATGCCGAACGCCGGGAAAACCCAGCGCCTCCGCTTTACGGGGATTTGGATGAAGCAGCACGGACGCTGGCAGGAGGTAGCCCGCCATGCCAACATCGTGCCGCAGCAATGACGCGCCCGCGCGGGCAGGCTGTGGTTGCATCCTTTTCACCGTTCGTTACTCCTGACTATTCCATGTGACGACGCAGGGCGCCAGGAACTGGGTACTAGATACTAGGTACTTGGTACTCGCCCCTGATACAATCGCGCCCGCATTCCAATTAGCTGACTGGACCGCATGCCTGACATTCTTCCCAGCCAACAGCGCGAGCACCTGCTGAAGGCGGCGCGCGA
Organism: Terriglobales bacterium; assembly: GCA_035935775.1. Lineage (GTDB taxonomy): Bacteria > Acidobacteriota > Terriglobia > Terriglobales > Acidobacteriaceae > JAICWP01. The sequence goes on from DASYWT010000276.1 coordinate 23,363, forward strand.
GACCATGGGCCGCGCCTACGCGCCGTATTCCAAATTTCTGGTCGGCGCCGCCATCCTGACTGAGATGGGTGAAGTGTTCACCGGCTGCAACGTGGAGAACGCCTCCTACGGGCTGACTATGTGCGCCGAGCGCACGGCGATTTTCTCCGCCGTGGCCCACTCCGGCGGCGAGAACGTGCGTATTCGAGCCATCGCCGTAACTACTCCCGACGACGTGGCCTGCTCGCCCTGCGGCGCCTGCCGCCAGGTTATCTGGGAATTTGGTCCCGATGCGGTGGTGCTTTTTCGCGGGCAGGAAGGATGGAAAGAAACGCGCATTCGTGAACTGCTGCCGGAGGGCTTTCTTCTGCTGTGAGCCACTCCTCGCCCAGCCTGGTCCCTTTTCGCGCGGTGGACGCCATCCGCAAAAAGCGCGACGCGCAAGAGCACACGCGCGAGGAAATCGAGCAACTGGTCGCCAGCTACACCCGCGGGCAGATTCCCGACTACCAGGTGGCGGCCTGGCTGATGGCGGTGGTGCTCAAGGGCATGACGCGCGCCGAAACCGCTGCCCTCACCGAAGCCATGCTGCATTCGGGCGAGGTGCTGGACCTTTCCTCGCTGCCGGGGGTGAAGGTGGACAAGCACTCCACTGGCGGCGTGGGGGATAAGACCTCGCTGGTGCTGGCGCCGGTGGTGGCGGCCGGCGGTCTTGTGGTGCCCATGATCAGCGGGCGCGGGCTGGGCCACACCGGCGGCACTCTGGACAAGCTGGAAGCCATCCCCGGCTTCAATGTGAACCTGGCTCTGCCCGACTTTTTGCGCGTGCTGCGCGAGTGCGGCTGCGCCATGATCGGGCAGACGGCGGAAATCGCCCCGGCGGACAAAAAGCTCTACGCCTTGCGCGACGTCACCGCTACGGTGGAGAGCCCCTATCTGATCTGCGCCTCCATCATGAGCAAGAAGCTGGCGGAGGGGATTGATGCGCTGGTGCTAGACGTCAAGACCGGCAGCGGCGCGTTTATGAAGAAGCAGGAAGACGCGGCGTTTCTCGCCGAACTGATGGTCGAAACCGGGCAGCGCATGGGCAAGAAAGTGGTGGCTCTGCTGACCGACATGGACCAGCCCCTGGGTCGCAAAGTTGGCAACGCTCTCGAGGTGGAAGAGTGCGTCGAGGTTTTGCGCGGCAAAGGGCCAAGTGACCTGCGCCGGCTCTGCCTGGAGCTCTGCGGCTGGATGTTTCAGCTTGGCGGCGCCAGCGCGAGTGTCGAAGAAGGCAAGAAGCTGGCGGCAGAGATTATCGCCTCGGGACAAGGGTTGGAGAAGTTCCGCGAAATGGTGCGCCTGCAGGGGGGCGACCCGCGGGTGGTGGATGATTCTGCCCGCCTGCCGCAGGCCCGGCACAAAACCGACGTGCTCAGCCCGCGCGAGGGATACATCGCCGCTATCCAGTGCGAGCAGGTGGGTGTGGCGGGCATGATGCTGGGCGGCGGGCGGGAAAAGAAGGAAGACAGCATAGACCCGGCGGTTGGCCTGGTGCTGCACAAGAAAGTGAGTGACCGCGTCGCCCGGGGCGAGCCCCTGTGCACCATTCATTACAATGCGGAGGCGCGGCTGGCGGCAGCGCGGCAGCTGATCGAAGCCAGTTATCACATCGCGGACCAGCCTCCTTCTTCTGTGCAGCCGCTGGTCCACGGTTTGATTTGCGGAACAGAAAACGAGGGTAACTGAAGATGGCGCGTTTCACCGGCATCCTGGGGCTGCTGACCATGCTGTCCCTGGCATTTATTTTCTCCACCAACCGCCGCGCTATTCGCTACAAGACCGTGGGCTGGGGTCTGGGCCTGCAGTTCGCTTTTGCCGTGCTGGTGCTGCGCTGGGAAGTGGGAAGAAAAATCTTCCAGGTGATCGGCGACTACGTCACCAGGCTGCTCTCTTATTCCTTTGCCGGCTCGGAATTTGTTTTTGGCGAACTGGGCAAGAAGAATTCGCACCTGGGCCTGTACTTCGCCTTCCAGGTGCTGCCCACCATCATCTTTATCGCGGCGTTCTTTGCCGTCCTCTACCACTTCGGCATCATGCAGTTCATCATCCGCCTGGCGGCGCGGGTGATGACCCGCTTCATGGGGGCCAGTGGAGCGGAGTCGCTGAACGTTGCCGCCAGCATCTTCATGGGGCAGACGGAAGCGCCGCTGACCATACGCCCTTACCTGCCGGACGTGACCCGCTCCGAACTGATGACCATCATGACCAGCGGCATGGCGCATGTTTCCGGCGGCATCATGGCCGCTTACATCATGTTCGGCATTGACGCCAAGGCGCTGCTCAGCGCCGTCATCATGACCGCGCCCGGCACCATTCTGATTTCCAAAATGCTGGTCCCGGAGACGGAGAAGCCCCTGACCGCCGGAAAAGTCGAAATGGCGGAAATGGAAGACAAGAGCGAAAACGCCATTGGGGCCATTGCCCGCGGCACCACCGACGGCATGTACCTGGCCTTTAACGTGGCCGCTATGCTGATTTCGTTTTTGGCGCTCATCGCGCTGTGCAATGGGATTCTGGGCGGCATCCACAACGGGCTGGCACACTGGGGTTTTACCCGCTTCCCAGAGACTTTGCAGACCATCTTTGGCGCAATCTTTGCTCCTATCGCCTGGCTCATCGGCGTGCCCTGGAAGGATTGCATGGCGGTCGGTAACCTGTTGGGCACGCGCATGGTGATGAACGAGCTGGTGGCGTTTTCCATGCTGGGTCCGCAGAAGGCGGTGCTGGCGCAGCGGTCGTTTACTATCGCCACCTTCGCGCTGACCGGATTCGCCAACTTCAGCTCCATCGGTATCCAGATAGGCGGCATCGGGGCGCTGGCGCCCAATAAAAAAGGTGAACTGGCCAGCCTCGGCCTGCGCGCCATGCTGGCCGGCACCATGGCCAACCTGATGTCGGCCTCCATCGCCGGCATGCTGCTCTAGGTTTCCAGAGGTAAATCTCAATGAAAGATTTCAAATTGCACAGAAATTTTGATCCCGCCCGACTGGGACTCCTTGGGTAGGGAACAATATCGTTGTTCTGTGGACTTGCCTTACTGGAAGTCAGAAGAGAATGGTTCCTGAGTCTCGCTCCGGATCTTTTCCGATTTTCGGCGAATCATTGCCTGAGTAAAAAGCAGTCCCGCAGGGACGCCATCGTAAAGCCCAGGACGGAAGTCGTAACTGCTGGAGGCATCGTTTGCCTGGGATGCACGGGGGTTTACCCTCCACGAGTCAGTCCCGCAGGGACGCCATAATAAAGCCCAGGACGGAAGTCATGACTGCTGGAGGCACCGTTTGCCCTGGGGATGCACGGTGCTTCACCCTCCGCGAGTCAATCCGGCAGGGATGCCATGTTAAAGCCCAGGACGGAAGTCCTGACTGCTGGAGACATCGTTTGCCTGGGATGCACGGGGGTTCACCCTCCACGAGTCAGTCCCGCAGGGACGGAATAATAAAGCCCAGGACGGAAGTCCTGGGAAAAGATCGGTAGGTAATCCGAGTGCCGTAGGCACGGCACTCAACCCAAGACATGTTTCGGGTCGTAGGCAACCCCCGATTTCTTCAGCAGCGCAATGAATTCCTCTTCAAAATTGCGCCGTTGGTGGTGTATAGCCTGGTTCTGAATGTACTGCCGAACAGCACTCAACTGTGACGCGCTGACGCTGAATGCCGCATAGCCCTCCTGCCAGGCGAAATCGATTCCGTGCTCACCCAGCCAGCGCGAGGAATTGGCTTTGAGGGTTTGGACGGCCTTGCTCAGCGGCATATCGGATGGCAGGACCAGCAGGACGTGGAGGTGGTTGGTGGTGCCGCCGCATTCCAAGAGACTAATTTTGCGGCCCGTGGCAATGCCCGACAGGTAGCGCCAGAGTTTTGCCTGTAGCTCGGCGGGAATCAAAGGTCGCCGTTCGCGTGTGCTGAACACGCAATGAACCAGAACATTCGGATAGGAGTGCGACATGGGAGCACCCTTTCAATGCTTCGCCCGATGTGCTGGAGTTGTCTGTGCCAAACATCACGCGGAGATGTGAAATCCCTGTGTCCTCCCTCCGGGACTCCGAATTACACTGCGTCCCTTTCCCAGGACTTCCGTCCTGGGCTTTATT
>DASYWT010000277.1:0-4370 GCA_035935775.1 Terriglobales bacterium
TACCCCATGAACTGGGCGTGGTACGACGGCAAGATGTCGCTGGAGCACTACCGGGAAGAACACGGACTCGACGCCAATTCACTGCTCGAAGCCAGCCGTACGCTGGAGAACGCCACAGGAAGCGAAGAATCGCAGGCCGCAGCGAGCGCGAGCAAGAACGGCGATGGGCCTGCAGCGCCGGCAGCAGATGCTGCGGCGGAAGGAAATCGGGAAGAGATGGCGCCGCGGCCGTAAAGATCCGCAGCCAGGGAGGAATGGACCTGCAGTCATGGACACTCGGGACAACGATGCACATTTAGACGCTGACCAGAAGCGAGGCCGGATCAGCAGCCGTTTCCGTCATCCCCTGGCCGCGATCGGCGCGGCTCTGGCTCTGGTCAGTCTGGCCAACATCCTCTTCTTGTTTCTGATTGATGTTTTCTCACCTCGGCACAGTCCGTACGTGGGAATCCTTGCCTACATGATCCTGCCGGGATTTTTCATCCTCGGGCTGGCGCTGATTCCAGCCGGCATGTATCTGGCGCGTCGGCGTCGTCTGCAACTGGAAGGCGCGGAGGGACTGGTCTACCCGCAAATTGACCTCAACGAGCCGGCACAGCGCAGCACGGTCGCATTTTTCTTTGCTTTTGTAGTGGTATTCGTGGTGCTGAGCGCTGTGGGCAGCTATCGTGGCTATGAGTTCACGGACTCAACCCAGTTTTGCGGCCAGCTTTGCCACTCGGTGATGAACCCGGAATTTACCGCTTATCAGCTTTCACCGCATGCCCGGGTGCGCTGCGTGGATTGCCATGTGGGCGCCGGCGCCACCTGGTACGTGCGTTCCAAGCTTTCCGGCGCTCGCCAGGTGTACGCCACTATGTTGAACCGCTTTCCCCGCCCCATTCCCACGCCGGTAGAAAATCTGCGGCCGGCGCAGGAGACCTGTGAACAGTGTCATTGGCCGCGCAAATTCTATGGCGCGCAGCTAAAGGTGATCACCCATTACGGCAGTGACGAGAAGAACACGCCGCGGCAAATCCGGCTGCTGATCAAGACCGGCGGCGGCGACCCCGGAATCGGCATGACTACGGGGATTCACTGGCACATGAACATCGCCAACGAAATCACCTACGTCACGCCCGACAAAACTCGTGAAACCATTCCTTACGTGCACGTCAAAGACATGCAGGGCCGGGTAACCGACTACATGGCCAAAGATGCTCCTTTGACCAAGGCGCAGATTGAGACACTGCCGCGCCGGCGTATGGATTGCGTGGACTGCCACAACCGGCCCACGCACATCTACGTGCCTCCGGATCGGGCCGTGGACCAGTCATTGCTGTCGCACCGCCTTGATGGCTCTCTGCCCTACATCAAGCAGCAGGGCGTGACCGCGCTGACCGCCAGCTACTCCAGCACGGATCAGGCCATGCAGGGCATCGCCACCACGGTACGCAATTTTTATGCCAGCAAGTATCCGCAGCTGGAGACCGCCAAGCAGCTCGAGATTCGTGATGCGATTACGGAACTGCAGCGCTTGTATCGCACTACGACCTTCCCGGAAATGAAGATTGACTGGAAAACTCACCCTGACAACATTGGACATTTCTATTTTGCCGGCTGCTTCCGCTGCCACGACGGCCAGCACATAAGCGCCGAGGGCAAGGTGATCCGCAAGGACTGCACCATCTGCCACACCCTCCTCAGCCAGGAAGACGGCGGTACCCAACCTACAGCCATTGAAGGCGTCTCATTCAAGCACCCTGTGGACCTGGGCGATATCAGCGCGGTTAACTGCAACGACTGCCACACCGGGGGCGTGGGGCCATAGGGTGGTTCTGGTAGCGCCGGCCCTTCGCCGGCGAACGCCATCCGCAGGAAGGGGTCATGCAGAGGCCCTTTAGGGCCGAAGCATCTCGCGTGCACTACAGTTGTCCTCTTGAGCCAGCGAAGGACCTGCGCTCCGTATTTCTTGCTGCCACGACTGCCCGAGAGGTTCGTATCAGGGCACGCCTTCAGGCGTGCCGCCGTAAGAGTCAGCTGATATTGGCTTTAGCCGCTGAAATCCGCCGGTGATGCACATCACAATTTCTCGTGATATGGGTCACGGCCTCACGTGCGCCCTTTTTCTATCGTAGGTGCTGCAGGGATGTGGGCTGCAGGGGGAAAAGGAGAGCACCATGGCGCATGGCAGCGGAGAAGCAGCGGAGACCAAGGCTTCGCCCAGGCTGATCTTCTGGGAAGTCACCAAGGGCTGTAACCTGCGCTGCATCCATTGCCGGGCGAGCGCGACCGAACTCAGTTCTCCCTCCGATCTCACCACCGCCACCGCGCTCAACATCATTGATCAGATCGCCGCGGCCGGTAATCCCATCCTGGTGCTCAGCGGCGGCGAACCGCTTTATCGCTCCGATATTTTCCAATTGGCGCGCTACGGCGCCGACCGCGGCCTGCGCGTGGCGCTGGCCACCAACGGCACGCTGGTGACAAGGGAAGTGGCGCGCATGATCGTGGATTCCGGGGTGCGCCGAGTTTCCATCAGCCTGGATGGGGCCGATTCGCTCACCCACGATACCTTCCGCGGCATTCCGGGCGCGTTTGACGCCGCAGTTCAGGGACTGCGCAACCTTAAGGCGCTGGGCATGTCGGTACAGATCAACATGACCATCGCCCGTCACAATGCCCGCCAGTTGCCGCAAGTGCTGGAGTTGGCGAGGCGCCTCGGCGCGGATGCACTGCACACCTTCCTGCTGGTGCCGGTAGGCTGTGGAGTGGACATTGCCGCAGAACAGATGGTGGCGCCGGAAGAATACGAAGAGATGCTGAACTGGTTTTACGACCGCTCGCTGGAAGGCGGGATCGAACTGAAGGCCACCTGCGCGCCGCATTATTTCCGCGTAGTGCGGCAGCGGCGAGCCGCCGAACGGCGGGGCACCAACGGCGAACGCAAGTTGGTCGGGATTGCTGAGCGGCCCATTCCCGGGACGATTGGCCCTACGGAAATGGCGATGCCGGGTTCCACCGGCGTGGTGATCCATCACTCGGCGGCGCGCAGCGGCCATCCGGGTGGTGCGCACTCCGGACAACCTGGAGACATGAACGCCATGACCAAGGGCTGCCTGGCGGGCACCGGCGTGTGCTTTATTTCTCACGAAGGCGAAATTTATCCCTGCGGCTACCTGCCGGTGCTGGCCGGCGACCTGCGCCACCAGACCTTTACCGAGATCTGGGAAAAGTCAGTTGTTTTCGAGCAACTCCGCGATACCCAGAACCTGAAAGGCAAGTGCGGCTGCTGCGAATTTCGCAATATCTGCATGGGCTGCCGGGCGCGCGCCTTCGCTGCCAGCGGCGACTTCCTGGATGAAGAGCCGTTCTGTGTTTACCAGCCGGGAACGGCCGCGAAAAGTAGGGAAACCAGAGCGGCACGCCCGGTGGCGCCGTAAACAGATTGCGGGAGAGTGTGACGCAAGCATCTGCGAAAACCAGCGCAGGGCGCCACACGCTCCCGCAGGCTTCACCGCCGAGAGGCAGAGGGCGCAGAGAGTTAATTTCATTCGTTTTGTTTGCTCGGTGATCTCGGCGTCTTGGCGCTGGAACTTCATGACCATGAGCATGTCATTGATTCTCGGTGCGGCAACGGTTCCCAGTCCGCGGGTGCGGGCCCTGGTGATCCCGCGTGAGCACGGCGCCTGGGGGATGCTGCTGGTGCCGCTGACCACGGGCGCGGCGGTCGGCCTGATGCGCGGCGGCCGGGGGTTGCCGCTCATCCTCTTTCTGCTGGCGGCAATGGCCGTGTTCTGGCTCAGGACACCACTTGAGAGTTGGCTCGGCACTACGCCGTTGCGCGCACAGAGCGTGGCCGAACGGCGGGCCGTCCTGGCATTCATCATTCCGCTTTCGGCAGTGGCCGCGCTGATGTTCGCTGCCTTGTTTTGGGGTGGACACAACCTCAGCTTGCTGCCGCTGGGCGCGATTGCAATGTTGGCATTTGTCGTCCAGGCGGGGTTGAAGAAGCTGAGCCGCAGGTTGCGCATGGCCGCACAGGTGACCGGTGCCATCGGCCTGACCGCGGCGGCGCCTGCCGCTTACTGCGTCGTGACCGGGCGCTTTGATTCCACGGCGGCTGCACTCTGGCTAGCCAACTGGCTGTTTGCCGGCGATCAGATTCACTTCGTGCAGTTGCGCATTCATGCCGCCCGGGCTCAAGGGGCGCCGGAAAAGTTGCTGCGTGGCCGCGCCTTCTTTGCCGGGCAAATTGGCCTCGCTGCCGTGCTAATCATCGCCGTAAAGGTCGGACTCCTTCCCTGGCTCGCGTTGCTGGCGTTCGCGCCGATCCTGTTCCGGGGAATCAACTGGTTCCTCCGCGATTCCCAGTCGCTGGTTGTCCGCCG
>DASYWT010000278.1:0-3759 GCA_035935775.1 Terriglobales bacterium
GAAACACGGGGCACATGCACGAACTCCTGGGGCAGGCCTACGTTCCGGTGACAACCGTGCTTGCGTTCGTCGTAGTTTTCGGCACCACGCGCGCTCTGCAGTCGCTCATCCGCAAACGAATCCCAAAGCGTACGTACTGAACCTGTCTCGGGCTCGATACTGCAGATCACTGGCGAGAACAGACTTTGCCCTTTGCCATCAGCTTGCGAAAAAGTGCCGACTCAGGACCGCTAGCGGTTAAGACGTAACTGCCAAACTCTCATTGCTAACTGCTGAAGCCGGGCACAAACTCTTCCACCACCAGCTTGGAAATGGCGCGGCAGTTGGCACACAGCAGGAGAGTTTCGCCATTGCCGCTGCTTAAAACCGCAACTTTCAGGCTTTCACAGCTGGCGCAGCCGGTGGTGGGCTCGCCCGACTGCGGCTCTTCCGCGCTGATGGCGGTCTCGTGATCGAAACGGCCGGTTTTCTGGGTGTTCAGTTCGAAGGTGCTGCGGCAGTCGGCGCAAACGTGGTTAAAGCAGCACTTGGGCTCGCAGGAGTAGATGATGTCCGTGCCGCCGCATTGCGGGCAGCGGATGATTTCCTTGAGCGTGAGCAGCGGCATGGGACGATTTTAACAAGTAGCAATCAGCAGTCAGCATTCAGCCCTCAGCATTCAGAACCCGTCAGGCCGTCTCATCAATCGAGAAACCGCGAACACGACGTCCCCTTAGGGGCTAAAGCCGTATATCTTGCGGCTCTGGACGGCACGGCTGAAGCCGTGCCCTTCCGAAAGACATTTATGAAATAGCTTCTCAGCAATCAGCCAGTGAAAATGATGGTGGTGAGCAAGGCTAGAAAACACCGGACTTGCTGGAGTCCGACTTTTCTACTGTAGCGCCGAAGGGGCTGAAGGCTGATTGCTGACTGCTGAAGGCTTGCTTTTAGGGCGAACATTTAGCGAAAGCGGTGTGCTACAATGAAAGGATGTCCGCTGTTTCCCCCGCCAGCCTGGAATGGGCGCACCCGCTGGTGCGCGAATGGTTTGTGGAGCGCTTTGCCACGCCCACCGAACCGCAGGAGCAAGGCTGGCCGCATATCCTGGCGGGTCACACCACCCTGATTTCCGCTCCCACCGGCTCGGGCAAAACGCTGGCCGCGTTTCTAGCCTGCATTGACCGCCTGGTGCGCAAGGCGCTGGCTGGCGACCTGCAGGACCGCACCGAGGTCCTCTACATCTCGCCCCTCAAGGCGCTGGGCAACGACATTCAGAAGAACCTGGAAATCCCGCTGGGGGAAATCCTGCAAAGAGCCGGGGAGCGCGGGCTGCTCATGCCGGAAATCCGCACCGCGGTGCGCACCGGCGATACGTTGATGCACGAGCGCCGAGCCATGCTCAAGCGCCCGCCACACATCCTGGTGACCACGCCGGAATCGTTTTACATCCTGCTCACGGCCGAGCGAAGCCGTGCCATCCTGCGCGATGTGGAAACCGTAATCGTGGATGAAATCCATGCCGTCGCCGACGACAAGCGCGGCTCGCACCTGGCCCTGTCTCTGGAGCGCCTGGAAGCGCTGACGCACCGCCCTCCGGTGCGCATTGGACTTTCGGCCACGCAGAAACCGATTGAGCAGGTGGCGGAGTTTCTCACCGGAGCCGGGCGGCCCACGCCATCTATCGTCAACATCGGACACAAGCGCCAGCTCGATCTCGCGGTGGAAGTTCCCGCCAGCCCGCTCGGGCCGGTGGCCTCGAATGAAATGTGGGACGAGATTTACGACCGCATCTCTGAGTTGGTGCGGCAGCATCGCTCCACATTGGTTTTTGTGAACACCCGGCGGCTGGCGGAGCGTGTGGCCCATCAACTGGCCGAGCGCCTGGGCGAAGACGCGGTGGCCGCGCACCACGGCAGCTTGGCCCGCAAGCTTCGCCTGGCAGCGGAGAAAAAATTGAAGAGCGGCGAAGTGCGCGTGCTGGTGGCTACCGCTTCGCTGGAGCTGGGGATTGATATTGGTTTTGTGGACCTGGTTTGCCACATCAGCTCGCCGCGCTCCATCGCAGTGACCTTGCAGCGTATTGGCCGCGCCGGTCACTGGCGCGGGGCCGTGCCCAAAGGTCGCATCTTCGCCACCACGCGAGACGAGCTCATGGAGTGCGCCGCGCTGGCGCGCGCCATCCGCCACGGCGATCTCGACCGCCTCATGATTCCCGAGGCGCCGCTGGACATTCTGGCGCAGCAGATCGTGGCCACCTGCGCTGCGGGCGATCATAGCGCGGAGCGGTCGGGACGCCCGCTTGACAGCGGGCGAGACGCCGGCGCTACAAGTGCTGCCGCCGCTTCGGATGACAGCGGCTGGCGGGAAGATGACCTCTTCCAGGTGGTGCGCCGCGCCTATCCCTACCGCGAGCTGCCGCGCCAACAGTTCGACGAAATCCTGACCATGCTGTCGGAAGGCATAGCCGCCCGGCGCGGGCGTTACGGCGCTTACCTGTTCCGTGACCGGGTGAACGGACGGCTGCGGGCTCGCCGCGGCGCTCGGCTCGCGGCCATCACCAGCGGCGGCGCGATTCCGGAGAATGCCCTTTACACCGTGGTGGCCGAGCCCGAAGGCACGGTGGTGGGCACGGTGGACGAAGACTTCGCGGTGGAGAGCAACAAGGGCGACATCATGCTGCTGGGCAATACCTCCTGGCAGATTCGCCGCATCGAGGGCGCCTCCGGGCGGGTGCTGGTGGAAGACGCGCACGGCGCGCCGCCCAGCGTGCCCTTCTGGCGCGGGGAGGCCCCGGCGCGCACCAGCGAGCTTTCGGAGCACGTGGCCGAACTTCGCAAACAGATCAGCGACATGCTGTCCCGGACTTCTCCCATCGGCATCTCGCAGAACCAGCCGGAAGTGGCGGAGACGGTGCGCTGGCTGAAAGAGGAATGCTGCCTCGACGATTCCGGCGCCGAGCAGGCCATCGAATATGTGATCCAGGGACGAGCGGTACTGGGCGCCGTGCCTACGCAGAAGACCATCATCGCCGAACGCTTCTTTGACGAAGGCGGCGGCATGCAGCTGGTAATTCATGCGCCCTTCGGCGGCCGCATCAACAAAGCCTGGGGACTGGCGCTGCGCAAGCGCTTTTGCCGCAGCTTCAATTTCGAATTGCAGGCCGCGGCCACCGACGATGGGCTGAACATCGCGCTGGCCGAGCAGCACAGTTTTCCGCTGGCAGACGTCTTCAACTTCCTGCAGGCGGAGACGGTGCAGCCGGTGGTCGAGCAGGCGGTGCTTACCGGCTCACCCATTTTCGGCACGCGCTGGCGCTGGGACGCGATGCGCTCCCTCGCCCTGCTGCGCTTCCAGGGCGGCAAAAAGCTGCCGCTGCAGATTCAGCGCATGCGCTCTGATGATTTGATGGCTTCCGTGTTTCCCGACGTGGCCGCCTGCCAGGAAAACATTGTTGGCGATATTCAGATTCCCGACCACCCCCTGGTGCGCGAGGTGATGAAGGATGTGCTGACCGAGGCCATGGACATTGACGGTCTGCGCGCGGTACTGCGTGGCATCGAGGATGGAAGCATCCGCTGCCTGGCGGTGGATACGCCTGTGCCCTCGCAGTTCTCGCACGAGATTTTGAACGCCAATCCTTATGCCTACCTCGATGACGCACCGCTGGAGGAGCGCCGCGCGCGCGCAGTGCAGATGCGGCGGCTGCTGCCGGAATCGGTGCTGGAGGAGGTGGGTAAACTCGACCCTGCCGCCATCGCCCAGGTGCGCGAGGAAGCCTGG
>DASYWT010000279.1:0-6767 GCA_035935775.1 Terriglobales bacterium
TGGAATGGCATGCCCAGCTTTTGCAGGGTGCCGCTGAGAAAAGGCGACTCCAGCATCAGCCCGGTCAGGCCGATATCGCCGGAGGGCTGCAGGTAGATCTGGTCGAAGGCGGTAGCCAGGTAATAGGACTTGTTGCCCGGCCCAACCTCGCCGAAGGTCTCCGCGAAAGCGATGGCGAACTTCTTCTTGGCGCGAAAACGCATTACCGCTTCGCGGATTTCCTGCACCTGAGCCACGCCCATCTGCTCGGAGCCAACGCGGGCCACCAGACCGGCCACGCGGCTATCGTCGCCCGCGCGGTCGAGCGCGTCCACCACATCGCGCAGCACCAGGCGGTCCTTCAGCATCACCTGCACAAAGGGGGCATTGGGAACGTATTCGATCATCGGCCGCTCCAGGTTAACCTCGAGGACCGTCTTGCTGGGCACGTGCGGCTTGCGTCCCACTAATACAACGGCAATCACGACGACGTAAATGATCACTACCGCACCGATTACGGCCAGCAAGCCCACGATGAACTTCTTCATGGCGTTCTCCGGAGTTTTGGATGGGAACGGATGAGTTTAGCGCAGGGAAAAGGCAGGACCTAGTACCTAGTTCTTAGTACCTAGTACCTGGTTCAAACCATGCGCTGGGTACCTACGAAATCCACTTCCGACTTGTAGGATTGCGCCACTGCGCGCCAACCGGGTACTAGGTACTGGGTACTGGTTTTTTCGCCTTCATCGCCAGCAGCCGCTTGTGCATGTCCAGTGCGGCCTTGCGGGCGGCAGCCACGGCGGTGACCACCAGATCGGCGCCGCGGACGTTATCGCCGGCGGCGTAGAGATCTTCGCGCGAGGTGCGGCCGGTTTCTTCATCCAGCACCAGCACAGTGCCCCACTTGGTGGTCTGCAGACCGGGCGTAGTTTCCGGAATTTCGGTTTCCGGGTTGTAGCCGATAGCAAGCACCACGGTGTCGCAGGGCAGGACGAAGTTGGAGCCCTCGATGGGCACCGGGGAGCGGCGGCCTTTGGCGTCTGGCGCGCCCAGCTTCATGCGAATGCACTCCGCCGCCTCCACCTCCCCCTTTTTGTCGCCCCGTAAACGCACCGGCGCAGTCAGCCATTCGAACTGCACTCCTTCTTCCACCGCGTTTACGCGTTCTTCGTAGCGCCCGGGCATTTCCACCTCGGTGCGGCGGTAAACGCAAAATACCTTTCCGTTTGGATTGAGCCGCCGGGCGGTGCGCACGCAGTCCATGGCAGTATCGCCGCCGCCGATCACCAGGGTCACATCGCCGGCATAAGGTTTGGGATTATCGGCGTCGCGCCAGTGCTCGGGCAGGAGTTCCGGCGGCAGATTGCCGCGCACCAGGTATTCGGTGGCCTGGTACACGTGCCGCAGTTCCTCGCCTTCGATCTTCATAAGGCCACCCTTGACGGCGCCATACCCCAGAAATACCAGGTCGAAGCCGTGCGCGCCGAGGAAGGTGTCCACGGGGCGATCCTTGCCTACCCGGTAGTTGCACACGAACTTCACACCCAGGTCTTCCAGGTACTGAATCTTGGAGAACACCACTTCCTTGTTGAGCTTGAAATTGGGAATGCCATAAAGGAGCAGCCCGCCGGGAAAGGGCCACATGTCGAAGACGGTGACCGCATGCCCCCGCGCGGCCAACTCTTCCGCCACTGCCAACCCGGCCGGCCCGGCGCCCACTACAGCCACCGACATTCCGGTACGCTGCGCCTTGGGCCGCGCCGGATAGCCGTGATTGCGGCGCACATAATCAATGGCAAAGGCTTCCAGCTTGCCGATGCAGGCGGGGGCCTTTTTGTAGCCGAGCACGCAGGCGCCCTCGCATTGCTTTTCCTGCGGACATATGCGGCCGCAGACGTCGGGCAGGTTGGAGGTTTCCATGAAGCGCAGCGCGGCGCCAACGAAATCACCCTGGCCCAGCAGGAACAGGGCTCCGGGAATGTCGTTGTGCAGGGGACAAGCCTTGACGCAGGGAGCATGGTCGCAATACAGGCAGCGCTGGGCCTGCTCGACGGCGATCTCCGGGCAGTAGCCCTGTGAGACTTCGTTGAAGTTGTAAACGCGCTGCTGCGGATCCTGCTTGGGCGGCTTGACAGCATCCAGCCGGTAACGTTCGCGGCGGTTGATCATTGCGCCATCCTCGGGCTTTTGCGAGCAGCAGGCAGCGGCCCGGCCCTGCGGCTGGGGTGAAAACACCCCGCCGGCAGCCTGTTACAAGATGCCCGAGCTTGGCACGTAAGGCTGTGCGCCCTGTCACAGGGTGTGGTGATGTGAGACCTGCCTGGCCGGCTAGCTAACTGGCTGAATGCTTTGATTCACCCGGCCACTCCGGCCAGGCAGCCGCTTAAGCCCTAAAACTGCGACAATAGACCGATGTTCGCGCCCACCTCCGAACTGAGCCGCTTGGTCAAGCAAGCTGCCACCCGGGCTGGCTTCGACCTGGCCGGCATCGCGGGAGTAGGCGAATTCCCGGAGCTGAATTATTTCCCAACCTGGATCGCCGAGGGCCGCGGCGGAGAAATGGCCTGGCTGCAGGCGCGAGACGAGCAGGACCAACTGAAACGGGCTTCCCTGCGCGCCGTCGCCCCCTGGGCGCGCAGCGTGGTCGTTTGCGCCCTCAACTACAACGCTGCCGAGCCTTATTCCACCCAGGCGCAGGATTCCGATCGCGGCTGGATTTCGCGCTACGCCTGGAGCGGGCGCGACTACCACCACGTGGTGATGAAGAAACTGAGGCAGGTTGAGGCTAAGCTGCGCGAGTCCAGTGGCCAGTGGCCGGTGGGCAGTGGTGAGAAAACCAGCGGACAGGAAATCCAAACCCGGGCGTACGTAGATACGGGGCCGCTGGTGGAGCGGGTTTACGCCAAATACGCCGGCGTCGGCTGGATCGGCAAGAACACCTGCATCATCAACCAGCGCGTGGGCTCCTGGCTGTTCCTGGGAGTGATCTTGAGCTCCCTGGTACTGGCGCCTGACTTGCCCGCCCCTGACCGCTGCGGCACCTGCACGCGCTGTCTCGATGCCTGTCCCACGCAGGCGTTTGCGGCTCCCTACCAGCTCGATTCCAACCGCTGCATTGCCTATCTCACCATTGAGAAGCGCGGCGACATTCCTGTGGACTTGCGCGCCGGCATAGGACGGCAGGTGTTTGGCTGCGACATTTGTCAGGATGTTTGTCCCTGGAACCGGAGGGCGCCGGCCAGCGCAGAACCTGAATTGCAGCCGCGTCCGCAACTGGTGAACCCGGCTCTGGAATGGCTGGCACAAATGAATGCGGAGCAATTCGCGCAAACTTTTCGTGGCTCGCCGGTGCGCCGGGCCAAGCTAACGGGCCTGCGGCGAAACGCCGTGGTCGCCATGGCGAACAGCGGCAAGGCGGTATTCATTTCAGTATTGGAAACATTGTGTTCAGATTCGGATCCGGTTGTGGCCGAACACGCGAGGTGGGCGGCGACAAAATTGAGGGAATAGGCAAGCAACCTCTCCGGCCGCACTATCGGCGGGGCCGAACCTGCGGCAGCCTGCCCCTCAAAGTGCTAGCATCGTAGTTGACCAGCTTTACCTCCGGGGTTCTGCGATGCATCGCCCGCGGCTTTACTGTCTGCTTTTCGCCTGCAGCCTGCTGTTCTGCGCCAGTACGCGCGCAGACACCTGGAACCAGGTGCGTTCTGCGCATTTCGTGGCCAATACCGACGCCGGCTCCGATCGTGGCCGGCAGCTTCTGCTGCATTTCGAGCAGATTCGCGCGGTTTTTGGGCAGCTGATCCTGCGCAGCGAAGTGAACGTTCCGGTTCCGCTCACCATCATCGCCTTCCGCAACAGCGACGAGATGCAGGCGCACGTGCCGGTTTTTCAAGGCAAGGCGGTAGACCTGAGCGGCTTCTTTGTGAGCCGGGCGGACCGAGACTTTATTGTCCTCGACCTTTCCGCCGGCAATGCCTGGACAACGGTCTTCCACGAATATGGCCACGTGCTCCTCGACAGCAACTATCCTGCGACGCCGCTGTGGTTCGACGAAGGCTTTGCCGATTATTTCTCCACCATTGACGTGACCCGCGAGGGAGTGGAGATCGGCAAAGCGCCGCAAGGCTATCTCGAATTGCTGCGCAGCTCCAAATGGATTCCCCTCGCCGAACTCTTGCAAGCTCAGCCCGATTCCAGGATTTACAACCTGAGCGATCGCCGCTCGCTGTTCTACGCGGAATCCTGGGCAGTGGTGCACTACCTGTTTGACATGCAGAAATTGCCCGCCGCGGGCGAATATTTCGGGCTGGTGGAGAGCCGGCGCATGCCGGTGGAGCAAGCCGTGCAGCAGGCGTTCGGCATGAGCTCGCAGCAACTGGAGCAGCAGGTAAAAAGCTATTACCAGTCGGCGCAAGCCAAGTCTCACATGCTGAAACTGCCGGTGGACGTAACCATGGCGAACACCTATGCGACGGACAAGATCTCGCCGGTGGACGCGCAGGCCATGCTCGCCGGCCTGGACGTGCACATGGACGCTCACCAGCAGCGCGGTATTAACACCCTCGAATCGCTCCTGCAGCAACACCCGGACAACGTCATGGCGCTGCGCGATCTGGGATACGCTTATCTGCAGAAGGAGGATCCTGACCGCGCCGCCGAATGTTTTGAGCGCGCGGCCAAGCTGAACACCTCCGATCCCTGGGTGCACTATTACTCGGCCGTGCTGCGCCACCGCGGCGGCGAAAAGCTTTCGCCGGAGCAGTTGGAGGCCACGAAGACCGACCTGAAAGACGCCATCCGCCTGGACCCGCAGTTTGCCGATGCTTACAACCTGCTCGGCCTGGCTGAAATGGAGAGCGGCGACCTGCAGCTTTCCATTAGAAATCTGACCAGCGCCGTGCAACTCAGCCCCCGCAATGAAAGCTACCGGGCCAATCTGGCGCAGGCTTACATATTTGCCCGCAAATGGGAGGAAGCCACGGCGCTGCTGCAGAGCCTGGTCGCCAGCAAGGATCCGAAGATCGCCGAACAGGCCAACCAGCAACTGCAGGAAATGGACCAGGCGCGCACCCGCGAACGAGTGGAAATCCTCGGCCGCCCGGCCGATGACTACACGGCTCCGCAGTGGAGACCCAAGAAAACGGACTCCCAACCCGCCTCGCAGGTCAAAACTGCCAGCGAGCCGCAATTGCCGCAGAGTGGCCCCGTTCGCTATATGAAGGGAACCCTGCTTTCGGTGGACTGCGCAGCCGCCCCCGCCGCCACGCTCACCATCCGCGCCCAAGGCAGGACCTGGAAAATCCGGACCACGGATTATAAAAATATGACGCTGATCGGCGCTGACCAGTTCTCCTGCGAGTGGCGCGACCGCAAAGTCGCTGTTAACTACCGTTCTATGGGCGCAGAGCAGGGCGCGCTCGTATCTCTGGAATTGCAGTAAACTTCTGCGATGGCATGGCCGCAACCCATGGCAACTTCACAGGGGTGGACTGAAATCACTGACTTCGGGTCACAGGGCTTTTCGCCTTCCGCGGACCCTAACCTCCGCGCCCGCCAGTGCTGCGAAAAACTCGAGAACGGCGAAATTCTGTTCTTTGCCCGCCCGCCGTTCCCCTTGGCCGAAGACGACCGCAACTTCCTCATCTCCCAGCGCCAGATTGACTCACGGCTGCACAAGAACATTTCTTACCGGCCGGAAGAGGATCTGCTGCGCGGCTTCTCCGATGGCCAGGAAACAGAAAGTCGTGTTCATCAGATCATGCGCAGCTACTCGGCCGCGGTGACCGGCTTTGTGAGCCGCTTCCTGAGTCCCTATGGAGGACGCTTGCAACTGGACTACGCCAGCTTCCGGCCGCTGGAAGAACAGGGGCGCGACTTGCCCTTGCACAAGCGCAATGACCTGCTGCACGTGGACGCGTTCCCCAGCCGTCCCACGCGCGGCGCGCGCATTTTGCGCGTGTTTACCAACATCAATCCCAGCCAGGAGCGCATCTGGCTGGTGGGCGAGCGTTTTGCAGCCCTGGCGCAGCATCACGCCCTGGAAGCGGGGCTGAAAAGCATTTGCCGCTCCGGTCCGAGCCTGCGCGCCCGCGTCCTGCACGTGCTGCACTCGGTGCGGCTGCCGGTGGCTGACCGCTCGCCTTACGATGAATTCATGCTGCACTTTCACGACTGGCTGAAGGAGAACACCCGCTTCCAGAGCGGCGCGGACAAAACCCGGCTGGCCTTTCCTCCCCTGGCCACCTGGCTGGTATTTACCGACGGCGTGCCCCACGCCGCGCTCTCCGGTCAGTTCGCGCTGGAGCAGACCTTCATCGTTCCCGCGGCGGCGCTGGTCGCGCCTGACTGCGCTCCTATTCATATTCTGGAAAAATTGTGCGGCAGGCGCCTAGCCTGAGTGGAGCCATTCCAGGTAAAACCTGCGAAACCGATTTTCCCGCCGGCAGTCGTCAAGGGTTAGCTAACCAATGGCAGGTGATATCTAAAGAAGACGTAAAAAAACCCTCTCAAGCATGCGCCGAGAGGGTGCAAATCAGCAGGCGTTTCTAAACACGTACCACGTTGGCAGCCTGGTAGCCCTTGGGGCCTTTCAGCAGGTCGAACTCGACGGTTTCGCCCTCATTCAACGTGCGATAGCCGTTTTCCTGGATGGCGGAAAAATGTACAAACACATCTTCCCCCGTCGAGCGCTGAATGAAGCCGTAGCCTTTCGCCCCATTAAACCACTTTACTGTACCCTTCTCTCTCACTGAAGAAACTCCTTTCGACATTCGTCAAGTATGCTC
>DASYWT010000280.1:0-9252 GCA_035935775.1 Terriglobales bacterium
CGCAGCTCGTAGATTTTTTCGTCGAGTGCCACGTGCGGATTATAAATGGAGCAGTAGTTGGCAGCTGATAGTTAGTAGCTGGTCTGAGGGTGCGCGCGCAGGTTTGAGATCCCCTGCGCGTTGCATTGCTTGCCCAACTACCAGTACCAATTACCAACTACCCCAGCTTCCTGCGTGTGCTGCCCATCACACCTGACCGTGATCTTCTCCCGTTGAAGGGCGGCCCCAACCGGGGTATAGTGACGGGTTCATTAGCCAGCCATTAGACCAGGGGTAGGTATGCCGCAAAATTACGTGCCCATTTTTATCTTTATGGGGGTGGCTTTCGCCATTCCCGCGGTCACGCTGGTCTTGTTCAAGCTGGTGCGCCCGGCGAACCCGCACAAGACCAAGCTCATGCCCTACGAGTGCGGCATTACTCCCGTGGACGACGCCCGCGGCCGCTACACCGTGCGCTTCTATATTGTCGCCATTCTGTTCGTGGTCTTCGACGTCGAGACCATCTTCCTGCTCCCCTGGGCCGTGCGCTACCGCTGGCTGGGAAAATTCGGGCTGCTGGAGATGGGGATTTTCCTCGGCATCCTGATCGTGGGTTACATCTGGATCTGGAAAAAGGGCGCTCTGGAATGGGTTTAAGCCGGCGCGGGTCGCTGCGACAGTGGTGTGATAAGAATCACCACAACTCGTGCGCTTGTTTCGTTGACACTGCTGTCCGCCCACTGTTAAAAAGAATGCGACTTTCCCAGCGTTTTTCGCGGTTCAAGGCCAGGAAAATGGCGTAACAATGCCTGACGAGACCAAGGGCAATACCTCCCCGGATAAAGACCAACAGCCGGCTTCGCAAGCGCCGTCGTCCCCTGCTCCTGGCGCCGCCAAGCCGGGCGCCCCGGCGCAGACTGCTAAGCCGGCGGTCACCGTGCCGCCCAAGCCCGCCGCGCCTCCCCCTCCGCCCAAGCCTGCGGGTCCCGTTCCCGTGCCCTGGGAATCGGACATGGTAAGCCAGCTCAAGCAGCGCTTCGGTTCCGGAATTCGCGACGCCAGCACCTACCTGGGCCAGAGCTACATGGTGGTGGATCGCTCGGTGGTATACGACGTCCTGCAGCAGCTCCACGATGAGGAGGAGTTCGACTACCTGGTGGACTGCACGGCCACGCATTATCCGCAGCGGCCGCAACCCTTTGAGGTCATCTGGATCCTCTATTCCTTCAAACGCAACGAGCGCATCCGCGTGAAGACGCTGCTGGCGGAAGGCGAAACCGCACCCAGCGTGGTCCCCCTCTGGAGCACAGCCAATTGGCTGGAACGCGAAGTCTATGACATGTTCGGCATCCGCTTCGACGGCCACCCCGATCTGCGCCGCATTCTTTTGCCTGAGGACTGGAAAGGCTTTCCCCTGCGCAAGGACTACAGCATCATCCAGCAGGACCAGGAGTGGGTGCAGATCAACCTGGGAATTGAGAGCGGTCAATGAGCGAGCCTACCAGGACGGCCGGCGCCTCCCACCTCGACTTGGACGAGCGCGAGCACACTTTTCTTGACGCCAACGAACTGGTGCTCAACATGGGGCCGCAGCACCCCTCCACCCACGGCGTGCTGCGCGTCATCCTCAAGCTGGACGGCGAAAAGGTGCGGGGCACGGAGTGCGTCATCGGCTACCTGCACCGTGGGGTGGAGAAAATCGCCGAGAACCGCACCTACACCATGTTCAATCCCTACGTGGATCGCATGGATTACGTGGCCGCGGTCTCCAACGGGCTGGGCTATTGCGAAGCGGTAGAGAAACTGCTCAACATCGAAGCGCCGCCGCGAGCCAACTACATTCGCGTCATTCTCACCGAGCTCAACCGGCTGGCCAGCCATATGCTGTGGCTGGGCACGCACGCCCTCGATATCGGCGCGATCACCCCGCTTTTCTACACCTTCCGCGATCGGGAAGAAATTCTGAAGATTTTCGAGAAGTACTGCGGGGCGCGGCTCACCACGCATGCCTTCCGCATTGGCGGCTGCCAGTACGAGACCTACGACGGTTTCGAGGCGGACGTGAAAAAGTTCGTCAGCTTCGTTACCCCTAAGATTGATGAGTACGAAGAACTGCTCACCACCAACCGCATCTGGGTGGAGCGTACCAAGGGCGTGGGCGTGCTCTCCGGGCCAGACTGCATTGACTTGGGCGTGACCGGGCCGGTGCTGCGCGCCAGCGGCGTCAAATGGGACCTCCGCAAGGCCAAGCCCTACGCCGCCTATTCCCAGTTCCAGTTCGAAATTCCCACCGGTCAGAATGGCGACACCTACGACCGGTACCTGGTGCGCATTGCCGAATTACGGCAGTCGCTGCGCATCATTAGTCAGGCAGTGGAAGGCATTCCGGAAGGCCCCATCATGGCCAAGGTGCCCAAGGTGCTGAAGCCGCCCGTGGGCGAAATCTACCACTCCATCGAGGCGCCCAAAGGCGAACTGGGATACTTCATCGTGAGCGACGGCTCTACCCAGCCCTACCGCGTGCGCGTGCGGCCACCCTCGTTTGTGAACCTGCAGGCGCTGGACAAAATGGTGCGCGGACAACTGGTGGCTGACGTGGTGGCGGTGATCGGAACTCTTGACATCGTTCTGGGCGAGGTGGACCGCTAATGCTTCAGTACATTACCGGCTACCTGAATTCGAACGTCACGCCGGGGCAGGCAGGGAACTGGGTGTGGGCGCTCATCTACATCCTCATCATCTTTGCTGGGATCTCGCTGGCCGTGATCGCCATGAACTGGCTGGAGCGCAAGGTGCTGGCCCATATGCAGGTTCGCCTTGGCCCTATGCGCGTGGGGCCGCATGGCCTGCTGCAGCCGATTGCGGACGCTCTGAAGCTGCTCATTAAAGAAGACATTATTCCGGAAAATGCCGACAAGCTGGTGTTCTGGCTGGCGCCGCTGATGGTGGTCATCGCCGCGTTCACCGTGTTCATCGTCATCCCCTTCGGCCCCACCCACGCCGTTACCGACATGAACATCGGCATCCTCTTCATGCTCGGCGTTTCATCGCTCGGCGTGCTGGGCATCATCATGGCGGGCTGGGCCTCGAACTCGCATTACCCGCTGATGGGTTCGCTGCGCTCCAGCGCGCAGATGGTCTCTTACGAGATCGCCATGGGCCTGGCCGTGGTTTCCGCCGTGCTCATGACCAGCTTCAATGCCGGCGGCAGCGGCACGCTGAGCATGATCGGCATCGTGCAGGCCCAGGCGGCGCAACATACCTGGTTCGTTTTCAAGTTCTTTCCCCTGGGACTGATGCTCTGTTTGTGTTCGCCGTCGCCATGGTGGCGGAAACCAACCGCGCGCCCTTCGACCTGCCGGAAGCGGAGTCGGAACTGGTGGCCGGCTTCCATACCGAGTACAGCGGGTTCCGCTGGTCGCTCTTCTTCCTGGCGGAATACACGGCCATGCTGGCGGTTTCCTCCATCGCGGTGACGCTGTGGTTGGGTGGCTGGCTGCGGCCGTTTGCCAGTTGGCACGGGCCGGCGATCACCATTCCCGGATTCTGGGAACATGCCGCGCCCATGGGCGCAGTGGACTTTGCGTTTTCGCTGGTGCCGGCCGCGTGCTTCTTTGTCCTGGCTTTATTTGCCTTGATTGGGACCCTGCGCATGCCCCAGCACCCGCTGATGAAAATTCAGAAAGGCGGCCTGGGCGGCCTTACCCTGCTGCTTGCCGGAATCGGCCTGGTGCTGCTGATTCCCCCGGTGCGCGACCGCATTCAGGACATTTTCTGGTTTGTGGCCAAGGTGGCGGTCTTCATGTATCTCTACATCTGGTATCGCGGCACCTTTCCCCGCTACCGCTTTGACCAGCTCATGAAGCTGGGATGGAAGGTCATGCTGCCCATGGGCCTGGGCGTGCTTATTGCCACCGCCGTGTGGGGGGTGATGGTATGAATCCGGTTGCCACCCCATTTTTCTTCTATTTTCTGTCGGCCATAGCGCTCATCAGCGGCGTGCTGGTGATCACGCGCAAGAACCCGGTGCATTCCGCCATCGCGCTCATCTTTACTCTGCTCTCGCTGGCCGGGCTTTACCTGATGCTCTACGCGCCCTTTGTGGCCGGCGTGCAGATCATTCTTTATGCCGGCGGAATTATGGTGCTGTTCCTGTTTGTGATCATGCTGGTGAATGTTGACCGGGTGCAGCGCGAAAGCCAGTTCAACAAGCAGTGGCTGGTGGGCATTGCCGCTACCGCCGCCTTGGGCGTGCTCTTCATTTTGGTCTACGCCAAGGGCAAGTCGGTGTTTCCCGAGCGCGCGGTGCAGTTGCCTGAACAGTTGAACACGCAGCAGGTGGCGGTGTGGCTCTACGGCACCTACATGCTGCCCTTCGAAATCGCTTCGCTGCTGTTGCTGGTGGCGATTGTGGGCGCAGTGGTGATGGCGAAAAAGAGAATTTAGTAGTTGGTAGTTAATAGCTGGTAGTTGGTGAAACACGTAGTCAGGAGTCAGTAGTCAGGAGTCAGCAAAAGGCCCGGAGGTACAAGCCGAGAGCCAAAGGCCAAAGGCCAAAAGCCGAGTGCCAACGGCTTAGAACTGAAAGCTGAAAGCTGACGGCTGAAAGCTGGTTTTATGGTTCCCATTACAACACTTCATTATCTCGTGGTAGCGGCGGCGCTGTTCGTCCTGGGCACCATTGGTGTGCTCACCCGCCGCAATGTGGTCATCATTTTGATGTCCATCGAACTGATTCTCAATGCGGTGAACTTGAACCTGGTTGCTTTTTCGCGGCTTTACGGATTGCACGGGCAGGTGTTCGCGGTGTTTGTGATTACCGACGCGGCTGCCGAAGCCGCCGTCGGCCTGGGCATTCTCATCGCCTTCTTCCGCAACAAGGAGACGGTGAATGTGGACGAGATAGATTTGCTGAAGTGGTGAGCAGGGTAGCAGGTAGTTGGTAGCTAGTAGTTAGGTCCGAAACAAGCTGAAAGCTGACAGCTGATAGCTGACAACTGACAGCAAGAGAGATGAGCTAATAGCCAACAGCCAACAGCTAAGAGCCACGAGCTAGTAGCTAGCCGCTAAAAACACATGTTCTTCCTCGAACACATCTGGATCATTCCGCTGCTGCCGGCCTTTGGCGCCGCTGCCATGTTTTTCTTCGGGCGCAAGCTGCCCAAGCCCGCGGTCAGTGCCATCTGTGTGGGCGCCACGGTGCTGGCTTTCGTCATGGCCTGCGGTGCGGCTCTCCAGTATGTGCCCTGGATGCACGCCAACAACGGCGCGCCCTTTGAGAAGGTGATGTACACCTGGCTGGGCAGCGGCACCGGCCACCTCACCTACCTCACCCGCAACGGCCCGGTGGAATTCAAAGCCGACGCCGGCTTCCTGCTCGACCCGCTCTCCCTCATCTGGCTGCTGTTCGTAACCGGCGTGGGCATGCTGATCCACATTTACTCGGTCGGCTACATGGCCCACGAACGCGGCTACTACCGCTTCTTCGGCTACATGAACCTGTTCATGTTTTCCATGCTCACTCTGATCTTGGGGAACAACTATCCCATGCTGTTTGTGGGCTGGGAAGGCGTGGGTTTGTGTTCGTACCTTCTGATCGGATTTTTCTTCCATCGCCCCTCCGCCAGCACCGCCGCCAATAAAGCTTTCATCGTGAACCGCATTGGCGACGCCGGCTTCCTGATGGGCATGTTCACCATCGCCTGGTATTTCGGGTCGTTCCAGTTCACCACTGTGACTCACCTGGCGCGCAGCGGACAGTTTGCCGTGGGCGATCCGGTCATCACCATGGCCGCGCTGCTGCTGTTTGTAGGCGCTTGCGGCAAATCGGCGCAGCTCCCGCTTTACGTCTGGCTGCCCGACGCCATGGAAGGCCCAACGCCGGTGTCCGCTCTCATCCACGCCGCCACCATGGTGACCGCGGGCGTGTACATGGTGTGCCGCTCCAACGCTCTGTTCGTGCTGGCGCCGGAAGCCATGAAGGTGGTGGCCATCATCGGCGCTCTCACCGCGATTTTTGCCGCCTCCATCGGCCTGGTGCAGAACGACATCAAGCGTGTGCTCGCCTACTCCACCATCTCCCAGCTCGGCTACATGTTCCTGGCCCTGGGCGTAGGCGCGTTCGCCGCCGGCGTGTTCCACGTCTTCACCCACGCCTTCTTCAAGGCGCTGCTGTTCCTGGGCGCAGGCTCCGTCATTCACGCCATGAGCGGCGAGCAGGACATGCGCAACATGGGCGATTTAGCCAAGCGCATTCCCATCACCCACTGGACCATGTTCTTCGCCACCCTGGCCATCGCCGGCATTCCCGGTTTTGCCGGGTTCTTCTCCAAGGATGAAATTCTCTGGCAGTCCTGGGCCAAGGACTCGAGCGCCTACCACGTGCTCTGGATCATCGGCTGGGTCACCGCGGCCATGACCGCGCTCTACATGTTCCGGCTGATGTACCTGACCTTCCACGGCCACCCGCGCATGGACCACGAAGTGGAGCACCACATCCACGAGTCGCCCCGCTCCATGACCTGGCCGCTCATCATCCTGGCCTTCTTCTCCATCTTTGCCGGCTACCTGGGTTTGCCGCGCAGCCTGGGCGGTTCTGACCGCTTTGGCGCCTTCCTCGAGCCGGTATTCGCGCCCGAAGCGCGCGTCCTGGCGCAGCAGGCTCCGGCGCAGTTGGCCGCCGGCGAGCAGCAGGCCGAGCACACCAGCGGCACCGAGTACACCCTCATGTTCCTGTCGGTGGCCGTTGCTTTCGGCGGGTGGGGACTAGCCTGGAAGGTCTATCGCCACGCCGACCGCGGCTACGTGGAGCCCATCGCTGCCGTCGCGCCCCCCGCTTACCAGCTTTTGATGAACAAGTATTACGTGGATGAGGCCTATGACTACCTCTTCACCGGGCGGCGAAAGCTGGGACCCGTGCGCCTGGGCGCCATGGGCTTGGGTGAAGCCACCTCCGATTTCGACAAGTACGTGATTGACGGCGCGGTGAATGGCGCCGGCTGGAGCACGCGAGCCCTGGGCACGCTGTCGCGCTTGTGGGACACCTACATCATTGATGGCGTGTTGGTGAACGGCCCGGCGTTTGTCTCCAAAGTTTTGTCGTACCCTGTGCGCCTCCTGCAGTGGGGCCTGGTGCAGTGGTACGCGTTCGTAATGGTCGCAGGCTTATTGGGTTTTGTGGCGTATTACGCCTGGCGGTAGTTTGTAGCGCCGGGGCAGGTGTAGCGCCGGCATTTTGCCGGCTGTCGCGGAGGCGTCCCGTCTCCGCGCGTGCGAGCGAGACGCTCGCACTCACAGCCGCCGGGACGGCGGCGCTACAACTGAGAACCGAGAACTGAGAACTGCTTTTATGCACAATCACATTCTCTCCATCATCTTGTTTACCCCGCTGGTGGGGGCGATCCTCCTGCTCTTTGTGCCGCACGAAAACAAGAAAGCCGTGCGCTTGATCGCCAACCTGTTCGCTCTCGCCGGCCTGCTGGTCTCGCTGCCGCTGGTGCCCTGGTTCTGGGCGCAGCGTTTCCAGCCCGGCTTCAAGTTCATCGAAGGCGCGCCCAGCAACTGGATACCCTCCATCGGCGCGGGCTTCTACCTGGGCATTGACGGCATCTCCTTCCTGCTCATCATGCTGACCACGCTGCTGGGCTGGATCTCCATCCTCTCCTCCTGGTCGGCGATCGAGGAGCGCACCAAGGAGTACTACGCCTGGTTCCTGGTGCTGCAGACCGGCATGCTCGGCGTCTTCATGGCCCTGGATTTCTTTCTCTTCTTCGTTTTCTGGGAAGCCATGCTCGTGCCTATGTACCTGCTGATCGGCATCTGGGGTGGGCCGCGCAAGCTTTACGCCGCCATCAAGTTCTTTCTCTACACCCTGCTCGGCTCGGTGCTGATGCTGCTCGGCATCCTGTTCCTTTATTTCAACAATCACAGCGTCACCGGCGTTTATACCTTCAGCATTACCGAGCTTTATAAAACCGCGCCCGCCATTCCGTTCCACTTCGCCATCTGGCTGTTCCTGGCATTCTTTATCGGTTTTGCCATCAAGGTGCCGATGTTCCCCTTCCACACCTGGCTGCCCGACGCGCACGTGGAAGCGCCCACGGCCGGCTCCGTTATCCTGGCCGGCGTTCTGCTGAAGATGGGCACGTATGGCTTTATCCGTTTCTCGCTGCCGTTCTTTCCCAGTGTGGTCACACACCCCACGGTGCGCGGCTGGATGATCGGCCTCTCCATCGTGGCCATCATCTATGGCGCTCTGGTCTCGCTCATGCAGAAAGACATGAAGAAGCTGGTGGCCTACTCCTCCGTCAGCCACCTGGGCTTCTGCACCCTGGGCATTTTCGCGCTGAATCCCCTGGGTTTGACCGGCTCGGTGCTGCAGCAGGTGAACCACGGCATCTCCACCGGCGCGCTCTTCTTGATTGTCGGCGTACTTTATGAGCGGCGGCACACGCGCGAAATCGCCGAGTACGGCGGCATTTCCAACGTGATGCCCATCTATGCCGCCATCACCATGATCATGTTCCTTTCCTCCATGGGACTGCCCCTGCTCAACGGTTTTATCGGCGAGTTCACCATCCTGCAGGGCACCTTCATGGAGAACAAGCTGTGGGCCGGCCTGGCCGTCATCGGCGTTATTCTGGCCGCCGCCTACCTGCTCTGGCTCTATCAGCGCGTGTTCTTCGGCAAGGTCACCAATCCCAAGAACGAAAAGCTGCGCGACCTCAAGCTGCGCGAAATTGTTTATTTCGCGCCCCTGGTCGCCATAGCTTTCTGGATCGGCCTCTACCCCAAGCCGTTCTTTGAAATCCTGCAGCAGCCGGTGAACCAGCTGGTGCAGACGGTGCGACCCGGCTATCCCGGCGCCACCATGGAAGTGAGGAAGAGAAGGGGAGTGCCGGCACCGGCTATCGCGGGCCAGGGTGTCCGCGCCACAAAGGCTGAGGGCGAGACGCCCTCAGGACAGCCGGCGGGACGCCGGCGCTACGACACGGCCGCGGGCGCCCGCGCCACAACCGCCCGCACTGTCGCCGTCCGCGAGGGAGGCCGCTAGTGCCCGGCGCGATTTCACAATGGTTCTCGGCGGGCGACTACCTCCTCGCCCTGCCCATGATCCTGCTTTCCGTCTTCGCTCTTGGCATCCTGCTGATTGACCTGATGCTGCCGCCGGAGTGGAAGTCCATCAACGCCTGGACCGCGGGCATCGGTCTGGCTTTCTCCACCACCGCCGTGATTCGCATTCACCTGGCCTACGCGCGCGCCGGCCAGGGCGTG
>DASYWT010000281.1:0-7568 GCA_035935775.1 Terriglobales bacterium
GCTGCGCTCACGCCCGCAAAACGGCTCAACCTACCATTAGTCGACCGCCCAAAACCCAGGGGTCAGTGGTCAGTTGTCAGTGACCGCCCAGAACCCAGTGGTCAGTTGCCAGTTGTCAGTGGCCAGTCAAACCAGTTTCCAGTTCTCGGTTGCCAGTTTCTGAAACGAGCAGCTGGTCCCAATAGTCCTTGCGGCTCACCGTGCTCGTCAGGTGGGCGCGGGTTCCATGCGCCTCTAACCTGGCCGCGGCCTTCTGTGCGGTCTCGCGCGACGCAAAGAGCCCATAAACCGCCGAGCCGGAGCCTGACAAAGACGCGTACTGCGCCCCTCCGCTCTCCAAAGTCTTCTTTACCTGTGCCAGTTCGGGATGCTGCGGGAACACGACCTTTTCAAAGTCGTTCGCAATCCCGGTACGGACAAGGTCGAGCAGCTGGGTCTCGGCCCGGCCCCTGCCCTCCATGGCAGGGACACCGGAAACATGCTTCCCGGCCGTCTCGTTGGGCCGGGACAAAGAGTCGTTCAGACCGCTAAACATGGCTGAACAGAACAAATTGATTCTATCGGAGGCAGGGCAGCCCGTCAATTTGCCCTGCTCCTGGGCGCGGTCCCAATCAGCGAAGGCCTGCGGAGTGGAGACCGGAATGCCGGGCGTGACCAGCACGCAAAGTGTGGGCGGCAGTTCGGGGAAAGGATAGACCTCTTCCCCTCGGCTCACTCCCAGGACTGTCCCGCCAATCAGAAAAAGAGGCAGGTCCGAGCCGACCTCGGCGGTGAGACCGAATTTTGCCGCGAGGGGAAGCTCGCGCTTGAGTTCATGCTCCAGAGCCAAAAGCGCTGCCACTGCATTCGAGGAAGCGCCGCCCAGACCGCCCTGCACCGGCAGCTGCTTCTCGATTTCGATGCGCACCCGGCCGGACGCTCCCAGCAGCGCCATGGCGCGTTCAGCGATGCGCCAGCAGGTGTTCGTCCCGTCTGGGGGAACACCGGGGGTTGCGCAGTGCAACTCAATTCCTGTGCCCTTGCTCACGGCCACGGTTACCCGGTCATGCAGGCCAATAGTTTGGTACAGGGTGCGCAGCTCGTGGAAGCCGTCCGGCCGCCGCTCGCCGATGCACAGACCGATGTTGATCTTGGCAAATGACCGAACGGTGGTGGGCATGCAGGAGGATTGTACAGAAACGGGGCTTCGAGCATCGCGGCGCCGCACGCGAGATCCTTCGCCCCTAAAGGGGCTCAGGATGACTCCACCCAAAATAGCTGAGTTGCGGTAAATCAACCTGACCGCAGAACAAAAAGGCCGAACCTCGTGGGAGGTTCGGCCGAGGAAGAGTTCAGGCAGCGATTAGAACGAAAGCTTCAGAGCGAACTGAATCTGCCGGGGCGGGCGCGCGGCGGTCAGGAAGCCAAACTGAGAAGCCCCCAGCACAGTGGAGTTATTGCTCTCCTGCGGGCCCGACTTGGACAGCAGGAAGTTGGTGTGGTTGGGGAAGTTGAAGAACTCGCTGCGGAATTCCAGCTTAGTGCGCTCGGTGACCTGGAAGGTCTTGAAAATGGAGGCATCCCAGGTTTGGAATCCGGGCCCCAGAACGGAGTTGCGGGCAGCATTGCCGAAGGAGCCCAGGGGCGGATCACTGAAGGCGCAAGTATTGAAAAACGTGCCGGGCAAGCAATGCGGACCACTATTGGGATCGCCGGTCACATCCGGCAGTTGTGCCCCGTCAGAGTTGGCGAAGTTGCCGTTGGAATCGGTGGGAGTGTACCAGTTGCCGGAAGAGACAGTGGTGATGCCGGCCACCTGCCAGCCACCCAGCACCTGGTCCACAGCTCCGCTGGCACCGCTAAGGAAGCGTTTCCCGCGTCCGAAGGGCAGCTCGTAGATGTAGCTGGCGGTGAAACGCTGCCGCACATCGAAAGAGGCGTGACCCCATTCCCATTGCGGGCGGAGAAACCAGCGAAACCCGTCGTTATTCTGCGATCCCAGGTTGGCGTTGGAAGCATTGTCTTCAGCGTTGGAATAGGTGTAGCTAATCAACGCTGAGAAGCCATGGGTGAAACGTTTCTCCAGGCGTGTCTGCAGCGAATTGTATTTTGATCCGCCGTCCGACTTGAAGAGGCTGACGCTGTTGTCAATGGAGGGCACAGGGCGGCGGGGAGCAAACGCTGCGTTGGGATCTGCCGAAGGTGCAGCCTGGTTACCGTTGTAGAACGTGAACAGCTTGGCGCCCTTGGAGCCGGCATAGGTGATCTGCAACACCGTGTCCTTGCCTAGATCGCGCTGCAAACCAAAGTGCCACTGCTGCATGTAAGGCGTGACCAGCCCGGGGTCAACCGTAAACAGTAGGGGCGTGTTGGGGTCGGTGAGGGAAGTAAGCGGGAAACCGACCGCGATACCCGCCGAGCCGGGAATCCCGCCCGCATTGTTGCTGAGCCCGGGAACAGCGCAATCATTACCGGAGGCAAACAGCGCCGGATTGGCGGAAGCGGCGCCGCAGGGCGCGTTGAACGACTGGGTGACGAAGAAGGGCGGGTTGAAACCGGGACTGGGATTGGAGTAAGGCCCGTTCTCCTGTCCGCCATAGAAGATGCCGTAGCCGCCGCGCAGCACGGTGCCGGGCGTGAGCTGGTAGGCAAAACCAATGCGTGGCGCGAAGTTATTGGTGTCCACCGGAACCAGTCCAGTGCTACCCGTGGGCGACAGCCGGATTTGCGATCCGAGGGTCGGGGTCAAAGGTAGCGTCTGACCCTTGGGCACAATGATGGTAGGAGTTGTGGGGTCGTTCAGGTCGAATGTGCCTTGCTCGTTGTGCCGCTCTTTGACCGTGGTGAACAACTCGTAGCGCAGCCCCAGGTTTAGAGTCAGCTTGGGCGTGACTCTCCAGTCGTCCTGGGTATAGAACGCGTAAATCGGCCGGTGGTAGTCCACGTTGTGCAGGTTATTGATGGATCCACCATCCGCCAGTCCAACCAAAAAGGAAGCAAATCCCGAACCGGCGGTGCCAGGGTTGGCGGGGTTATCCGTGAGTGTAGTACCGAAGTCCTCGTTGCCGCGGGGGGAGGCCGGCTGAAAGATGGTGAACTCCTCGCGCCGGATCTCGGTGCCGTACTTGATAGTGTGCTTGCCCCTGACCCAGGTCAGATTGTCAGAGAAGACGAAGGTGTTCTGTATCTCCACCGACGGTAGGAAGGTCGGACTGCCCAGAGTGGGGGCGCTGCCGTCGCCGAAAGTCAACTGAGGCAGGCCGCCATTGAGGGGAGCAAACGGCACACCGGGGAAGCCAACCTGCCCGGAAATATCCGTGTTCGCATTCAACTGCAGGCGTTGCGAGTTAATGCGGTTGTAGCCAAAGCGGAATTCATTGACCAGGGTGGGGCGGAAGATGTGGGTTTCGCTCAGGGCCACGCTGCGATAGGAGTTGTCCTCTACGCCGCTGAAGAAGCCGCCGCCGTCCAGTGGAGTCTGCTGGAAGGGAGAAGGAATGAAACGCGGCTGGTTCTCGTAGCTGAAGCGGAAGAACGAGTTGTCCTTATCCGAGAATTTCTGGTCAATGCGCACGTCAGTATTGGCGCGATGCGTGTTCTCCACCGGATTGGCCACGTAGTTGTACGCCGGATTGCCGCTTACGTTGGCCGGCGGGATCAAGCCGGTAAGGCGAGCGGCGAGCAGGTCTATCTTGCCGGCGGGAATGATGTTGGTGGGCACGCCGGAGGCCGTGTAGCCATTGATGGGCACCCCGCAGAAGCCCGTGGGGCTGCTGGCGCTGGCCTGCGTCAGGCGCGTGTCGAAGATCTCCCCGGCATAGGTTGGATTGCCGGCGCAATCTTTGCCGGTGACCGTGCTCGTGTCGAGGATCCCAGAGAAATCCCCCGAACGCTGGGCCGCGTCAGGCAGAAATATGGTCTGGGTGTCAGCCTGGTGAATCCGCAGTCCTTCATAATCCACGAAGAAGAATGTCTTGTTGCGGCCATCGTAGACGTGCGGAATAAAAACCGGCCCGCCCAGGGTGCCACCGAACTGATACTGCTCGTAAGGGGGAGTTGGGCCTACAGGATCGAAGAAGTTGCGGGCATCGAGCACGTTGTTGCGCAGGAAGCCCCAACCGCTGCCGTGAAGACTATTGGTACCCGACTTGATGACCGCATTGACGATGGCGCCATTGCCGCGTCCGAACTCGGCGCTATAGGCGTTGGTTTCTACTTTGAACTCCGCCAGAGCGTCCACCGGGGGTTGGATGACGTAGTTGGTCTCATTCAGCAGGTCGGTGAGGTTGGAGTTGTTGTCAATGCCATCGAGCAGGAAGTTGTTCTGCAGGGAGCGGGCTCCGCCGGCGCTGAAGCCAAAGCCCTGCTCGTCACGGGCGCCGGGTTCGCTGGGCGTGGTGCCGGCGGTAAGCAGCGCCAACTGGGCGAAGTTGCGGCCATTCAGCGGCAGGTTAGAAACTTGCCGCGCGTTCACCACTTGACCTAATTCGGAAGTCTCGGTCTCCAGCAGTGGCGCCGCCCCGGTTACCTCCACGGATTCCGTGGCCTGGCCGAGTTGCAGCTTGACGTTGACCACCGCACGTTGTTGCACGTCCAGCGACACGGGCTGGGAGATGGCGCGTTTGAAGCCACTGTGCTCCACCGCCACCGTGTAGCGACCGACCTTCAGCGGGCTGGCAACATAATCGCCCGACTGATTGGTGGTGGTGGTGAAGGCGCCGCCGCGGTCCACATCCGTCACCACCACCTTGGCGCCGGCCAGGACCGCTCCGGAGGGATCGGTGACCGTGCCCGCGATGGTGCCCGTGTCCTTTTGGGCCCACAGCCCCGCAGTGAGGCTAAGGCAAGCAAGCAGGATCAGCAGAAAGCGCGAAAGGAACGTGCAGGATTGCTTTGCGCGACGCATGGCGAGACTCCTTGCCCGGGTTTGGAGTTCCATAGCGCCCAGGCAAACATGGAGGTTGAGAGTTGCTTTACTAACCTTTACGGTCTCTTACTTTTAGTTTCGTTCCACGGCGCTGTCAAGGGAAACTTTGCTGCCTCGCGGAGAGCACAACCTTCTGGACGGCTGCCCGATTTTCGTATACAAGGTAAGGTTCCCGTAATCAGGGAGATCGAGCCGTCCAACCGGAGGCGGAGCGGAGCTTGCCGCAAGCCAGGGAAGCGCGGCGCCCCGGCCCCCGGAAGCGAGGTAAAAATGGAAAGCATTCGAAAGCGCGTGCCCTCCCCCCTTGTGTTTGCTGTTTTGTCTATTACCTTCCTGACCGTGCTGATCACCCCTGCGTGGGGCGCCCGCAAGAAGAAACGCGGCACCGCTCCCACTCGTCCCCTCGCCATCCTGCGCAACGACAGCCTGGCGGTCAGCGTGGCGCCGGACGGCTCTTACTCCATCAGCGCTCATGGCTCCACTGTGCCGATACTGCATGCGCAAGTGGCGGCGGTAATTGATTTCCGTATGCTGCCCGCCAGCGCGTACCCCAAGCACAGCGTTGTGGAAACAACCTTTGTTGATGACCTGGGCCCCGGGCACATGCTCACGGTTACGCATGCCGGACTGGACAGCCAACCCGACCTGGTCTGTTCCCTTCGCCTTTATGACCATCAGCCTTACGGCAGCCTCGGAGTGCAGGTCCACAACACAACAGAAAAATCTGTCCGGGTGCAGCAAATCCGTGTCATCGAAGCGCTGGGAGAGCAGATTTTAAACCTGAATGGACCGGCGTCGGCGGACCGGGTGCTTTCCGACAGCTACAGCGAGGACCGGCCGGCAATGAAAATCATGGACCTCGCCGAGCCCACCAATGGCATGCACCGGGCTGTAGGCAGCCAGCTCATCTACAACCGGCAGAGCGGCCAGAGCCTGTTCCTGGGGGCGCTGCGTTCAGACCGCTTTCTCACAATTTTCCATCTTAAAGCGCAAGCTGGTCCGGAACCACGGATCGCCTCCTACGATGTAGAGTCCACCGGCACCACGGAAATTCTGAAGGGTGAGTCGCTGAAGAATTCTCCTTCCGACGACCAGGTTGACCTGAGCCTCCCGGTGGGCCCGGGAGAATCTCTGGCGGCCGAGTCCCTGATGATGGCCGCCGGGCCGGACTATCACGCCCAGCTCGAAAATTACGGCGATGCCATCCGCATCCTGCACCATGCCCGGGTGAGCGCGCCCACTCCAATCGGCTGGTGGAGTTGGACGGCGTACTACTTCGGACTCACACAGGGCACGGCATTGACCAACGCGCAATGGCTGGCCGAGCACCTCAAGGACCTTGGCTACACCTACTTCCATATTGACGAGGGCTACCAGTACGCTCGCGGCGAGTATGCCACGCCCAATGCCACCAATTTCCCCATGGGCATGCAGTTCATCGGCAGCCATGTGCGTCACCTGGGTCTGACGTTTGGCATCTGGACGGCGCCCTTCGAAGTTTCCGAACGCTCCTGGGTGTTCCAGAATCACAAGGATTGGCTGGTGCAGAACCGCGCCGGCCAGCCCATCCATCTGGGACACGTCACGGGGAGCAAAGACCAGCTCTATGCGCTGGACACCACCAATCCCGGGGCCCAGGAGTATCTGCGCCAAACCTATTCGACGCTGGTAAAAGACTGGGGCGTGCGCTACATCAAAATGGATTTCATGGACGACAGCGCCGTGGAAGGCCACCATTTCGTTCCCAACACCACTGCCCTGCAGGCGCAGCGCATTGGCCTGGAGGTAATCCGCCAGACAGTGGGCGATGATGTAATTCTGGACAAGGATGGCAGCCCCATGCTCAACCCGGTGGGCATTGTGGATATGGGCCGCATCTCGCTGGACACGGGCCACGCCTTCGTCGCCAGCCGGGAGGCGGGGCCAGGCATCGCCGCGCGCTACTACATGAACCGCAATTTCTTCGTCAGCGATCCGGATGCCTTCTCGGTTTCACTGCAGACCATACCCGAGCACGCCTGGCACGGCGGACAGACGCCGCTCACGCTGGATGAGGCCAGGGTGTCAATCGTGCTCTCAGCCGTTTCCGGGGGGATGTACGAAATTGGCGACGACCTGCCGACGCTCGGCCAGGACGGCGGCCGCATAGCACTGGTGCAGAATCAGGACTTGCTCAATATGGCGCGCCTGGGACGGGCATCGTTTCCGCTGGATCTTATGACTTACCGCCCGGAAGACCAGATGCCCAGCATCTTTTTCCTGCGCGAGGATGCACGCCAGTCCATCCTGACGATATTCAACTGGACGGAGCAGCCGACATCGCACACCTTCAGCATCGCCGACCTGAAACTCCCGGCTGGCGGGCAGTACCAGGCGTTCGATGTGCTCGACCAGCAGAACACCGTTTCGTTCAACAATGGCTCCCTGGCATTAGAAAACCAGCCGCCGCATTCCGTGCGTGTGATCAAGATTGTGGACGCTTCGGCGCCGGCCTCCGCACCTGCCATAACGGCGCAGGTTCCGCCGCAGGCAAAGATGGGTGAAGCGCTCAATTTCCAGGCAGAGGTGGCCGCCAAGGGTGTGCCCGCGGTGGAATACCACTGGGATTTCGGTGACGGCGTGAAGCTGGAGGGCGCGAACGTACACCACACTTATACGGTCG
>DASYWT010000282.1:0-5146 GCA_035935775.1 Terriglobales bacterium
TTGCCTGGCGCTGGAAGGTGTTTTCACTCACCTGGCGTCGGCGGAGGTGACAGGCGCCGCCGATGTGCAACAGCAACTGGCCGGTTTCGAGCAGGCGATTGCGCTGGTTCAGCGTGAAGGCTTTTCGCCCCGGTATTATCACGCCGCCAACAGTGCCGCCATCGTCAGCCTTCCCCAGGCCCGCAAGAACATGGTGCGACCGGGCATTTCGCTTTACGGCTACTACCTGCCGTTCAGCGGGGACGCTCACCTAAAGCAGCCGCCTGTCGAACCGGTGCTCTCCTGGAAAACGCGGGTGATCTCGCTGCGGGAGTTTTCCGCGGGCAGCGCGCTGGGCTATAACGGCACTTATGTGACCAGGCGGTCCTCGCGCATCGCGGCGCTGCCGGTGGGCTATGCCGACGGCTTGAGCCGGCGGCTCTCCTCCCGTGGCCAGGTGATTGTGCGCGGCGCGAGCGCCCCCATTGTGGGGCGCGTTTCAATGGACATATCTCTGGTAGACGTAACCGATATCCCGGGCGTGGTGGTAGGAGACGAAGTCGTCCTTATCGGTGCGACGGGCGGCCTGCGCATCACCGCCTGGGACCACGCCAATGCCGCAGACACCATTCCCTACGAGGTGCTGTGCAATATCTCCAAGCGGGTGCCGAGAAAGTACGTGGATTAATTGAAGATTGACGATTGAAGAGTGACGATTGATCTGGTCCAGGCAACAGCTGACATAGCATTCAGCAATCAGCACTCAGCCGAGGGCAGCAGTTAGCAATCAAGACTCGGCCCTTCACCATTTTTCTCGATTCCACCACCGATGTTTAGGGGCTAAATGCTAAGTGCTACATGCTAATTGCTTCGACCCACCTGCTGAATGCTGACTGCTGAGTGCTGATTGCTGTACCTTAGACCTTGTGCCCCATCCCTACGCTCGGTGGATGTACGCCTGGGAGACCCGGCTCAACGCCCGCGACAACAATCGCGTGGTGCGGCCGCTGGACTGGGGTTTGGAGTGGACGCACAACTGGCCCTGCGGCAACGGTTGCGCACCGAGTGACCCCGAGCAGGCTATCAATGAGATCAATCGCCGCATTCTGGCGCACAGCGACGACTTTTTCTCCTACCGCACCCCTGAGGATTTCCGATTAGAGAACGGTGCTGCAGCGCCAGGCGGCCGGCGACCAGCTGCCGAAAGCCAACGACCGTCTACGGCCGAACGTCAGCCGTCGAGCTTTCTGCGCTTCACTTCGCCGGTGGCTACTCCCTACTCCGAGAACAACACGGTTCACGCGCGCTGGTATCCCGCCAAAGGTGATAGCGCAGTAGTGGTTTTGCCACAGTGGAACGCCGACGCGGAAAGTCATAATGCTCTGTGCCGCATTTTCAGCTTTCTCGGCGTGGCGGCCCTGCGGCTCAGTTTGCCCTATCACGACCTGCGCAAGCCGCCGGAAATCGAGCGCGCCGACTATGCCGTTTCCGCCAACATCGCGCGTACCATTGATGCCGCCCGCCAGGCCGTGCTTGACGCGCGCTCCTGCCTGGATTGGCTGCAGGCGCAGGGCTGCCGGCGATTCGGCATCGTGGGCACCAGCCTGGGTTCCTGTTACGCTTTCATCACCGCGGCGCACGAACCTAGGCTGAGCGTATGCGCTTTCAACCATGCGTCCACTTATTTTGCCGACGTGGTGTGGACGGGGCAGTCCACGCATCACATTCGCAGCGGAATTGACGGGCAGATTGACCTTGCACGGTTACGCCAGGCCTGGTTGGCCATTAGCCCCATGTCTTATTTCGACCGCTATGAGCGGTATCCCCGCCGCTCACTGGTTGTCTATGCCAGGTATGATCTGACGTTCTTGCCGGAATTCTCGCTGCAGTTCATTGCTGAATGCCGGCGCCGCAATCTTGAACACAAAGTTTCCGTCCTGCCCTGCGGCCATTACAGTTGCGGCGAGTTTCCCTTCAAATATCTGGACGCGTATTACCTGGCAAAATTTGTGAAGAGGGCGTTTTGACAGATGGTTGCCCAACGGCTGAAGGCAAAACTCTCCAATTTCTGTCATGTTGAGTGAGGGCGCATGCCCGAGTCGAAATTGAGGCGTTCAGCGGGTGTCTGAGCCCGCTGCCGAAATCCTGAGCGTAGCGAAGGACCTCTTCGCGAAATACTGTCATGTTGAGCGAGGGCGCATGCCCGAGTCGAAATTGAGGCGTTCAGCGGGCGTCTGAGCCCGCTGCCGAAATCCTGAGCGTAGCGAAGGACCTCTTCGCAAAATACTGTCATGTTGAGCGAGGGCGCATGCCCGAGTCGAAACACCCCTACGCCCTTCAGGTGGCGCACTGCCAAAGGGAGTTTCTACCATCAGCAAGGATTCACATGAGAACTCCCTGGAACGGCTGCTGAAAGATCAACAAACACGCGGTCCTTCGACTTCGCCGGCCGGTTCGCAAGCGAACCGGCCGGCTACGCTCAGGATGACAGCTGTTGAAAGCTTGCGCGCCGCTCGCTGATGGCAGCCAGCATGCGTTCCATCGCTGCGGCCGCGTCCACCAGTTCCATCTTCACCGGAACCACCGCCAGAGGCTGCAGTTGAGAGGCCAGCTCTCCCAGGTTGATGGCGTCCTTCTCCGTGGTGATGAAACCTCCGCCCTGGCAGCGTTCGCGGAGTTGCAGCAGGTCGCGCACATCAGATTGCGTGTAGGCGTGATGGTCGCGAAAAGCCGCTTCCGCGGCTGGCTCGCAGCCGGCAAAGCGCAACTGCAGAAAAAACTGCTTGGGCCGGGCGATGGCGCAGAAGGCAATCGGCGTGGCGGGCGGATCGCGCAGCACAATATCGCGCTTCGTGCGCCAGACCAGTTGTTTCTGCAGGGGCAGGTCCTCGGCTTTCACCGCCGAAGAGAGCACCACGGCGTCGGCCCGGCGCAGCGACTGCAAGGGCTCGCGCAAGCGGCCGGCGGGCAGCAGCCGATCCTTGAGGTCGTCGCCGGTAACCAGCACAATATCGAAGTCGCGCGCCAAAGCGCGGTGCTGGAAGCCATCGTCCAGCAGGTGCAGGCGCGGACCGAACTTCTGCTCCGCTGCCGCGCCCGACGCGTACCGGTCTTCACCCACTATCACTGGAACATTCAGGCGGCGGGCGATAAGCAGGGGCTCATCGCCGAACTCGCGCGGCGAACCCTGCGGATCCACAAAGGCAACGCCCCGCGAGGCGCGGCCGTAACCGCGCGAGAGCACATCGAAGGCAATGCCGCGCGCCTGCAGCAACTGGCCGAGCAGGATGACGAACGGAGTCTTGCCCGCTCCCCCCACCGACAGGTTTCCGACGCTGATAGTTGGCCCTTCTAGACGGCGTGCCTGCAATGTGCCGCGGTCATATAGGGCATTGCGCGCGCGCACGCCGGCTCCAAACAGCGCCGAGAGAACGCTCATGGCCGCCGCGCCGCCGCGCTGGCGTCGCCGGAGTCGTTGCTGGAAACGTAGCTTACGGCGCCTCCCTGATCAGCGTGCAGCGCGCCGGCTAACAGCGGTTCCAGCGCCTGCAAGGTGCGCTCGGTGGCCCCGCGGTGCGCTTGCAGGGTTTCGAGCGCCCGCTGTCCCATAGCCTGCCGCTCGCTGTCATTTTCCGCCAGCTCGGTTAACACCAGGGGCAGCTCGGCAGGTCCCACCACGCGCACCGCTCCCGCATCGCGAAACAGGTTCACCATGTCGCGGAAGTTTTCGGTATGCGGCCCCACCAGGACGGGAATGCCATACTGCGCCGCTTCCAGAATGTTGTGCCCGCCGCGCTCTACCAGGCTGCCACCCACGAAAGCCGCTGTCGCCAGGGCATACAGAGCGGCCAGTTCGCCGATGCTGTCCAGCAGGAAGACGCGTCCAGCGATAGAACGCGCCGGCTGCCACTCCGAGCGCCGCCAGAAACGGATACACAAATCCGAAATCATGCTGGCGACGTGATTGAAACGCTCCGGATGCCGCGGCGCCAGCACCATGACGGCGCGCGGGTGGCGAGTCAGCACAGTCTCGAAGGCGCGCAGCAGCAAGGGTTCCTCGCCCTCCACGGTGCTGCCGGCGACAATCACCGGGCTGGCCTCGGCGAGAGCCAGCGCTGAGCGCAGTTGCTGCACAATCGGGGGTGGTTCGGGAGCCGGAACATCGAACTTCAAGTTGCCCACCACCTGCACCCGCCCACTCGGCGCACCGATAGCCAGCAACCGCTCCCGATCCTGCTCCGTCTGCGCCAGCAGCAGGTCAACGTTCTGCAGTACACGCGCCAGCCAGCGCCGCACCCGCCGATAGCCGGGAAGAGAACGGTCGGAAATGCGCGCGTTCACCACCACCACCCGCGCGCCGCTCTCATGGGCCAGCCGCAGAAAGTTGGGCCAGAACTCGGTTTCGGCAATCACCACCAGTCTCGGCCGCAGCACCTCCAGGTACGGGCGAACGGCGAAGCCGAAGTCCAGCGGGAAGTAGAAGACGTTCTCCGCGCCAAAGCGCTGGCGGGCCAGCTTCTGGCCGGTATCCGTTACGGTGGAAACCACGATGCGCGCCCGCGGATGGCGGGAGCGCAATTGAGTGACCAGCCCGCTGACCGCAAGCACCTCGCCCACGGAGACCGCATGCACCCAGAAGATCGGCGCTTTGCGGTGATGGCGCAATGGCTCCGGCACCTTCCCCAGGCGCGCGCGCAAGCCGGCACGATGCTTGCCGTGACGCAGCATCTGCAGCAGCCAGACGGGCGTCCCCAGCAGCAGCCACAGCCCCAAGCCCACACTGTAGAGAAAGTACATGCGTCTCGGCTCATTGTAGTGTAGGGGAACCGAGTTGCGGCCACTGAGCGGCTCTGGGGCTGAAGCCCAGACTCCCTATCGCTCTGACGTGCAGGCCTGAAGGCCTCCTCCACCCAAGATTATCCGCCTTCATCCGCTGGCTCTGGGGTGGCGCAGCGCTTTAGCTCTGCATTGTGTCCCGCTTTAGAAAAGCGGCTTTAGCCGCAGGCGGGAGCGGTTGAGTGGCGGCTAAGCCAGCGCCTGGCTGAGATCGGCGATGAGATCATCCACATCTTCTATCCCGACCGAATAGCGGACCAGGGCCTCAGGAATGCCCATAGCGGCGCGGTCAGTGGCGCTGACTTCTACATGGCTAGTGGTTGCTGGCGGA
>DASYWT010000283.1:0-10293 GCA_035935775.1 Terriglobales bacterium
AAGCGCCTGAATTTGCCCATCA
Organism: Terriglobales bacterium; assembly: GCA_035935775.1. GTDB lineage: Bacteria > Acidobacteriota > Terriglobia > Terriglobales > Acidobacteriaceae > JAICWP01. Next base: position 23 of record DASYWT010000283.1, read on the forward strand.
ATGCTCTGCTTTTCCGGCCGGAAGGCACAATGGCAGCGGTGGTCGGCCCAGACAACCGCATCCGCTTGCAGAAACTTACTATCGGGCGGGATTTCGGCAGCAGCGTGGAGGTGCTGGAAGGACTCGCGCCCGAAGACGCTGTTGTTGTTAACCCGCCGGACGCGCTGGAACAGGGAGAAAACGTAGTGGTGAAGAGTTCCACTCCGCCGCCGGCACGCAGCCCCAACACCCAGGACGGCAGGAAGTGAAAGTTGGGTCCAAGCCGGGTCTACATCTATTCCCCGCTCTTGCGGTGGCTTCGGCAGCGCTGGGACTGCTCATCGCCGCCGGTTGTACGGTGGGCCCGCGGTACTCTCGCCCAACTGCGCCCGTACCGCCCGTCTACAAGGAGTCAGGCGCATGGAAACAAGCGCAGCCCAGCGAACAGGCCCTGGGCGGGGACTGGTGGCTCATATTTAACGACCCGCAACTGAACGCGCTGGAGCAACAGGTAAATATTTCGAACCAGAACCTGAAAGCGGCGGAGGCGCAGTTTCGCCAGGCACGGGCGCTTCTGCGCTACTATCGCGCCGATTACTATCCCACCATTACCGGCGGAGCTTCCGCTACCCGCGCCCACACTTCCGAGAACCGGCAGCCGCGCAGCACAACTTTGTCGGGCAGGACTTTCACCGACCTGATGCTGCCGGTCACGTTGTCCTACCAGGCGGATGTGTGGGGGCGAGTGCGGAAGACTGTAGAAGCCAGCCGGGAGCAGGCGCAGGCCAGCGCCGCCGACCTCGCCGCGGTGAACCTGGCCATGCATGGCGACCTGGCTTTTTATTATTTTCAGGCCCGCAGCCTGGATGCCGAAGAGCAACTGCTGAACTCCACTGTGGCCGACTACCAGCGGGCGCTGCAGCTGACGCAAAACCGGTTCCACGGCGGGCTTGCTTCCGGCCTGGACGTGCAGCAGGCGGAGGCGCAGTTGCAGGCGACCAGGGCCCAGGCAATTGATGTAGGAGTGCTGCGAGCGCAGTATGAACACAACGTGGCTACGCTGATCGGCACGCCCGCACCGTCGTTTGGACTGCCGCCCTTACCGCTCAGCACACCACCGCCCCGCATTCCGCTGGGCTTGCCCTCGGAGTTGCTGGAGAGGCGTCCCGACATTGCGGGCGCCGAGCGGCGCGTGGCGGCTGCCAACGCGCAGGTAGGAGTCGCCGCCAGCGCGTATTATCCCGTGGTTAACCTGGCGGCGGCGGCCGGGTTTGAGAGCGGAAGCATCACCACCCTGATTTCCGGCCCCAGCCTGTTCTGGTCGGCTGGGCCCGCGGCTGCCGCTACTCTCTTTGACGTGGGCCGGCGCCGCGCCCTTTCCGAGCAGGCGCGCGCAGCTTACGACCAGACGGTAGCGAGTTACCGCGAGACCGTGCTCACCGGCTTTCAGCAAGTAGAGGATGAGCTGAGTGTCATTACTTTGCTGGAGCAGGAGGCGCAGGTGCAGAATGAGGCCGTCATCGCGGCGCAGAAAGCACTGACCACTGCAACCAATCGCTACAAGGGCGGAGTCACCAGCTACCTGGAAGTCATTACGGCACAAAACGCGGCCCTGACCAATGAGGTCGCGGCGGTTAATATTCTGGGACGCCGAATGGCAGCCACGGTGCTGCTGATCCAAGCGCTTGGAGGAGGCTGGAACCGCACCAGCCTGCCCGCCCTGGTTTCAGCTCCGAAGGCCCAGGCCGTCCAGCCCACTCCCTGACTACGCGTTTAGTGCTTGCCGCCGTTAGACCCTTGAACAGCGGTCTGCTGGCTGTAAGCCAGTTTCCAGGTCCCGTCGCGGTTGACCCAGATGCGGGTCACGCGGGTCGCCTTGCTTCCCGGCGACTGATGTAAGGAACTCATCACTACCGTGTCACCGAAATCCAACATGCGCGCCGAGACCAGCGGCGCGGGCGCCGAGCTGGTTCCCGCCGCCTTCTGTTTGTCGAGAATCGCCATGCGATCTTTCTTGTCCAGCGGATGGTCATTGCCCGAGCTGACCAGCATGAACTCTTCGGCCACGTGCGGTCCCCAGTTCTGCGATTCGTGGTTGGTCACGGCGGTCTCCAGCGCTTGCCAGGAGGCGATCACGCCTCGTTCCGCGGCATTCTTCGGCTTGTAGGGAATGGTCTTGCAGGGATTCACGCACTCTGTGCCGTGTTTGGCGGCGGTGCCGAGGTGGCCTTCGGCCGCGAGGGTGGCGGCATGGGAGACCAACAGACGCCAGCCCGCTGGCCGCTTCACCCAGACCCGCAAGACGTGGGTTTTGCCGCTGATCGCGGTCACTTCCCCCACCTCGCCGAAGGTGATTTCCTTCACTTCAGCGTCAGCGGGATTGCCGCCGGCCAGCGAAGACAGATCGCCCAAAGCGGCAGACCTGCCCACTGTCTTGCCCTCGGTGTTCGTCCAGGAAAAATCAGCATCGAGCAGCTTGCCGAGAGCCGCCTTATCGCTCTTGCCGAGGGCCTGAATGAACGCGTGGTCGGCATCCACAACCGCCTGATTCGTCTCTGCGGCAACCGCCCGCACGGACCCTAAGGCCGCCATCGCACATCCGATGCTTACAACGACTGCAATTCCGACCAGACGTCTCATGAACCGCCTCCTTGGATGATTGCCGTTCCGGCCAAACTCACTTTCCGCGCGCGTTCTTCAACAGGGCCAATGCCTTGTTGTAATAAGCAGAATCGTAGTATTTGCCGGGCGCGGGGGGATGGCCGCCCCACTGGCCTTCAACTTCAGCGCGCAGCTTAAGCACGTTGCGGAAAGCAGCGGGATCAAAGCGCGCGTCTTTTTCGTATCCTCCGGGCTTGAGCATATCGGCGTAAGTTTCAGCGGCCACCTCGGGAGCGAGGTGGGAACCCGTGGTCAGCAGGCTGATGACCTGTTGCTTGTTGGCCGGATTCAGCAGCCAGCGTTGGGCCTCGATGTAGGCTGCGAGATACTGTTCGAGCACGTCAGCGTTGTCGCGAGCCCACGAGCGTTGAACGAATGCTCCGAACCCCTGGTACGGCCCGATGAACTGCAGCGTTGAGCCCAGGCTCCTGAAGCCTTCGCGCCTGGCCTCGAGGGAGGCGGGGGGCCCCATCATAGAGCCGGCGTACTGCTTGTCCTCGCGCATGGCTTTCACACGCAAGGGGGTGGCGCCCAGCGCCTTGAGCTGGCAGTCGCGCCCCGGCGTCAACCCGTTGAGCAACAAAATTTTTTTGAGCTGCAGCGCATAGGCCGTGTTGATGGCGTCCACAATCAGCGTGCGCCCGCGCAGGTCGGCGAAACTTTTGATCTCAGGTTGGACAATCAGGTCGTTGGTGGCGCCGTCGCCACCCATTACGATAATCACGTCGGCGCCGGCGTTTTCCACCATGGCCACGGCGTTGTCCACGGCGGCATGGGCCACGTCGGCTTTGCCGCTGGCCAGCATGGCTCGCTGGATACTCGAGTTGTCCGCATGCTCCTGCTGCAGCTCGATGCCATGCCGGGCGAAGTAGCCGTTCTTCTGGGCGACCACGATGGGCAGCGAGGGAAACAGTGTGACCACGCGAACCGTGACCAGCCTCGGCGCTTGAGCAAAAGCGCCGCAGGTCACAACCATCAACACGGCCAGCAGGCAGCACAACGCGCGCATATTTATGTCCTGAGCAGTTGCGACCTGAGCCAGGCCGCAACCAGTTTGTCCCCATTCGGATCGCCGCCCATGTGCCCGCCCTCGGGATAGGTTCGGGCAGACTTGGGCTCGCCGTTTTCCAGCAACAGATACAAATCTCGGACGGTAATCCAGGGATCTTTTCCGCCGTTTACCACCAGCAGCGGCGCGCATGGTTTATCGAGCCAGCCTTGCGCCTGCAGGGAAACCGCCGGTGCCTGCTGCCGCAACTCGTCCAGGTCGCGCACATGATGGGCGTAAATCATGGAATCCAGCAGCGACCACAGGTAGAGCCGGTCCTGCTGGAGATGCTCGAACCACTCGGGCTGGAAGGTGTAGTGCGCGGGGCCGCCCCAATCCACCGCCGCCCGCAGCCGCTTGCCTTCCACGTAGGCCATCTTGTCGCCCCAGTAACCGCCGTAGCTCCGGCCGAGGATTCCCATGCGCGTTCCATCTACGTCCTTGCGCGTCAGCAGGTAATCAATGATGGCGCTATAAAAGCGATGGGCGCCCGGGGTATACCACAGCGGGCACTCGCCGTTGCCGGGCATATCGGTGGAGAAGGCGGCCAGCCCAGCATCCAGCAGATCAGAGGTTTCGCGATCTTCCTTGTAAACGTCAATGCCGCCGGTGGCAATAACCACGGGAGGACGCGAAACACCCTGAGGCAGCCGCAGATAGCCGATGATCTGGCTTCCCTCGAACGGAATCACAACCCGCTCGAGGGGCGGGTCGAAGTAGCGCGCTGCTTTCAGATAGTTCTCAATGCATTTGCGGTAAGCGGCCTGCTTGGCGGGGTGATTGATGACAGGAAACTTGGCGATGCCGTAATACATGGAAGCTTTGTGATAGGCGTCGCGGGCTTCGGCAGTATTGCCCTTTGCTTCGGCTTGCGCGCCCTGGCTCTCCCAGGGTTCCGCGAGCTTTGTCCAGGCAGCCACCCAGGGCTCTGGCGCCAGATCGGGAAGGGAGCGGAAGACGGCTTCGGCCTGCTGCGTGTCGGCACCGCGCTTGATGAACTGGCTGAGGCGGAATTTCGCGCCGATTGCAAAACGGGGATCATTCAGCAGATTCCCTGCGTCGCCTTGGCTCACGCTAGCAATCTCAGACGACATAGAGGAACGCAGTCCCGCTGACGGCGGTGAGAGGGCGGCAGCCCCCAGCATCGCCAACCCCGTCCCTCCGGCTGTACTTCGCAAGAATTCGCGCCTGGTTGAGTGATTAGCCATTCGCGGCGTTAAGGTGGTTCGACAGCTGTACCACCATACGCCTTTTACCGTCAAGCAGTTTGTGCCCCCCGGGAGAATTAACTCCTCTCTTCCCGTAGCGGTACCGAATTCCACGGCCGCCCGTCTGTTACCTTAACGTCGCAAGATTTGTCCGGTCCTAGGATTAAACCAGGCCGGGAGGACGCATGGACGCACTCGCACATGATCTCCGCTTTGCGTCTCGACAACTGCGAAAAGCGCGCGGCTTCACCCTGACGGTCGTCATTATTCTTGCCTTAGGCATCGGGGCCACAACTGCGATCTTCTCGCTGGTCGAGGGCATACTTCTGCGCCCGCTTCCTTTCCGCGATCCTGGACGCCTGGTTGTGCTGGGGGATCATTTGCAAGGCCCCAACACGTCCGTGACCGCGCGGGAAATCCGCACATATTCAGAGGCCACCAGCGCCTTCTCCTCGATGGGCGGCGACATTGATGTGAGTTATGAACTTTCAGGGGGCTCTACTTCAGAAGAGATCTTTGCCGCTCGCTTTACGGCTGGGGTATTCCCGACGCTTGGTGTTCAGCCGCTCCTGGGGCGGGTTTTTACGCAACAGGAAGAGGATGGCCACCAGCCGCTCGCGGTCATCAGTTACGCCTTGTGGCTGAACCGCTTTCACCGCGATCCGCACGTTCTGGGCAGTTCCATTGTTCTCGACCGCAGAGCTTACACAATCATCGGCGTGATGCCGCGCAGTTTTGAGTTTCCCTTTACCGCCGGCCGTCTTGATCAGGCGCAGCTTTGGGTGCCCATGAGCTTCAGCCCCGAGGAACTCTCGGATGAGCACGCCGGCTTCTGGGGCTACCAGATAGTTGCCCGCCTGAAGGACGGGGTGACACTCACAGAGGCCGCGAGCGACGCCGACCGCGTGGCGAAGCAGATCATGCGCAGTTTCCCGCCCAGCATGTCGGCCATCCACATCCGGGGCGACGTCACGCCCCTGGGTGAATACGCAGTGTCCGATGTCCGGCCCTTGCTGCGCACGCTCTTTTTGGTGGTTGCGGTGGTTCTGCTTCTGGCCTGCGCGAACGTCGCCGGCCTGCTGCTGGTGCGAGCCATCCGGAGGCGCCGCGAATACGCGGTTCGCCTGGCCCTGGGCGCGCGCTCAGGCGTAATCATCCGGCAATCGGTTCTGGAGGGTCTGCTGCTCAGCTTTGCCGGAGGTTTGCTGGGCCTGGGTTTCGCCGCAGGCGCCATTCGCGCCGCGTTGTACCTCCTGCCCGACTCCATGCCACGTGTGGATTCCATCGGCATGGACGCCGCGGTCACCGCCTTCGCCCTCTTTCTGGCCCTGCTGACGGGAGTCCTGTGCAGCCTGGCGCCGGCATTCGCGGCCCTGCGGACCGACCCCATGGAGAACCTCAAAGAAGGGGTGCGTACAGCTACCGGCGCCTCCAGCCACACTTGGCTGCGCTCGGCCCTGGTGGTTTCTGAGATTGCGATCGCACTGATGCTCCTCACGGTGTCCGGAGCCTTCCTGCGCAGCTTTCAGAAAATGCGCGCGGTGGATCCCGGCTACCGTCCCGACCACGTCCTCGTGGGCGGCTACGAACTCCCTCTCCGGCAATACTCGACCCGCTCATCCGTGGAGGAGTTCAACCGTGAAGCAGTAGACAGGCTCTCCAGCAAACCGGGAGTGATTGCCGCCGGCACCACCACCAGTCTCCCGGCCATGGGCGCATTCGCCCAATCCACCTACACTATCGAGGGTGAGCCCATAGGCAACTGGAAGCTGAAGTTTGCGCCCTTCGCTATTACATACGGCGACTATTTCCGCGCTATGCGCATTCCGCTGGTGGATGGGCGGTACTTCACCACGGACGACCGCTCCGGCTCGCTCCCGGTCGTCATTGTCAATCAGAGCATGGCCAAACACTGCTGGCCCGGTCAGCACGCTATTGGCAAGCGCATGCACGTCGGCAATCCGCAGAAGGGACTGCCCTGGGCAACCGTAGTGGGCGTGGTTGCCGACACTAAAGGCGGCTCGCGCGATGAGCCCACCCTGGACCAATGGTATATGCCGGCGCAACAACCCGCCACGCTCTTTGGGGTTGAACCCTCCGGCAAGCTGACCAACCCGATGGCTGCCTATATCACGCTGCGCTCCGCCCTCCCTCCCGAGCAGATGGTTCAAACCCTGCGCTCGACCATCGCGGAAATTGACCCGCTCCTCGCCCTCGAGCAGGTGCAGCCGATGACCGAGGCGGTCTCGAACGTGGAAGCTCCGCGCCGTTTCAACACCGACCTCATTACCGCCTTTGCTCTGGGCGCTCTGTTGCTGGCCATCACCGGAATTTATGCCGTGGTGGCCTTCTCGGTTTCCCTGCGCACCCACGAGATTGCCATCCGCATGGCGCTCGGCGCCCAGCGGGCCGGCATTGCGCGGCTAGTCCTTACGTTGGGCGCGAAGCTGGCGCTGCTTGGGTGCGCTCTTGGCGTGCTCGGCTCCCTGGCCGTGTCGCGCCTGGTCAGTTCCTTCCTTTTCCAGGTCAGCGCGACCGACCCGTTTATCTACCTGGCCGGGGTTATGATCATGCTGGTTATGGCGCTGGCAGCGTCGGCGCTGCCAGCTACCCGGGCGGCTTCCGCGGATCCGATTGACGCTTTGCGTTCAATTTGATAGAGACAGCCTGAATCTGCAATTCCAGCCATGGAACTAACTAGCCATCTGCACCGTGGCTCGATCCGGCGGCTCGGCGACAAATAGCTTTTCCGGCGAGTAGCCGAATCGTTCCGCCAACACGTTCCAGGGGAACTCAGCGATCAGGGTGTTGAACTGCCGCACGGTCTCGTTATAGTGCTGGCGGGCAAAAGCGATGCGGTTCTCGGTGGTGGTCAGCTGCTCCTGCAGCAGCAGGAAATTCTGCGAGGCTTTCAGTTCCGGATAACGCTCCGCGGTCAGGAACAGATTGCCGACGGCGCTGCCCAGCGTCATCTCTGCCACTGCGCGGGTGGCGATGTCCGCCCCGGTATTCATCGCCGCACTGCGGGCCCGAGCTACAGCTTCCAGCGTTTCCCGCTCGTGCACCATGTAGCCCTTTACTGATTCGACCAGGTTGGGGATCAGATCATGGCGGAAGGTGAGCTGGACATCAACATCGGACCAGGCTTTGCCCACGTTATTGCGCATGGCCACCAGCCGGTTGTAGGCATGAAGCACAAACCACAAGGCCACAATCGCCGCGATTACCAGCGCAATCAGTACCGTAGAAAAGTTCGTCATCCGGACCTGCCTCAGCTGCCGCCCGCTCGCCGACGCTTATCGGCGCTGGTTAAAGGCGGCGCTCACATCCTGCACAAATTTCATAAAACCGTTGAAGATTGCCGGCCAGTCCTGCGCGAATGCCCAGTGGATCACCGCCAGCCATAGCGCCAGGAACAGCAGATTCAAGCCGATCATCATAGCAACCACAAACAGCATCATCACGCCGGCAGCGAGCAACAGGGGACCGAGGATGAGGTACAGCACGGCAATCACAATCCTGGTACCGATGCCGCCGTGGCGCGACGGCGCGACCAGGCGCGCACCCATCCTCTGCAGGCGTTTGGCACGCTTGTTCAAAGGCGGGTGAAAGGATACAAAGCTGACCTGCTGCAAGCCTGTCCGCCCGCTGCGCGTCTCTCCCTGCTGCCGCTGCCGACTCTGCCGCTGCATGCGGACCCGGGCCAGGGCGGCGCGATCGCCGCGCTGCGCCAGCATCAGGTCGTTGAGATTGGGCAGGTTGTGCAGAACCGCGGGGTCCATGCCCATTGCCCCCGCAAAGGTTTGCAGCCGGGTGACTGCATCGGCATCACCCATGGCCGCCGCCATGGCCAGGGACATCATTTCGCGGCGCGCGCTGGCGAAGTCTGCAGGCGCGGTCGCGGTTGTAGTAGGCGGAGTTGCTGCCATCGAGCCGCCGGCGGCCGCCCGCCACGCCTCCAGGAACTTGCGCTGCTGCTCACCGGAGGGCGTATCCCCGCGCAGGCTCGCGTCGCCAGTGGGATTCACCACGAACAGGTGCGAAGCCCAGTTCCCTCCCGCTACTGCCGTGGTGTCCTCACTCAGGCTTTGCAGCGCGCCTGCCAGCGCATCTGGATTGCGGGTAAGCTCCACCGCGCCAGCATCCGCCAGGTAGCGCCGCGTGCGCCACAGCAGCGCCATGCATGGACCCAACAGCACATTCAGGAAAAACCACAATGTGAGCTCCACCGCGGCATTGGTGAACAGGAAGGGAAAGAAAATAAAGCGCAGGAATTTGCGAATCATTCCCGGCCGGCTGCTGTTGAAGAAGCGTTCAATATCGGTCGAGCCCATCTCCAGCGTGTCCGCCAGCAGCTCCGCTACCTCCTCGGCGGCAGCGGCCTTGCCTGGTCCGCGCCGAATGACATAACCAAGCATCCGCCACAGAGTGTGGCGCGATTGCTGTCCAAAGGGCGCGTTGATCAGGGTCACGATCAGGCCACAGGTCTCAAAGACGCTGGTCACGGTGAAGGCGATGCGGAGGTCGCCATTGCCGACCGACGCGACCAGGTGCCCAACCAGCGCCTGCAGCTGCTCGCGGTTCAGGTCGTCGAGAAGCCGGCGGCACAGGACCAGGTGCGCGTCTTCCGCTGAAGTACCGATGGCGGCTGCATTCGCGCCGGGCGAATCAATCAGCATCACCTTGGGGGCGGGCAGGCCGGCCGCAATGGCCATCTCCTGCACGGCGTCCGCTAACTGCAACTCCTTCAGATCTCCCTGGTTGGGCTCGCGCGCGTTCAAGCTGGCCAGCGTACCGCCCACTCCCCCGTGCCGGAAAAGGAGCAGCATGCCCGCCCAGAGCATAAGAGCGATCACGATTCCGGGCAGAAATATCAAGGCCACCACAATTGCCAGCTGCACGGGATCCAGCACGCCGCGCTGATTGATCACCGCCTCCGTTACGCGGTATCCCAGCCGGGCCAGGTCGCTGGTGGTTTGCCAGAACTCCGGCGGCAGCGGCGAAAAGTAGTTAACCACTTCCGCTGTCGCCATCGTGATCGCATAGAGAAACGGCGTGAGCACGAGAGTTAACGGAATGCCCATCAGGAAGGCTGCAAAAACACAGAGGCCTGACATGCGCCAGGTGGCGCGGCGGTTGCGCTCTTGCGCCTTAAAGAATGTCTCCGGCGCACGCTGGGGGCGGGCAGCCATGGACGGGGCAGGGCCGGCATGTTCGGGAGTGGCCATATTGCGCGAGATAGTATGCCGTTACGCGGCTCCGCCTGCAAACCGGAACTTTCACAGTACTTAAGTAGCAGGTTTCTGTATCTTTTAGCGCCGGCGGCGGTCTTATTCGGCGGATTTATTCCTGTGCAGGCGCTTACCGAAAAGCAA
>DASYWT010000284.1:0-4235 GCA_035935775.1 Terriglobales bacterium
CATACCCTTTTTCGGCGTGAACGGAATATACATCGCAGATCCTGTCATCTTGAGCGAGGGCGCGGGACACCAATCCGCGCCCGAGTCGAAAGACCCTGCGTTCGGTGGCAGTGCCGATGATGCTCCAAGGAGTTCCGCTGACAAAGCGCAAGGTCCCTCGACTCCCCCTCCTTCGCTGCGCTCGGTTGGGCTCGCTCGGGATGACAGATTTAAGGGCGATCTAGAGGCATTTCGGCCAGGTCATTACCGTCAGCCTGGAGACCATGCAGATCGTCAAATCCCTGCCCGACCTCGACCTTCCCACTGAAGCCCCAACGGCGGCAGCCGGCCCTTCTTAATCTCCGCGTTTATCCGCGGTGGACGGAAGTTTCCGCACCGCCGGCGGGCCCGCAGGCAAAGCGTCGCGCAACTCGCGCACCGTGCGCTTGAACACTGGGTGCCGCTGCTCAGGCGCAATCTCCGCCAGCGGTTCCAGCACAAAGCGGCGTTCGTGCAGAGCAGGATGTGGAATCGTTAGGCCAGCCGTATCCACAATGGAGTTGCCAAACAGCAGAATGTCCAAATCAATCACCCGCGGGCCCTTGGGTTGTGTGCGCTGCCGCCCCATCGCCTTTTCGATCCCCTGCAGTGCCGCCAGAAATTGCTTTGGCATCTTTTCCGTCTGCACCCCCACGGCACAGTTCAGGAACCAAGGTTGGCGCGTGAAATCTACGGGCTCGGTTTCATAAAACGAAGAAACCGCGGTTACTTCGCCCACAACGGCCAGGCGCTCGATGGCGGCGCGCAGATTGGCCTCCCTGTCTCCCAGATTGGAGCCCAGCGAGAGATATGCCAGCTTGCGCACGGCAGCATCCTTACAAACTTCTCCCTGCCAATTCAAGCTAGCCGTGTCCGAGGTAACCGCCAAAAAGACTTCGCTGGACTCAGACTTTCGTTACTTTCTCCCTCCCCGCCCCGCTCACTAAGATCGTTGTTGTTATGACCCTGGAAGCGCTGCTCGTTTCCCGTGACCCAGAAACTCTCCGCGTTCTTCGCTCTACCCTGGGCAAACTGGATGTCGCGGTGGAAGTCTGCACCGGCGCGGAAGCCGCCAGCGAAATCCTGGCGGCCAAAAAATTCGACGCCATCATCATTGATTGCGACGATATGCACGGCGGCATCTCTGTCCTGCAGCAGGTGCGCAAGGAACGCAGCAACAAGACCAGCGTCACTTTCGCCGTCCTCAACGGCGTCACCGACGTGCGCACCGTCTTCCAGATGGGCGCCGGCTTTGTTCTGCAGAAACCCATCACCATCACCAATGCCCTGCGCTCGTTCCACGCTGCATACGGACTCATGCACCGGGAACGGCGCCGCTACTTCCGCCTGCCGGTGGACATCCCCGTCACCCTCACCTTTGGCAAGGCACAAGAGATGAAAGTTAATGCCTGCAACCTCAGCGAAGGGGGAATGGCCATTGAGGCGGCTGCGGCCCTGCCCCCCGATGTGACCCGGGTAAAGTTTTCCCTTCCCGGCACCGACATCACGCTTTCGCCGAAAGCGGAACTGGCGTGGAGCGATGCTTCCGGCCGCGGCGGCATCCGCTTTCTCGACCTGACTTCGAACGCCCGCGAACAACTCGAGAATTGGCTCCTGCAGAAAATGGAGCAGCGCGAGCCCGGCATGCACCCCTCCGTCCGCACTTAAAATCATCCCCACAAAAGGTACGAAGAACACCCCGGGTCGTTTGTGAATATCAGACGCCAGGGGATGCGCTATCGCAGGGCGCCGTCTTAGGTTTAGCGGGAAGGATACGGCGTTTGGTATTCGGAAGGGCGCAGCCTCAGCTGCGCCGCCCAGAGCCCCTGATCATGCGGGCTCTTAGCCCCTGAGGTCCCGGAGATTTCTCGAAATAGCTCTTCTCTCTGGCGAGTGCTTTTCAATCCGCGCTGGCAATAAACGCGTTTTCCGTCGCCGCCGCCCGCTCCGTCGGCCGCCCATCTTCCCCATGCGTCTCTTCCCACAGATCGGGGTCTCTGAGCAGGCGGGAAACCAGTGCCGTGTGCATGGCGTGTCCGGCGCGGTCGGCTACCACCGAGCCCAGGATCTGCTTGCCCAGCAGGGCCAGGTCCCCAATCAGATCGAGCACCTTGTGGCGGACGAACTCGTCGGCGAAGCGCAGCGGCGGGTTTTCAATATGGTCGCGGGTGAGCACGATGCAGTTATCCAGCGACGCCCCCCGGATCAGCCCCTGGTTGCGCATCGCCGCCTCCTCCTCTCGCGAGCCGAAGGTGCGGGCAGGAGCAATTTCCCGCACGTATTGCCCGTCCGCAAGCTCTACTTTAAAGACCTCGCGTCCCACCAGTGGGTGCGGAAAGTTGATGCTGTAGGAGACTGAATAGACGTTGCCGGGATAGACGGCGATAAACTTGTTGCCTTCCCGCAACTCCAGTTTCTTGCGTATGCGCAGGTAGGTGCGGGGGCGGCGCTGCTGACGGATGCCCGCCTCCTCAATCATCTCCACAAACGGCCGCGCGCTCCCATCCAGAATAGGCAACTCCAGGTTATCCAACTCCACAATGGCGTTATCTATCCCCAGCCCAATGAAAGCGGAAAGCAGGTGCTCGGTGGTGGAGATGAGCACCCCCTTTTTCATAAGGCTGGTGGCGTAACTCACCCGCGCCACGTTGCGGCTGCTGGCCTCCACGCTGAAGCTGTCCAGGTCTGTGCGCCGGAACACAATCCCCTCGCCTGCCCCAGCGGGGAGGAGGCGGAGGGTGACGGGGGCGCCGCTGTGCAGGCCGACGCCGCGGCATTCTACAGGCTTGCGAATTGTCTGTTCCTGGAGCAAGAGCGGTTTTGTATGTGGTTTGAGATGAGTAGATTACAACCGCGGTTGTAATTTTGTCTGTGGCAAAAAAGCCACACGGCGTGGCTGCCAGGAGGCAGGAATCAAGGTCTGCACAGGGTGCAAAACAGGGGTAAAAAGGGGCATTTTGCCCCCTTTTTAGGCCTCTAGAAGCCCTTTTGGCTTTTCCTTCAGCTCACGCCAGTTTTCGATGGTAAGTTGTTGCTATGACAGGTACATCAGGCATATCGCTCTCGCTGCAGGGCCGGGTAGCGCTGATTACGGGCGGATCGCGCGGAATTGGTGCAAGCACCGTCAAAATGTTCGTTTCTGCGGGTGCAAAAGTGGCCTTTAGCTACCAAAAAGCGCAGGCGGAAGCGGAAAAAATCGTGCGGCAATGCGGGTCGGAAAACTGCTTTGCGGTCGGCTGCGACCTGAACGGCAGCGAGGCGGCGTCGGAAGTGGTGGCGGCCACGGTAAAACGTTTTGGACGGCTGGACATACTGGTGGCGAACCACGGCATATGGGTAGCCGATGCGGTAGGAGTGGAGGAGATGAGCGAGCAGCAATGGCGGCGCACCCTGGCGGTTGACCTGGACAGCGTTTTCAGCCTGATAAAGCATGCCGTTGCGCAAATGAAGAAGCAGAAGAAATTGCACCCGGCGACGGGCAGCATCGTGCTGGTCAGTTCCACGGCCGGCCAACGGGGCGAGGCCTTCCATTGCGACTATGCCGCCGCCAAGGGCGCCCTCATCAGCATGGTCAAGGGTCTTTCCACCGAGCTGGCCTCGGCGGGGATTTACGTAAACTGCGTGGCTCCGGGCTGGGTGGACACCGACATGTCAGGTCCAGCCCTTAGCAAGCCGGAGAGCCGAGAGGCGATTATGACGGTCATCCCTTTGGGCCGGGTGGCCAGGCCCGAGGAAATAGCTGCTCCTATCCTGTTCCTTTGCACCGAGCACGCAGGATTTATCACGGGAGAGATCTTCAACGTCAACGGAGGCGCAGTGCTGGTAGGCTAGTAGGGTGAAGAAGTAGTTGGTAGTTGGTAGTTGGCAGGTCAGAAATGACGCCTAGGACGGCAGGGCAACCGCCGGCCACCACAGTACCGATAGGAAAGGTCATAAGCAGTTCATGAAAGCATTACTCGCTATTCTTCTTCTCAGCCTGGGAGCTCTCGCCCAGGCCGGTCCGCCTTCGCAGGCAAGCACGCCATCCGCAGCCGCAACCCAGGCTGCACCGCAGGATGAGAACGCGCGCCAAGCCAGGGCGCGCATTGAGCAGATGATCCAAGCGCTCGGCGGCCAAGCCTGGCTGAACGTGACGGACATGCGGCAGCAGGGCCGCACCTGGAGCATCTATCATGACCAGCCGACGGGCACGGCAGAGTTCTGGCTGTTCTGGAAGT
>DASYWT010000285.1:0-3050 GCA_035935775.1 Terriglobales bacterium
GCCCTACCGTAACTATGCGGTTGATCTGCTCACCCCGCAGCACTATCCCAAGGACGGGGCCGAGCCCTACGATGATGTTTCGTGGGAACTGCCTGCCCATTACCACTTGCAGGCGACTCCAACCGCTGACCCCGCCGTGCGTTCGGTTCCCCTGGTCGCGCTGTCTGCGGCGCCGCATCCGGTGGGCGCTGTCGCCCGCAACGGTCCGGTATTCCTTTTGAAAGATACGGGCCAGGAAAGCGTGCTCGCGGCGCGTTACCGCCTCAGCCGGTTCCGGGTGGAGATCGCAGAGCGAGCTTTCAATCTCGACGGAACGGAATTTCCCGCCGGCTCGTGGATTTTCCCGGCGCAGGACGGTTTGGCTGCCGAGCTGCGCGCGGTGGCGGAGGAATTGGGGTTGAATTTCAGCAGCGCTGCCGCCGTTCCTGAAACGCCCCATCACGCCGCTCCAGCGCCTCGCATTGGGCTTTGGGTGCCGTGGGCCGATACGGATTCCATTGGCTGGATTCGGTACTCCCTTGACCAGCGCAAGGTGCCCTACACCTATCTGCGTGATGAAGACATTCGTGCGGGAGGACTTCGCGACAAAGTTGACATCCTGCTCTACGGCCATGTGGACCTGGAACTGGCCGAACAAATAGAGGGCTTGCCCAAGGCTTGGGGACCTATGCCCTATAAGAAGACACTAAAAACGCCGAGCCTGGGAACGCCCGCGGAATCTGACGACATCACCGGCGGCATTGGTTGGGAAGGTATGGCGCAGTTGCAGAAGTTTGTGGAAAGCGGCGGGCTGATGGTCACTTTGGGCAGCGGCTCTATGCTGGCCCTGGAGGCCGGAATCGTGCGCGGGGTGCGGTGTGCCGCAGGCGGGGTGCCCCGCAGCACGCAAGGTGGTGGGGCGGCCTCGGCTGCCGCCTCGGAAAATGCGCCGACCCGTACCCCAGGCGCTCACGTGCGCGTCACCTTCATGCGTCCCGATCATCCCCTGGCCTACGGTTATCCGGTGCGGACGTGGGTGTTCCGCCAGAATTTCCCCTTGTACGATGTGCCCCTGCGATGGTTGCGTATGGCTTACTGCACTACGTGCCTTGACGGCCCGCAAGACCGCAGCGGGATTGTGCTGCAGTGGGGTGACAGCGGTGGCGCTCCTTTGGTAGTCAGTGGCCAGGCGTGGGGCCAGGCGGGCCTCATTGGGCGACCAGCTATTCTGGACATGCCTGTGGGGCACGGCCATGTAGTGGCGTTCAACTTCAATCCGCTGCATCGCGACCTGAACCGCGGCGATCAGCGACTGCTGTGGAATGCCATCCTCAACTGGAAAGCGATACTAGGCGCCGAGCGCTAGCAAAAGCAGTCATTAGACGGCCACGCTGAATGCCATTCCTTCCCTGTCGTCGCAATTGCAGTGCTCAACCTCGCTCTACAGACGGACACCGCCGTTTATTTTGTAGTGGGACATGAGGCCACATGACGACGGGTCTTGGGATTCAATGTGACGGTAAAGACCTCACAACGGCAGACAATCTCATCCTCCGACACCAGCGTGCAATCCGGCCAGTCCAGGTGCTTAATGTTGATTTCATGCTTCGCCAGCGGGTCATAATTCTTGTCGCGCTTTTTGGGGTCGCTGCAGCGGGCTTCCACAGCCTTGCTGTGGGCATTCATCTGCAAGAGGAACAAGGCGCAGGAGCAGTTGATGAAGCCGCCGTCCGCGCTCAGCTTACAGTCAGGCCACGTGAGATGATGGATCGTAGTATCGCCGGCAAACACAGGAAACTGAATCACTGCGGCAATTGAAATTGTCAGCAGAAGTAGTTTGAAATTGAAATTCATTCGGGTTCGCTATTTTAGCCCAGCGCTTTCAACACCCCAACAACCTCGTGCATTCGTATAAAGCCCCTTGACATCCTGCAGTCGGTGACGTACTTTCTCGCCCCAAATTGAGGTTTATCGCCCAACCAGACCACGCGCAGTGCTCCCGCCATGCCGCTCAGGCAAAGGACGCGGTGTGGACGAAATAGGGACTTGATGACCGCGAGCGATCCCAGCAGCGGAATTCCTATCCCGCTCGAAAGTCAGCTAAATTCCACGCCTGCCGGCGGCGGGGGACTGATCCGCCCGAAACGCGCCATGGGAACCCTGGATCTGATTCTGTTTTACGTGGTGACCGGCGTAAGCTTGCGTTGGATCGCGACCGCGGCCAGCGCCGGCCCCAGCGCAGTCATCATCTGGTTCGGCGCCTGGCTGACCTTCTACACTCCGCTGGCGCTCTCGGTGATCGAACTATCCTCGCGTTATCCGCAGGAAGGCGGACTCTACGTCTGGAGCAAACGCGCATTCGGCGATTTCGGCGGCTTCCTGTGCGCGTGGATCTACTGGACCAGCAATCTGCCGTACTTCCCTGCCGTGCTCTACTTCGCGGCCAGCAACGCCTTGTACATGCGCGCCGGCCGATGGAACCACCTTGCAAACAACGCAAACTTCTACATAATTTTTTCCATTGCGACCTTGGCGGTAGTAACCATCATGAATGTGGCCGGGCTCGACGTGGGCAAATGGCTGCATAACGTGGGCGCGATCGCCATGTGGCTGCCGGTAGTGATCATCGTCGGCATGGGGATGATTGCGTGGCACCGTTTCGGATCTGCAACTTCCTTCAATGCCGCCAGCATGATCCCCAGTGCCCATTTGAAAGACATGATTTTCTGGTCAACCTTGACGTTCGCGTTCGGCGGCTGTGAAACCGCCTCCTTCATGGGTGAAGAAATCAAAAATACGCGGCGCGCGGTCCCCTGGGCATTATTCAGCGCCGGCCTGGTGGTTACTTTCTGTTACGTGATGGGTACCGTGGGAGTGCTGCTGGCTTTGCCCCACGATCAGGTCAACGATCTCCAGGGACTTATGCAGGCCATCACGCGAACCGGGGAGCGAGTCGGGATCTTTTGGATCATCCCGATAGCTGCTGCGTTAATTGCCCTCAGCAACCTGGGAGCAGCCAGCGCTTATCTGGCTGCCGTCGCCCGGCTGCCCTTTGTAGCCGGCATTGATCG